>JAJZGK010000027.1 GCA_021798485.1 Pseudomonadota bacterium
AAACTGGCGCAGGATTGCCACGCGATACGACAAGACCGCAGAGTCTTTTATCGGCTTCGTCTGTCTTGTATCCGCAAAATTATGGACACACTTTGTCAACAGAACCTAGCGGGTTTCACCCAGTTGACAGCGGATAGCGGGCAACATTGGATACAATAAGCTTGAGAAGAATGCCGAAGATACCATGAAATTTTTCGTTTGAGCTGCGCTTAAAACCCGATAAGGCTACCGCCCAGTCTACCGATACGAAAGCGCGTTTTGCGCTTAAGACCGCACCACCCACCACCGAAGTAGGCGGTATGGCACCACTGAAAATTTTCCGCAGAATTTAGCTTATGGTATGTAAGGTGATTGCGTGACACAAAGATCGTAGGCCAAGAGATGTATCTACAATATTTCAGAATTTACTCAGCGATCGGAGTTTATAATCCAGAACCGAGCTTGGATGTCATCCTGTTGAGCAATAATGGTGTAGTCGTTAGACTGCTTGGTGCAAAGTCTTACGAATCTGTTTTAGACGGACTTCTAACTTCATCAGGAAAAAGATTATCTGATCTGGATGACGAGGCCCTGAGGAGGTTTCAGCCAACCCGGAATTCATATCTCATGTACGGTCGAAATAATGCAATTCTTTATATATCCGCAATACACCCTATTTCTATTATAGATATCAAAGAAATTACAGATGAAGATGGGCCAAATTTTGATAAACTTCAACATAGGTCAGAATCAGAAAGGGCATTTGGAGCAACTGCGACTGCTCTATCATTGTCAAGATTTTCCAAAATTTCCAAAGATTACGAATTTATTATTGATGGATATAATATTCTTGATGATGACTTAGGATTTCTTAAGAAAGTTGACCAATATAAACGCTCCAAAGACCAAGCAATGATGGAGATAATCCCGGAAGAAATTCAAACCACAATTTTCCTTTCCGAAATTTTTCATTCAGACAAAGACCTACAGGCGGTTATAGACCTCTTCTCCGGGTCGCTAAAGCCTTATGAGAACGGATTTTTGCACGCCTTTATCTCCGCTTGGACGGGTTTAGAGATATTTATTGTAAAGCAATTTAAGGTTATACAGATGAGTGTCGGAATCACGGTAAAGGGTATTCCGGCACATGGAATATTCTCGAAGAGAATGCTTGACGTAATGAATGATAAATATCGCTTACTGGATAAATTTGCTGCATTGTCGAATTATCTAAATGAATCTGGGGCTGATGAGGATATATCTTTATTTCAGGAAATTAAAACGATTCGAGATAGATTTTTCCACAATATGTCCGGCGCTATTGAAGATCTGCCTCTAGATAAAACCCGTGATTTATTAGAAAAATACCTTAAACTATACTTAGTGAAAGAAAGAGAGGCAATTGGATTGACTATTGTGTAGTCAACAGCATAACGGCCACCGCGCGCATGGCCGGCGTGCTCTCGGGCTTGGCCCGGGCACAAAACCATGCTCCAGGCTTTGCCGACATCGCCATTGCGGCGACGGTCAAACATCATGGCTTGACGATCCTAACCCGCAATCTTCGGCACTTTGAATGTTTGGGCGTCCGGTGATTGATCTCTTTGCGGTATTACCCCGGTAACCGCAAGAAAACGTCTGGCAGTCCGAAGCCCCTCCCTGAGAAGGAGTTTGGGGTGGAGGTATGCCATCGCGGAAGCGATGAACAGGCCGCTCCGGGAAGGACCGGAGCGGCCTGGACGGGAACTGCTATTGCGGCTCCCTGGCGAGAAGACGGGCAAGTTCGGCGCGGGCCGCCTTCAGTTCGCGTTCGATCTGGGGCCGCTCCTTGGGATCGCACCAGCGGAGTTCGGCGCGCAGTTCCTCGATATGCTGTTCGATCGGCATCATCACCCCTCCGACGTTTGGGGAGGATGCCCGTCCGGACAGGCCGGACGGGACATCTCGCGGGCGTCTCAGTTGCCGTTGCGGCGGCCCTGAGGGCGGGACCAGATGAGGCCGAAGCCGTCGCCTTCCTCGTCTTCGACCAGGTTGGCGTAGATCGGAGCGGTGAAGCTGGGGTCGTCCAGCTTGAGGCCCAGATAATCGCGGCCCTCGTTGGAATGCTTGTAAGCATCCGGTGAGCCACGCGGCTCAGGCTGCTTCGGTGGCACTCTCGTTGTGATGCCGCCAGTTCCAGGGCAGCAACTGGTCGATCCGCTGAACGGGATGATCGGCGATGCGAGCCAGCAGGTCGGCCAGCCATGCCTGAGGATCGACGTCGTTCATCTTGGCGGTGACGATCAGGCTGTAGATGATGGCGGCCCGCAGGCCGCCGCGATCAGACCCGGCGAACAACCAGGACTTCCGACCGAGGGCGATGCCGCGCAAAGCTCGTTCGGCGGCATTGTTCGTCAGGCAGATACGGCCATCGTTGAGAAACGCCGTGAAGGCGTCCCAGCGGGGGAGCATATAGTCCATCGCTTTAGCGACTTCGGCATGGCGCGAGAGCTTGGCCCGTTGCTCGCGCATCCACTTTTCCAGGTCGGCGACGAGGGGAGCGCTGCGGTCTTGTCGGGCGGCAAGCCGGTCCTCGGCGCTGAGGCCATTGAGATCGCGCTCGATATCGAAGAGGGCGTCGATGCGCCGCACGGCCTCCAGCGCCAGCGGCGAGATCGCCGTTTCCTTGCCTTTGCGGCGTGCCGAGGCGGCCAGATCGGCAAGTTCGAAGAACTTGCGCCGGGCATGAGCCCAACACAGCGCCTCGGTAATCGGGGCAGGCAATCGGTCGTCTTCGTAGAGCTTGCCATAACCGCCATAGGCGTCGGCTTGCAGAATGCCGGTATAGTTGGCGAGATGTCTGCGCGGATGCTCGCCGCCGCGATCGCGGGAGAAATAGAAGATCGCCGCGGGGTGATCCTTGCCGCCGAAGGGACGGTCATCGCGGACATAGGTCCATAAACGCCCGGTGTCGGTCTTGCCTTTGGCCAGCACCGGCACGGTGGTGTCGTCGCCATGCAGACGCTCGGCGGCGAGGACATGGGCTTCCAAGCGTTTGAAGATCGGGGCCAACACCGTGCAGCAGGCGCCGACCTGATCGGCCAAGGTCGACAGGCTCAGATCCACCCCTTCGCGGGCATAGCGCTCGGCCTGGCGGTTCAGCGGCTGATGCTGGCCGAATTTCTCGAACAGGATCATCGCCAGCAGGCTGGGGCCGGCCCAACCGCGCGGGATCACATGGAACGGCGCCGGGGCCTGGGAGATGGTTTCACAGTCGCGGCAGCTGAACTTCTCTCGCACGGTCTGGATCACCTTCCACTGGCGGGGGATGACCTCCAGGGTCTCGGTGACGTCCTCGCCCAGCTTGGACAAGCGGCTGCCGCCGCAGCAAGGGCAGGAGGTCGGGGCGGCAATGACGACGCGCTCGCGCGGCAGATGCTCGGGAAACGGCTTGCGTGAGGGGCGCTTGCGGGAAAAAGCCGCGACCGTGGTCGTCGCCTGGGCCGCAGACGCTTCGGCGGCCAATTCGTCTTCAGTGGCCGATGCCTCCAGGTCTTCCAGCTGCAGCTCAAGCTGATCGAGAATCCGTGCCGAATGCTCCGAGCGCGTCCCGAACTTCTCCCGGTTATATTTGGCGATCAAGAGCTTCAGATGGGCGATCAGGGCCTGATCGTCGGAGACTTGGGCTCGGGCGACGGCCAGGTCACTTCGCGCGGAAATCAGCGCCGCTTTGAGCGCCTCAATGTCGTCGGGAAGGTCGTCGGCAGGCTGGTCATCCATACCCCAAAGTGAATCACAAAATGCCCTGTTTGGCTTCCAATAAATGGCGGAAACATTGAGAAATTCCGATTATCCGACCCGCTCTGGCCGGAACGTCAGGCGCGGGTTTCGCCAATCGATGCCGTCCAGCATATAGGCCAGTTGCGCGGCGGAAATCGCCACCACGCCGTCCGCCGGAGACGGCCAGATGAACCGTCCCTTCTCCAATCTCTTGGCGTAAAGCGACATCCCCAGACCGTCATGCCAGATGATCTTGATCATGTCGCCTCGGCGACCGCGAAAGACGAACAGATCCCCCGCATGGGGATCACGCCGCAGCGCTTCCTGAACCTGAAGGGCCAAGCCGTTCATGCCACGCCGCATGTCGGTGCGGCCAACCGCCAGCCAGACACGCACGCCCGATGGAACCGGGATCATCGCCGCTCCAGCACGGTCAGAACCCGCAGAAGCGCTCTTGCATCGACACCGCTGCCGACGCGGAGCCGATACTTACCATCAACATCGATCTCGATCAGGTCTCCGCCCGTCGCCGCCGGAACAAGATCACTCTGCGGCTCCGCCGCGACCATCACCGGAACCAACTGAAGGCCGGGCTGATCCGCTGCGGATGGAACTGCGCCAAAGCGCTTCCGCCAGCTGAAGACTTGATTCGCGTTCACGTCGTAGTGCCGGGCAACCACTGAAACCGAAGCGCCCGGCGCAAAAGATGCAGCCACAATCTCCCGCTTCAATGCCTCAGGCCAGGAACGATAACGACGACCACCGGTCACATTTGTGCCCATATCCGAATTTCTGGACACCTTTGCCTCCAAAGTCGAAAAACATCACGACAGTCTCGGCAAATTTTCAGGATCACGGAAGGCGGCCCTCGGCGTAGGCTTACGGTTGCGAAGGGTGTACAGGCGATTAAACACGATGGATAGGACAGTGGCTGTGTCCTGCTTCATAGTATCCGTCCGGTGAAGGCCGTCAGCCCTTTTGGAGTAATTGCTCACGGGGTTGGCGCCCCAGCTCAGGCGATGGCGAATTTTCCATCGATGATGGCAGCGACAGCGGCGAAAGCCGTCTGGCCTTTCAGGCGAGCGGTTCCTGTGATGGATCGATATCCGGCATGGATTTGTGCGCCCCAATCGGAGCGAAACCCGTTGGTGACCTTGCGGAAGACGACGGAGGGTCTGATCTCCCGCTCGGAAATATTGTTGGTGGGAGGGACTCCTCTGTCGGCCAGGAAAACGAAGAACTTGGTGCGCCACGCCTTGATCTGACGTTGCAGAACCTGTCCGGCGGGATGGGCGGCGGGGATGGCGACCAGAGCGTCGAGGCGCCGTTCGGCTTTCGCCGCATAGGAGGCCAGGGTGCTATCCTTCAAGTCCGGTCGTCGCTTGCTGCCCTGGAACAGGCGGCATCACAACGACAGTGCGACCGAAACAGCCTGATCCGCGTGGCTCACCGGATGCTTACGCCAATCCCGACCTGAGGGAAGACGCCAAAGCGGTTTCCCAGCGGCGCGGCCTTCATGATAAAGTGCCGGGTCTTTTCAATCGCCTGCCTGCCGGACCCGATCTTGATCCCCGCCGATAGTGTTGCCGCCGCCCCGCCCGCCGCCCTGCCCAGCCTGGACGATGCCTCGCCGATGATGGCGCAGTATCTGGCCATCAAGCAGGCCCATGCCGATTGCCTGCTGTTTTACCGCATGGGCGATTTCTACGAGATGTTTTTCGAGGATGCGGTTCGGGCCGCCGAGGCGCTGGATATCACCCTGACCAAGCGCGGCAAGCATGCCGGGCAGGATATCGCCATGTGCGGCGTGCCGGTGCACAGCCACGAAGGCTATCTTTCGAAGCTGATCCGCAAGGGCTTCAAGGTGGCGGTGTGCGAGCAGATGGAGGATCCCGCCGAGGCCCGGAAGCGCGGCGGCAAGTCGGTGGTGGAGCGGGCGGTGATCCGCGTCGTCACCCCCGGCACCATCACCGAGGAGGCGCTGCTGGACGCCCGCCGCCATAATTATCTGGCGGCCCTGGCGGAGGCCGGCGGGCAATTGGGTCTGGCCTGGCTCGATATGTCCACCGGCGATTTCCAGGTGCAGCCGGTGACGGTGAAAACCGCCGCCGCCGCCGTGGCCCGTCTGGCCCCCGGCGAGCTGCTGGCCCCCGACCGTCTGACGGCGCAGCCCGATCTGGCCGAGCTGTTCCGCGAGGCGCGCGCCATCCTGTCGCCGCTGCCGTCGGCCCGCTTCGACTCCGAAAACGCCCGCCGCCGCCTGGAGCAGCTTTACGGGGTGCGCGCCCTGGACGGCTTCGGGGCCTTCAGCCGGGCCGAGCTGGCCGCCGGCGGCGCCCTGGTGGATTACGTGGAACTCACCCAGAAGGGCCGTCTGCCCCGCCTCGGCCTGCCGCGCCGTCTGGCCGAGGGGGCGGTGATGGAGATCGACGCCGCCACCCGCCGCAATCTGGAGCTGGCCGAAACCCTGACCGGCGAGCGCAAAGGCAGCCTGCTGCACGCCATCGACCGCACCGTCACCGGGGCCGGGGCGCGGCTTCTGGCCCAGCATCTGTCGGCGCCGCTGACCGATCCCGCCGCCATCGGCGAACGGCTGGACGGCGTGCAGTTCTTCTTCGAGCGCCACACTTTGCGCGGCGAGCTGCGCGAACGCCTGCGCAAGGTGCCCGATGTGGAGCGGGCGCTGTCGCGCCTCACCCTGGGGCGCGGCGGCCCCCGCGATCTGGCGGCGGTGCGGGACGCCCTGGGGGAAATCCCCGCCCTGCGCGGCCTGATCCTGGCCGAGGGCTGGGAAACGCCGCCGCCGCTGCTGCGCCGGGTGGCCGAGGGCCTGGGCGAGCACGGCGCCCTGGTGGACCGGCTGGAGCGGGCCCTGGCCGCCGAGCTGCCGCTGCTGATCCGCGACGGCGGCTTTATCGCCCCGGAATATCATCCGGGCCTGGACGAGCTGCGCTCCCTGCGCGACGAAAGCCGCCGCCTGGTGGCGGCCCTGCAGGCCCGCTATGCCGAGATCAGCGGCGTCGGGGCCTTGAAGGTCAAGCACAACAATGTGCTGGGTTATTATATCGAGGTGCCGCCCAAGCAGGCCGACCGCATGGGCGAACCCTTCATCCACCGCCAGACCATCGCCTCCGGGGTGCGCTACAGCACGGTGGAGCTGGGCGAGCTGGAAAACAAAATCCGCGGCGCCGCCGACAAGGCTTTGGCCCTGGAACTGGAGCTGTTCAAGGATCTGCTGGACGAGGTGGCGGCGCGGGCCGACGATATCGCCGCCGCCGCCCGGGCCCTGGCGGCGCTCGACGTGGCCTCGGCCCTGGGCGATCTGGCGGTGGACCGCCGCTATACCCGGCCCGAGGTGGAGGCGGGGCGGGCCTTCGCCATCCGTGGCGGCCGCCATCCGGTGGTGGAGGCGGCGCTGCGCGACAGTTTCGTCGCCAACGATTGCGATCTGGCCGAGGCGCAGCGCCTGTGGCTGATCACCGGCCCCAACATGGCCGGTAAATCCACTTTCCTGCGCCAGAACGCCCTGATCGCGGTACTGGCGCAGATGGGCGGCTTCGTGCCGGCCGAGGCGGCGCGCATCGGCGTGGTGGACCGGCTGTTCTCCCGCGTCGGCGCCGCCGACGATCTGGCGCGCGGCCGTTCCACCTTCATGGTGGAAATGGTGGAAACCGCCGCCATCCTCAATCAGGCCGGGCCGGGGGCCCTGGTGATCCTCGACGAGATCGGCCGCGGCACCGCCACCTACGATGGCCTGTCCATCGCCTGGGCGGTGGTGGAAAGCCTGCATGAGGTCAACCGCTGCCGCGCCCTGTTCGCCACCCATTACCACGAGCTGACGGCCCTGGCCGCCAAGCTGCCGTCGCTGGCCTGTCACTGCATGCGGGTAAAGGAATGGCAGGGCGATGTGGTGTTTTTACATGAAGTGGGGCCGGGGGCGGCGGATCGGTCCTACGGCATTCATGTGGCGCGGCTGGCCGGTTTGCCCGAAGGGGTGATCGCGCGGGCCGAAACCATTTTGCACAGCCTGGAACGCGGCGAGCCGTCGGGGGCGGTGTCGCGGCTGGCCGATGATCTGCCGCTGTTCGCCGCCGTGCGGGCCCGTCCGGCCCCGGCGGCGCCCAGCGGCCCCTCGCCGCTGGAAGAGGCCTTGCGCGCCGTCAGTCCCGACGAGATGACGCCGCGCCAGGCCCTGGAGGCGCTTTATCGGCTGAGAGGGCTGTTGCCGCCGGCCTGAGCCGCTGTAGTATGGGGCGTTATCTTTGCCGGGCCGGGATTCCATGCAGCACAAGATCAAGAACCAGCGCGCCATCATCGACCGCCAGGAGGTCATCGCCCGGCTCGACGGCATCATCGCCGCCGAGGTGCCGAAGGCCCAGCGCCGCTCCCAGGTGCTGGCGGTGTTCAAGGACGCCTTCAAGGCCGGGCACGACGAGGTGCGCCGCCGCTTCGAAAGCCACGGCCAGGGCACCGAGGCGGTGCGCGAAAACTGCTTCCTCATCGATCAGCTGGTGCGCATCGTCCACGATTACGCCCTGCAGCACGAATATCCCGTGGGGGTGGCCACCACCGGCCAGATCATGGGGGTGGTGGCGGTGGGCGGCTACGGCCGGGGTGAGCTTTCGCCCAAATCCGACATCGATCTTCTGTTCCTGCTGCCCTACAAGCGCACCGCCCATGCCGAGCAGGTGGTGGAATACATGCTCTACATGCTGTGGGATCTCGGGCTGACGGTGGGGCATTCCACCCGCACGGTGGATGAGTGCATCCGCCAGGCCAAGGCCGATCTCACCATCCGCACCGCCCTTTTGGAGGCGCGCTGGCTGTGGGGCGACGAGGCTCTCTACGACGAGCTGAAGCGCCGCTACCGCGCCGAGGTGGTGGCCGGCAGCATGGAGGAGTTCGTCGAGGCCAAGCTGGCCGAGCGCGACAGCCGCCACCAGAAGCTGGGCGAGGCCCGTTATGTGCTGGAACCCAACATCAAGGAGGGCAAGGGCGGCCTGCGCGATCTGCACACCCTCTACTGGATCGCCAAATATCTCTACGCCATCTCGGATGTGCGCGAGCTGGTGGCCCTGGGCGTGCTGTCGGCCGATGCCGCCGCCCGCTTCGAGAAGGCCCAGGCCTTCCTGTGGACGGTGCGCTGCCATCTGCATTACCTGACCGGACGCGAGGAGGACCGTCTGACCTTCGACATGCAGCCCGAGATCGGACGGCGCATGAACTATACCGACCACGGCGGCACCTCGGGCGTCGAGCGCTTCATGAAGCACTATTACCTGATCGCCAAGGATGTGGGCGATCTCACCCGCATCTTCTGCGCCCTGCTGGAGGAACAGCACAAGCGCAAGCCCAAGCTGCGCTTTCCCCTGGCCCTGCGCCGCGGCCGCAGGCTGGAGGGCTTCAAGCTTGAGGGCAACCGCCTGGATGTGGTGGAGGAAGGCCAGTTCGAGCATCAGCCCCTGGACATGATCCGGCTGTTCCACACCGCCCTGGCCCAGGATCTCGACGTGCATCCCCGCGCCATGTCGCTGGTCACCCAGTCCCTGAAGCGCATCGACGGCAAGCTGCGCCAGGACGGCGAGGCCAACCGCCTGTTCGTGGAAATGCTCTGCTCGCCCAAGGATCCGGAAGCGGCGCTGCGCCATATGAACGAATCCGGCGTGCTGGGCCGCTTCATCCCCGATTTCGGCCGGGTGGTGGCGCAGATGCAGTACGACATGTACCACGTCTTCACGGTGGACGAGCACACCATCCAGGCGGTGGGCATCCTGCACCGGCTGGAATCGGGGCAGCTGGCCGCCGAGGCCCCGGCCTGCACCGAGGTGATGAAGACCCTGCTGTCGCGGCGTACTCTTTATCTGGCCACCTTCCTGCACGATATCGCCAAGGGCCGCAACGCCGATCATTCCGAGCTGGGGGCCGAGATCGTTCTTAAATTGGGGCCGCGCTTAGGACTTTCCGACGAGGAGACGGAAACCGCCAGCTGGCTGGTGCGCCATCACCTGCTGATGACCCGCACCGCCTTCAAGCGCGATATCGACGATCTGCAGACCATTTCCGATTTCGTGGCGGTGGTGCAAAGCCCGGAGCGGCTGAAACTGCTGCTGGCCCTGACCGTGGCCGATGTGCGGGCGGTGGGGCCCAAGGTGTGGAACGCCTGGAAGGCCGGGCTGCTGCGCGAGCTTTATCACCGCGCCCTCGATATGATGTCGGGCGGTATCGGCGTGGAAAAGCGCGAGGCCCGGGTGGAGGCGGCGCAGAACGCCCTGCGCGCCGCCCTGGCCGGACAGTGGCCGGCCGAGGATATCGAGGCGCATCTGGCGCGCGGCTATCCCTCCTACTGGGTGTCGTTCGATACCGCCACCCATCTGCGCCAGGCCGCCCTGGTGCGGGCCGCCGAGGCGCGCCAGGCGCCGCTGACCATCGACAGCCGCCAGGATCCCGCCAACGAGGTGACGGAAATCACCCTTTATACCGGCGATCATCCCGGCCTGTTTTCCCAGATCGCCGGGGCCATGGCCCTGTCCGGGGTGTCCATCGTCGATGCCAAGATCATCACCATGACCAACGGCATGGCCCTCGACACCTTCACCATCCACGATATGGACGGCGGTCCGGTCAGCAATGCCGCCCGCCTGGAAAAGCTGTGCGCCAATCTGGAGCAGGGGTTGTCGGGGCGGCTGCGCCTGTCGCGCGAGATCGCCAAGCGGCGCGATTCGGTGCAAAGCCGCACCCGCGTCTTCAAGGTGCCGCCGCGCGTGCTGGTGGATAACAAGGCCAGCGCCAAGCATACGGTGATCGAGGTCAACGGCCGCGACCGTATCGGTCTGCTCTACGACATCACCTCGGCCATGACCCGTTTGTCGCTGCAGATCAGCTCGGCCCATATTTCCACCTACGGCGAGCGGGTGGTGGACGTGTTCTACGTCAAGGACGTCTTCGGCCTGAAAGTGGAGCACGAGCGCAAGATCCGCGATATCCGCGAGGCCCTGGCGGCGGCCCTGCAGGAACCCGGCATCTGCGATCCGGCGCCGGCGCCCAAAACCCCCCGCGCGGCGGAATGACCCTTCGATGAATCTGACCCGCGCCATTGCCACCATCGGCGGCTGGACCCTGCTGAGCCGCCTGACCGGGCTGCTGCGCGAAGTGCTGATCGCCCGCTATCTCGGCGCCGGCATGGTGTCCGACGCCTTTTTCGTGGCCTTCCGCTTTCCCAATCTGTTCCGCAGCCTGTTCGCCGAGGGCGCCTTCAACCCCGCCTTCGTGCCGCTGTTCGCGGGACGGCTGGAGGAGGAGGGGGCGGACTCGGCCCGCCAGTTCGCCGAACATTGTTATGCCGTGCTCATCGCCATTCTGCTGGGCTTCGTGGCGGTGATGGAAATGATCATGCCCTGGGCCATGCCGCTGCTGGCCCCCGGCTTCGACGATCTGCCGGGCAAGATGGCGCTGGCGGTGGAGCTGTCGCGCATCACCTTCCCCTATCTGCTGTTCATCTCCATGGTGTCGCTGCAAAGCGGCGTGCTGAACGCCATGGGCCGTTTCGCGGCGGCGGCGGCGGCGCCGGTGCTGCTCAACGTGGTGTCCATCGGCGCCCTGGTGGCCCTGGTGCCCTATACCCCCACCGCCGGGCATGCCATGGCCTGGGGGGTGTTCGCCTCGGGGGTGGCGCAGTTCCTGTGGCTGGTGCGGGCGGTGCGCCGCGCCGACATGCGCCTGCGCCTGGTGTGGCCGCGGCTGTCGCCCGATGTGGTGCTGATGCTGAAGCGGGTGGTGCCGGGCGCCGTGGGGGCCGGGGTTTATCAGATCAATCTGACCGTCAACACCATGATCGCCTCGCTGGTGGCCAACGGCGCCGTCAGCTATCTCAACTACGCCGAACGGGTCAACCAGCTGCCGCTGGGGGTGGTGGGGGTGGCCATCGGCACGGCGCTGCTGCCGCTGCTGTCGCGGCAGTTGCGGGCCGGCGAAACCGAGGCGGCGCTGGCCTCGCAGAACCGCGCCATGGAAATGGGGCTGCTGCTCACCCTGCCGGCGGCGGCCGGGCTGATGACCCTGGCCCATCCCATCATCACGGTTTTGTTCCAGCGCGGCTCGTTCACGGCCGCCGACAGTCTGGCGGTGGGGCATGTGCTGATGGTGCTGGCCGCCGGCCTGCCCGCCTATGTGCTGGTGAAGGTGCTGACGCCGGGGTTCTTCGCCCGCGAGGATACCCGCACGCCGGTGCGGGTGGCGGCCTTGTGCATGGCGATCAATGTGGGGCTCAATCTGGCGCTGATGATGCCCCTGGGCTATGTGGGCATGGCCCTTTCCACCGCCCTGGCCGCCTGGTTCAACGTGGCGGCGCTGATGTGGATTTTGCACCGGCGCGGCTTTTTCATCATCGATGCCCGCCTGAAGGCGCGGCTGCCGCGCATCCTGCTGGCCTGCGTTCTGATGGCCGCCGCCCTGTGGGCGGCGCGGCAGGGGCTGACCCCCTGGCTGGCCCGGCCCTATTGGCGCATGCTGGCCCTGGCGCTGCTGATGGCGGTGGGGATGGGCAGCTACGGCGCGGCGGCCTTCCTGTGCGGCGCCACCCATGTGGCCGATCTGAAGGCCCTGCTGCGCCGCCGCCGGGCGGCCTGATACCGGCTTCCGGCTGGGGACGAAACGAAAACGGGCGCGGGAGAGTTCATCCCGCGCCCGTTTTTTTTCCGGTCCGCTGCGGCCTACTGGCTGGACCACACCACGCGCGAGACCGAGGCCACGTCGTCGGCGGTCAGGCTGATCTCGCCCTGGCCGTTCATGGGCTGCAGATCGATGCGGCGCGAGGTTTGGCGCAACAGGCGGCTGATGGTCACATTGCCGTCCTGGGTGCGCACCATCACGCGGTCGCCCCGGCGCGGCGTGGCGGCGGGGGAAACGATCAGGATGTCGCCGTCGCGGTAAACGGGTTCGTATTCGCTGCCGGTGATCTCCACGGCGAAGGCCTTGGGATCGGAAATATCGGGGACCGGAATGGCGTCCCAGTCGGTTTCGGCGCTGTCGGCGGCGGCATCGGGCCGGCGGGCCTGGCGCAGATCCGACAGGCTGGCCATGGGCAGGGTGGGCAGCGCGCCCGGCTGCTGGGTCCGCACCAGGCTGACGAAATGGGGCAGGGTGGTGCCGGTGGCCTCCAGAATCTTGGAGATGCTTTCCGTGCTGGGCCAGCGCGGCTTGCCGTCGCGGGCCACCCGCTTGCTGCGGTTGAAGGTGGTGGGATCCAGTCCGGCGCGGCGCGCCAGGCCGGAGGCGGTCAGGCCATTTTCCTGAGCAAGGCGGTCAATGGCCGTCCAGATATCGTCATGGGTCAACATGGGAAGACTATCTCACACTCCCGGCCCGGGGCACGAGGGCGCTTGCCGCAGGGGCGTTATGCGCATCGCGCAGGGGTTGATGCGAAGAAACATCGCCGCCGCTTTGGGCAGCGGGCTAACTGTGTGGAAAAATTGCGCAGTCTGTGGAGGCAATTTAAACAGGGAGAACTATTTTTCCACCAAAGGTTTTCCTGTTCAGTCAGCGCAACGTATAGGATCTGTTTCGCAGGCGACCAGGGGCGAGGGCGGTGGATAGGATTTTTGACCAGACTGTCGTGGCGCTGTAACATTGTTCTGTCGTAAAAACACAACAATTCGCCCGATTGTCATGGGGGTGAATTCCGTTTATTTGAAGCCTGCGGCAAGCCGTCGCGGCCATGCCTGATTATCAGCGTTCGACAGGGAGATCTCCCGTGCGGCAGAGGATCATTCCGCCCACCATCAGCTTCACGCCCGAGATGCGGCCCAACGCCTGGGATCTGGCCGCCTTGCCGCTGGTGCTGGGGGTGCTGTGGCTGCTGGCCTTCGGCGGGTCGCAGATGTCCACGCCCTATAATCTGGGCGATCCCCTGCCCATGAGCCTGGACCCCGGCTCGCTGCCCTATTATCTGCTGCGCTCGTTCCTGCGCATGGCGGCGGGGCTGGCGGCGTCGCTGCTGTTCACGGTCGTCTACGCCACGCTGGCGGCGAAAAGCCGCTATGCCGAGAAGATCCTGGTGCCCATTCTCGACATTTTGCAGTCGATCCCCATCCTGGGCTTCCTGTCCATCACCGTCACCGGCTTCATCGCCCTGTTTCCCGGCAACCTTTTGGGCGTGGAATGCGCGGCCATCTTCGCCATCTTCACCTCGCAGGCCTGGAACATGACCTTCAGCCTCTACCAGTCCTTGCGCACGGTGCCGCATGATCTGGCCGAGGCGGCGGAGATGTATCACCTGTCGTCGTGGCAGCGCTTCTGGCGGCTGGAACTGCCCTTCGCCACGCCGCCGCTGATCTGGAACATGATGATGTCGGTGTCGGGGGGCTGGTTCTTCGTGGTGGCTTCCGAGGCCATCACGGTGTCGGGCCAGAACATCCTGCTGCCGGGCATCGGCTCCTACATATCCATGGCCATCGCCGCCAAGAATCTGACGGCCATCGGCTGGGCCATTCTCACCATGCTGGTGGGTATTCTGATCTACGACCAGCTGTTCTTCCGTCCGCTGGTGGCCTGGGCCGACAAATTCAAGTTCGAATCCATCCCCGGCGAGGACATCCCCTCGTCGTGGCTGCTCACCCATATGCAGCGCTCGAAAATCATGCGGACCCTGGCCTCGCTGCCCGGTCTGGCCTGGAACGCCAGCCTGCCGCTTTTCCGCCGTCGCCACGACGGCCTGGGACAGCCCACCCGCAGCGTCCGCAGCTATCCCTGGATGGACAAGGCCTGGAACGCCCTGGTGGCGGTGACCGCCGCCTATGCCCTGATCCGCATCAGTGACGTGGTGCGCGTCGAGGTGGGGCTGCCCGAGGTGCTGCATGTGATTCTGCTGGGGCTGGCCACGGCCTTGCGCGTGATCGTGCTGATCATCATCGCCTCGCTGATCTGGGTGCCGGTCGGGGTATGGATCGGCCTGCGGCCCAAGCTGGCGCAGACGGTGCAGCCCATCGCCCAGTTCATGGCGGCCTTTCCGGCCAACCTGATGTTCCCGGTGGCGGTGATCCTGATCCAGAAATATAACGCCTCGGTGGAGATCTGGACCAGCCCGCTGATGATCCTGGGCACCCAGTGGTACATTCTGTTCAACGTCATCGCCGGGGCCATGTCCATTCCCACCGATCTCAAGGATGCCGGCGGCAATTTCGGCCTCAAGGGCTGGCTGCGCTGGAAGCGCCTGATCCTGCCCTCGATCTTCTCGTCCTATGTCACCGGGGCCATCACCGCCTCGGGCGGTTCGTGGAACGCCTCCATCGTTTCGGAGATGGTGAGCTGGGGCAATACCACCCTGATGGCCACCGGTGTCGGCGCCTATATCGCCGAGGCCACCCAGAAGGGTGATTTCCCGCGCATCTGGCTGGGCTGCTGCGTGCTGAGCGGCTTCGTGATCCTGTTCAACCGCCTTTTGTGGCGCCGCCTCTACCGGTTGGCCGAAGAACGCTGGCGCATCGATTAAGGAAGACCGACCATGACCATCAATCCCGATGAAGACCTGATCCACCTGGCCGGTGTCCGCAAGGCCTTCCGCGCGCCCGATCGTTCCGAGCGCACGGTGCTGGAAGGGGTGAACTTCCGCCTGCGGGAAGGCGAGATCGTGGCCCTGCTGGGCAAGTCGGGCTCGGGCAAATCCACCCTGCTGCGCATCATCGCCGGGCTGATCAAGGCCAATGGCGGCGATGTTCTGTACCGTGGCCGCACCATCAACGGCCCGGCCAAGGGCATCGCCATGGTGTTTCAGTCCTTCGCCCTGTTCCCCTGGCTCACCGTGCAGCAGAACGTGGAACTGGGGCTCGAAGCCATGGCGGTGCCGTCGGCCGAGCGCGAGGACCGCGCCCTCAAGGTGATCGACGTGATCGGCCTGGGCGGCTTCGAGAGCGCCTACCCGCGCGAGCTGTCGGGCGGCATGCGCCAGCGCGTCGGCTTCGCCCGCGCCCTGGTGATGGAACCCGATGTGCTGCTGATGGACGAGCCTTTCTCGGCGCTGGACGTGCTGACCGCCGAAACCCTGCGCAGCGATCTGTTGGAGCTGTGGCAGGAGCGGCAGATCCCCACCAAGGGCATTCTGTTCGTATCGCATAATATCGAGGAAGCGGTGACCATGGCCGACCGCGTTCTCATCTTCTCGTCCGATCCCGGCCGGGTGAAGGCCGAGATCCCGGTCAATCTGTCGCATCCGCGCGATACCGAGGCCCCGGCCTTCAAGGCCATCGTCGACGAGATCTACGCGGTGATGACCCAGCAGCCGCAGCGCGCCGCCGGCAGCCCGGCCGAACCGCTGTCGCTGGGCTACCGTCTGCCCGAGGCCACGCCGCACAAGATCGAGGGCATGCTGGAGGCCCTGGCGGAAGAGGACACCGGCACCGCCGACATTCCCATCCTGGCCGAACAGCTGGAACTGCCCGACGATACCCTGTTCCAGCTGCTGGAGGCCGGACGGCTTCTGGGCTTCATCAAGGTGGACCACGGCGACGTGGCCCTGCTGCCGGCGGGGCGGGCCTATGTGAACGGCAATACCGCCCAGCGCAAAGAGATCTTCGCCGAGCATCTGCTGCACCACATTTCGCTGGCCACGCATATCCGCCGCGTGCTCGACGAACGGCGCGACCATCGCGCCCCGGAAAACCGCTTCCTGCAGGAGCTGGAGGATTACCTCACCGACGACGAGGCCGAGCGGGTGCTGGAACTGGTCATCAACTGGGGCCGTTTCGCCGAGGTTTTCGAGTACGACTACAATTCCGGCGTGTTGTCCCTGCCCGAGGAGGACGAGCCCGCAGCCTCTGAAGGCGACGCCTCGGCGGCGGAATAAGCCCTTATTCCACCGCCTTGCGGGGGCGCCTGGCCGGCGGCTTGCGCTTGCGGGCCGGTTTGGCGGCGGGCACCGCCGGCATGGCCTCCACCAGGGCCAGGGCTTTCAGAAAGGCGGGGCTGAAACGGAAGATCAAGGGCAGCATGGGCGCCTCCTGGGCGTGAGAGGGATTGCCGTCCCCTTCGCAAGGGGCGTGCCCATCTTCGGGTATGCGGATAGGGGGGCGATTCGGCATTTTCCTCGCGGAATGCGAGAAATCCGGCCGGGATCATCGCATTCCGCAACGCGGAGCGCGGTCCTTAAGGCGCGGAGCGCCGTGTAAGACCGGCCAACCCTTGAAGTGACTCGTTGGCCGGTCTCCAGCGAGCCTTGAGCGAGCGGCCAAGGCGGCGGATGCCGCCGCCCGGCGAGGGACGATACAACCGGGCAATTCATTGGGCGGTTGGTATAATTAGGCGCGGAGCGCCGTGTTCCTGGCCGTGGAACGGCGGGGTTTGTTGATGCCGTTCTGTTCTTTTGCCGCGCTTTCAGGTAGGGTCCGCCCCGGGTTTTCCCTGCCGCGTCATATCTGAAGAGTGCGAGGGTGATGGATTATTTTCGCCTTGCCGGCCCCCTGGTCCGGTTGTTCCCGGCGGAGCGGGCGCATGGCCTGACCGTGGCGGCGTTGCGGCACGGCCTGGTGCCGCCTCAGCCGGCGCTGAACGATCCCTGTCTGGCCATGCGCCTGTGGGGCCTCGATTTTCCCAATCCGCTGGGTCTGGCCGCCGGCTTCGACAAGAACGCCGAGGTGCCCGACGCCATGCTGGGCCAGGGCTTCGGCTTTGTCGAGATCGGCTCGGTGACGCCGCGCCCGCAGCCGGGCAATCCGCGTCCGCGCTTGTTCCGCTTAAGCGAAGACCGCGCCGTGATCAACCGCATGGGCTTCAACAACCAGGGGCTGGAGGCGGTGGCCGCCCGCCTGGCGGCGCGGCCGCGCCGGGGGATTGTCGGCGCCAATCTCGGCAAGAACAAGGACACCGGGGACGCCGCCGCCGATTACGAAAAGGGCGTGGCCGCCCTGGGGCCGCTGGCCGACTATCTGGTGATCAATGTCAGCTCGCCCAACACGCCGGGCCTGCGGGCCCTGCAGGGGCGGGAACCGTTGGCCGAACTGGTGGGCCGCACCCGCCGCGCCGTCGAGGCCCTGCCGGCCAGGGTGCCGCTGCTGCTGAAGATCGCCCCCGATCTCACACCTCAGGATGTGCAGGATATCGTCGAGGTGGCGCTGGAAAACGGCGCCCTCGACGGGCTGATCGTCAGCAATACCACCATCGCCCGTCCGGCCAGCCTGGTGTCGCCGCATTTGCGCGAAACCGGCGGCCTGTCGGGAGCGCCGCTGTTCCGCCCCTCCACCGAAATGCTGCGCCAGATCTATCGTCTGACCGCAGGAAAACTGCCGCTGATCGGTGTCGGCGGCATCGCCTCGGCCCAGGAGGCCTACGAGAAGATCCGCGCCGGAGCCTCGCTGCTGCAGCTTTATTCCGCCCTGGTCTATCAGGGCCCGCCCCTGGTCACGCGCATCAAGCGCGGTCTGGCCGAGGCCCTGCGCCGCGACGGGTTCAGCCATATGCGCGACGCCATCGGCGTCGATGCCGGGAGAGTGTCATGAGTGTGCCTGTTTTCGAGGGTCTGCGTCAGGCCGCCGACCGTTACGATGCCTTCATTCTCGATCTCTGGGGGGTGATCCACGACGGCACCGCCCCCTATGACGGCGTGGCCGATACCCTGGCCCATCTGAAGGCGGCGGGCAAAAAAACCGTGATGCTGTCCAACGCGCCGCGCCGTGCCTCGGCCCTGGTGACCCTGATGGACGGCATGGGCATCGCCCGCAATCTTTACGGCGAGGTGATGAGCTCGGGCGAGGCGGTGCATCTGGAGATGCGGCGCCGCGCCGATCCCTGGTTCGCCACCCTGGGGCGGCGCTGCCTGCATGTGGGGCCGGAGCGCGACCGCAACATCTTCGAGGGCCTGGATCTCGATCTGGTGACCGAGGTGGCCGAGGCCGATTTCCTGATGAACACCGGCCCCGACAAGTTCGAGGAAACGGTGGCCGATTACGCGCCGCTGCTGGATCAGGCCCTGGCCCGCCGCTTGCCGATGGTGTGCGCCAACCCCGATCTGATCGTCATCCGCAAGGGCCAGGAAATCATCTGCGCCGGCATGCTGGCCCGCTATTACGCCGAGCGCGGCGGCGATGTCCGCTACCGCGGCAAGCCCGATCCGGCCATTTACGGCACCTGCCTGGAGATTTTGGGACTGTCGGACCGGGCGCGGGTGATGGCGGTGGGGGATTCCTTCCACACCGATATCGCCGGGGCCCGCGCCGCCGGTATCGATGTGCTGTTTTGCACCGGCGGCATCCACGCCGCCGAGATCGGCACCCGCTACGGCGAACGCCCCGATCCGGCGCGCATCGAAACGGTGATCGCCGCCCACGACGGCCTGCGCCCGACAGCCGCCGTTGGCGGCTTTTTATGGTGATTTGCCGCTGAAAGCGGCGGGCGCCATCGGCGGCTTTTTATGGTGATTTGCCGCTGAAAGCGCGCCGCCGTTGGCGGCTTCTCTGTGATTTGCCGCTGAAAGCGCGCCGCCGTTGGCGGCTTCTCTGTGATTTGCCGCTGA
>JAJZGK010000028.1 GCA_021798485.1 Pseudomonadota bacterium
CAGCTGGGCCGCGTCAAGGTCGAGAGCAAAAAAGACCTGGCGAAGCGCGAAGTACCGTCGCCGAACCTCGCCGACGCCCTGGTGATGGCGTTCGCTCCCGGCCAGAAAGCCATGATCATTTCAGAGGACGCCTTGCGAGAGGCGTGAGCGTATGCGCAACTTCTTCCGCCGCCCCGAGCAGACCGCCCCGGTGGTGGTGGAAATGCGTCCGGCGCCGATGAGTGTGCGGTCCGATGTGGCGATGGACACCACCGCCATGCCGCGCCGGCAGCACCCGCGCATGCCGCAAGTCCCGGAGCGGGTGATTCCCGGCGCCGTCAAGATGGCGGTGGATGCCGACATGGCGGCCTATTATGCCTCGGGCGCGGCCAATGGCAGCATCTCCGAGGGCGTGGCGTTTCAGGGCTATCCGTTTCTGGCCGAGCTTGCCCAGCGCCCGGAATATCGCCGCGCCTCGGAAATCGTGGCCATGGAGATGACCCGCAAATGGGGACGCATCGTCTCGACCGGGGACGAGGAGGAGGCCGACAGAAAGACCGACCGCATCAAGCAGATCTCGGCCGAGCTTGCCCGCCTGGGCGCGCAGAAGGTGTTTCGCAAGGTGGCGCTGCACGACGGCCTGTTTGGGCGCGGCCAGATCTTCGTGGAGATGGATGGCGGCCGCACGCCGCCGGAGGAACTGGAAAAGCCGCTGTTGCTGACCAAGGCCAAGCTGGGCGACGGCATTACGGCATTGCGCACCATTGAACCGGTGTGGACCTATCCCGCCGAGTACAATTCCACCGACCCGCTGCGCGACGACTATTTCAGGCCCACGCATTGGTTTGTGCAGGGCCGCAAGATCCACCGCGACCGGCTGCGGACGTTCGTTTCGCGCCCCGTTTCCGATCTGCTAGCCCCGGCCTACGCTTTCGGCGGCCTGGCGCTGTCGCAGATGATGCGGCCCTATGTCGAGAACTGGCTGCGCACCCGCCAGAGCGTGAGCGATGCCGCCTACAATTTCTCCACCTCCGTGCTGAAGACCAACATGGGCAGCATCCTCGAGGGGGGTGCCGCCACCAGCCTGTGGAACCGCGTCAAGCTGTTCGCCCAGATGCGCGGCAATCGCGGCGTGATGGTGCTGGACAAGGACACCGAGGAGTTCGGCAACGTCTCCATGCCGCTGTCTGGCCTGGGCGAGCTGCAGGCGCAGGCCCAGGAGCATATGGCCGCAGTGACCGGCATTCCGCTGGTGAAGCTGCTGGGCATCACGCCCTCGGGTCTCAACGCCTCGTCGGATGGCGAGATGCGGGCCTTCTACGACTGGATCGAGGCCAGCCAGGAGGCGCTTTTCACCGATCATGTGATGTGGTTGATCCAGGCAATCCAGGCCTACCTATTCGGCGATATCGACCCGGAAATCTCCTGGAAATGGGAACCGCTGTGGACCCTCAATGAGGGTGAGCTGGCGACAGCTCGCAAAACAGAGGCCGACACGGATATCGCCTACATCGATGCGGGTGTGATCAGCCCGCTTGAGGCCCGGCGCCGCCTGGCGTCCGAGGAGGACAGCCCGTATTCCAGCCTGGACGTGGACGACCTGCCGGAACCGCCCGAGCAGCCGGACGAGGAGGGCGGCGGCGATTTCGAGGGCGGCGAGGACGCGGCGCCTGACGATGAAAAAGGCCAGTGGATCACGATGAACGGCACGCACGTTTACGTGGTTGGTGGCAAGATCGTGCATGGTCCTGAAGGACTTGTCGGCAAAGCGCCCGACGATGTGGGCAAAAAGCCTGCCGGTCCCGACCTGTCGAAAATGCCGCTGTGGAAGGTCAAGGCGCAGTACAGGCACCTCTACCAGGCCGAGGGAGCCGCGCCCAAGGCCGAGGAGGCCAAGGCCAAACCCACGCCCAAGAAGCCGGACATCAAGGCTCCCGATCCGTCGCGAGAGCATGTCCCCCCCACTGCCGAGCAGGCGGGCTCCATAAAGGAATACACCGCATCGGCCTATCGCCCCATCAACGGGGCGCTCCGGTCCGGCGGGAAGCCCACCGAAGAGGCGGCCAAGCACATCGCGCAGCTTGACGCCGCAATGGAGGGCGCCAGCCTGCCCGAGGATGTCACCGTTTATCGCGGCATGACCGGATCGGCGTTTGAGCAGCTATTCGGGAGCGCCGACAAGATCAAGGCCAATTCATTGCTGGAAGACCATGGGTTCTTAAGCTCATCTATGAGCGAAGGAGTTGCCCGTCAGTTCTCAAGCATTGATCGAAATGGCATCTTGATAAAAATCCAGACGCCCAAGGGTTCTCGCGCAATAAACGTCAGTAAATATTCGGACGCTCCAAATGAACGAGAGGTTCTATTCTCTAGGGATAGCGTCCTGAAGGTGGTAAAATTTGACCGAAAAGCAGGAGTCTTGGAGGTCAAATACATGGGTCAGAAAGAGAAATCCACCGATCAGGTTGGGGCTGACGCCGCCGTCTCTTCCGAGCAGGATGAGGACAAATTCACTTATACGTCTGGAAGCGGGCTTAAGCTCACCTTCGTGCCCGAAACGGAAGAAGAGGCCCGCGCCTTCTGGGGTGACGACTATTGAGGCGGTTCTTCGGGATCGGGCCCGGCGAAAAGAAGGCAGCGCCGGGCCTGTGCGCCATCGTCTCGGAAGACGGTGAGCGCCTGTACCTGAGCGGCCACCAGTGCGGCTTTACCGGCGGCAAGTGGTTTGACCTTGCCGACGATCACGCCGTGGTGTGGCTGGACGAGAAGCAGACGGTCACCTTCATCAGGCCGGACGGCAAAGCGCTGCGCCTGGGCCAGTTTCCGGCCTGGGTGGCTACAGGCTCGGCCAAGCGCAACCCGGCCACGGCGATTTTGCTGAATTTCGCACAGTTCGAAGGAGGCGAAGTCCATATCGCCTAAGCTAAGCCATTGATTTGTAAGTGCTTTTTATCGGCGCCCGCAGGGAGTGAAGACCCGGCGGGCGTCGTTTTTGTAAGTGCTTGATTTTGCTGCATAAAAATACGCGCTGTGACGCAGATGGGCCGTGTATTGGTACGGCTCCCGCCATCAGCTCGCTATTACAGCGTTTTTGTTGCCAGTCTGTTCTCCCGTTCCGGGGCCGACATGCAGAAACTGACAAGTCCCACCGGCAGAGATATCGAGCTAAAGCCTGTCCACCCGAATGTCGGCGTGGAGGCCGGTTTCCGCCGCGCCCTGCTGAAGCTGCTGCGCGAGGTGCATGAGGACATCTCCAGCGCCGTGCTGGCGGCCTATCGCGTCGATCCGCCTGCCACGGCCACCGATGCTGACCCGCAGTTCGGGACGTTCTGGTCCAGCAGCGCATGGAATCTGCAGAAGATTTTCAAGGCGAAAATCGCCGCCTGGCAGGGGCGGCTTGAGACGCTGCCGGGCTTGATGGCGAAAGCCTTCATGGGCAGCGCCGCCGGCCACGCGAACCGCGCCACCATGTCGGCGCTGAAAAGCGCGGGCTTCACGGTGCGTTTCCAGATGAGCCCCGTTGAGCGCGATGCGATCCAGGGCAGCATCAATGAGCAAGTCGGGCTGATTCGGTCGCTCGCTGAAAAGCACCTGTCCGATGTTCAGGGCATGGTCATGCGGTCTGTTGTGGCTGGCCGCGATGTCGGCGGCCTGGCCGAGGAGCTGCGGACCCGATACGACATTTCGGCCCGGCGCGCCGCCTTCATCGCCCGCGACCAGAACAATAAGGCAACCGCCACGATCACGCGGGCCCGGCAGGACGAATTTGGCCTACAAGCGCGCTGGGCACACAGCGGCAGCGGACGCCATCCGCGCCGGGAGCATGTGCTGGCCGATGGCACCGTTTACGACCCTGCCGAGGGGTGCCTGATCGGCGGAAAGAGGATCTGGCCCGGCCAGGAGCCCAATTGCGGCTGCATCTCGCTGTCGATCATTCCCGGCGCCGGGCGAGAAGGCCGGTATCGCGGCATGTCGGAAAAAATGCGGACGGCCTCGCTGGCCCGGTCCCGATCCATCACGAGAAAGAGGGCGGCCTGATGCCGATCAAGCAATGCACGCTGCCGGGCGGCGGAGATGGTTGGAAATGGGGCGACCACGGCACTTGCTATGCCGACCGCGCCGACGCCGAGAAGCAGGCTTCCGCCGCGCACGCGAATGGCTATGCCGGTGACGCCGCCATCGCCCTGGACCGCGCCACCGTGCGCAGCGTGGATGCTGACGGGCGCTTGCACGTCGCCCTGACGAACATCAGCAAGGCGAACGTCTGCCTCTATTACGGCAGCGAGATCCCGGACGCCCAGGCGCTGGGGCTGAAGCCCGACATGGCCTATCGGCTGCTGCGTGACCCGAAGGAGCTGGCCGCCGCCGCGCCGACCTTCAACAATCTGCCGCTGCTGTCCAAGCATGTGCCGGTGTCCGCCGACGATCACCAGCCCGAATTGGTGGTGGGCAGCACCGGCACCGACGCCCGCTTCGAGGCGCCCTATCTGAAAAACTCGCTGGTGGTGTGGGCGCAAGACGCCATCGACGCCATCGAGAGCGGCGAGCAGCGGGAATTGTCCTGCGCATACCGTTATCGCGCCGACATGACCCCCGGCCAGCACCAGGGGCAGCCCTATGACGGGGTGATGCGCGACATTCGCGGCAATCATGTGGCCCTGGTGGCCATGGGCCGCGCTGGTCCCGACGTTGTGGTCGGGGATTCTCAACCGAAAGAGGACAAGGACATGAAGGTGACTGCCATTCTGGCCGCGCTCAAGCCGTTCCTGGCCGCCGACGCCGACCCCGAAAAGGTCAAGGAAGCGGTCCAGAAAGAGGCGGCCGCCCGCGCCGAGGACGAAGACGACGAGGACGAGGGCAAGGAAAAGACCAAGAAGTCGAAGGCCGAGGACAAGGACGACGACGCCGACAAGGACGACAAGGGCGAAGACGAGGACGACGACGAGGACGACGACGAGAAGGACAAGGCCGACAAAAAGGCCATGGACGCCGCCATCCGCGCCGCCGCCGATGCCGCCACCCGTTCCGCCGTCGCCCGCATGAACGCCATCCGCGACGCCGAACGTGCCGTGCGCCCGATCATCGGCGATCTGCCGGTGGCCCAGGACAGCGCCGAGGCCGTCTACAAGCTGGCCCTGGATCACCTCAAGGTGGATCTGGCCGGCGTGCACCCCTCCGCCTATCCCGCCCTGCTGAAGCTGGCCCAGGACAAGGCCGCCACCCCGGCCAAGGCCGCCATGGGCATGGATGGGAGCGCCGTCGCCTCGCTGGCCCAGCGCTTCCCCACCGCCGCCCTGCTGAAGCGCTGAGGAGATCATCGCCATGAGTTTCCAGACCCATACCAACGATTTCCCCGCGCCCGCCGTGGCCGGTGATTTCGCCTCGTCCAATCCCCGCGCCTCGGTGCTGGCCGGTGCCGGCGCCATCGTGGCCGGTGCCAGCGGCGTGACCGTGGGCGCCTTCGCGTGGCTGGACACCACCAGCTATTCCACCGCCAGCAACAGCGGCGAGGGCCTGCCGGCCGGTTTCGTGCACAACAGCCACACCGGCCTGATCACCACCTATCTGGCCGAAACCAGCCTGGTCATTCCCGCCGGCTTCCCGGTGGAGGTGTTCGAGGCGGGCGATTTCTGGGCGAAAAACGCCGGCAGCGCCGCGTCGGTGCCCGGCCAGAAGGCGTTCGCCTCCTATCTGGACGGCTCGGTCCAGTTCGCCGCCGCCGGCGCGGTCATCTCGAATGCGGCCTATACTGGCGCCATCTCCGGCACCACCCTGACCGTCTCGGCGGTGGCCAGCGGCACGCTGGTGGTGGGCCAGGAGGTGACTGGCTCCGGCGTGACCGCCGGCACCTATATCACCGGCCTGGGCACCGGCACGGGCGGCACCGGCACCTATACCGTGTCCGAGAGTCAGACCGTTTCCTCCGAATCCATGGTGGGCACCAACTACGCCGAAACCAACTGGTACGTCAAAAGCATCGCCGCCGCCGGCGAGCTGGCGAAAATCTCGTCCCGCGCCGCCGCTTAAGGAGACACGCGCATGCATCCCGAACTTGCCGCCCTGGAAGCGGCTTACGGCATCCACTTCGACGGCGCCATTGACGGCGCCGCCCAGGACTTCTGGCCCGAGCACACCACGCCGGGCCAGCGCCTGGGCATGGACTCCCAGCCGGGCCTCATCACCACCAGCAACGCCGGTATCCCGGCCATGCTGTCCACCTACATCGACCCCAAGCTCATCGAGGTGCTGGTCACCCCGATGAAGGCCGCCGAGATCCTGGGCGAGCAGCGCAAGGGCGACTGGCTGACCGAAACCGCCATGTTCCCGATGGTGGAAAATACCGGCGAAACCTCGGCCTATGGCGATTTCGTCACCAATGGCCGGGCCGGCGCGAACGTGCAGTTCGAAAACCGCCAGAGCTACCTCTACCAGACCATCACTCAGTGGGGCGAGCGAGAGCTGGAGCGCATGGGCCTCGCCAAGGTGGATTGGGCCGCGCGCCTGAACATCTCGTCGGCTCTGGCCCTGAACAAGTTCCAGAATGAGTCCTATTTCTACGGCCTCGCCGGGCTGCAGAACTATGGCCTGCTGAACGATCCCAGCCTGTCGGCGGCGCTCACTCCGTCCACCAAGACGGCCGGCGGCACCGGCTGGAAAAACGCCCTTCCGACCGAAATCCTGGCCGATATCCAGGCCCTGTTCGCCGAGCTGCAGTCGCAGACCGGCAGCAATCTGGAGATGGAAGCCGAGATGACCCTGGCGCTGCACGCGACCTCGGAGCTCTACCTGATGAACACCAACCAGTACGGGAAGACCGCGCTGGAGATGATCAAGGTGGTGTTCCCGAACCTCCGCGTGGTGCAGGCGCCGCAGTACCTCTCCGGCACCACCTACAGCGCCCAGCTGATCGTGAAGAGCGTGCAGGGGCAGGACACCGGATATTGCGCCTTCAACGAAAAAATGCGGGCGCACCGGGTCATCCAGGCCGAGTCCAGCTTCAAGCAGAAGAAGACCCAGGGCACCTGGGGCGCCATCATCACCTACCCGGCTGGCATTGCCCAGATGTCCGGCATCTGATCCCCCCTCCATCCTCCTCCCTCAAAACTCAAAGGGGTCGCTTCGGCGGCCCCTTTTTTCTTTGGAGATTCCCCCATGCCCGGCACCGTCACCGTTGCCTGCAAGCATCCGCACGGCCTGCACCTCGATCTGATCGACGGCAGCGGCAACCGCCGCCGCGTCACCGTCAGCGGCACCCGCCGCGAATTCGGCAAGCCCGATACCACCGTGGGCGGCTACGCCCTGACCGAGATCGACGCCGACCATTGGGCCGCGTGGGTCGAGAAAAACAAGGGCTCGTCCCTGCTGACCGACCGCATTGTCTTCGCCACGCCGAAGCTTCAGTCCACCCAGGCCCAGGCCACCGAACAGGCCGCCGTGCCGGCCATCGCGCCGCCGCTGGACCCGTCCAAGCCCGCGCCCGGCGTCGAGCCGGCCAAGGCGGAGTAATCCGCCATGGGAATCGTCGCCTTCGATTACGCCGGATGGAGCGCCCGGTATCCCGAGCTGGCCGCCAGCGTGTCGGAGGCGACGGCGACCCTCTATTTCGCCGAGGCGCAGCTTTATTGCGACAACAGTGATTGCAGCCCCATCGGCGATGCCAGCGTCGGCGGTGAGCGGTACATGCTGCTCAACATGGTGACGGCTCATATCGCCGCCCTCAACGCGCCGCTCAATGGGAAACCGTCATCCCCGCTGGTGGGCCGCATCGCCAGCGCGACCGAGGGCAGCGTCACCGTGCAGGCCCAGATGGACTATCCGCCCGGCACCGCGCAGTGGTGGCAGCAGACGAAATACGGCGCCGCTTTTTGGGGGGCGACCGCGAAATATCGGCGGGCATTCTACGCGCCGCCGCCGGCCATGAGATTCTGGGGGTGGTGAGATGGTCCGGAAAGTCCTGTCCGGCGGCGAGGCTCTGGCCGCCAAGCTGGCGGAGATCGCGCAGAAGGTCAGCAGCGGCGCCACGGTGAGCGCGGGGTTTCTTCAGCCTGACCTCGCCACCATCGCATTTTTCAACGAATTCGGCACCACGCAGAACGGCGCGCAGCACATCCCGCCGCGCCCCGCCGTGCGGAATGCGATTGCGGAAAACGCCCCAGACTGGTGTCTGGTTCTCGCGGATCGGCTTGCGGCAACGGGCATGGATGTGGAAGCGTCCCTTCGTGCGACCGGCGAGGCCATGCGATCCGATATACAGCTTTCCATCCGCGATTTTTCCGACCCGCCGAATGCCGCAAGCACCATCCGGCAAAAGGGGTTCGACAATCCGCTGGTAGGCCGGACGAAAGATTTGCTGAACGGCGTGGACTTCGAGGTGTCAGACGATGAATCTGCATAGCATCGTCGGCCCCCTCGTGGGCACCGTCAGCCCGAGCGTCAGCCTGACGCTACTGAAATCCACCGGCTACACCACCGCCGCCGATGGCTCGCGGACACCGACCTATGCCGCCCCCGTCACTGTGCAGGGCGACGTGCAGGCGCTGCAATACAACGATATCGCGCAGCTGGACGGCATCAACATCGAGGGCGAGGCCAGGGCGATTTATCTGGGCGGGAACTGGGAAGGCGCCATCCGCGACGACCAGAGCGGCGGCGACATGATCACCTTCCCGGATGGCTCCGTCTGGCTGGTGGTGCGCGTCCTGGAAAACTGGGGCGACACGGACGGCTGGGTCAAGGTCGCTGCGGTGAGGCAGAACGGATCATGACCGTCTCCATTCTCGAATCCCAGATCCTGACCGCGACCCGCGCCTTCCTGCTGTCGATTTTCCCGACCGGCATGGAGGTGGTGAGGGGGCAGGACAACCGTGTTGCCGAGCCGCGAGGCGCGGATTTCGCGGTTATGACCCCCATCATGTCCGAGCGCCTGGGGACCAATGTTACGACCTACCAGGACGGCGGCCTCGTGACACCGCCCACCGCCGAGACGCGCACCGACATGGCGCCGACGAAAATCACCGTCCAGGTCGATATCCACGGCCCGAACAGCGCCGACAATGTGCAGGCGGTGAGCATTCTGTTCCGCTCGGACGTGGCGACCACCGCTTTCGCCGCCAGCGGCTATGACGTGACGCCGCTTTATGCCAGCGAGCCCCGCCAGGCCCCGTTTCTCAACGGGGAAAAACAGGTGGAGCAGCGCTGGACCATTGACCTCGCCATGCAGATCAACCCGTCCATCGCCACCGCCCAGGATTTCGCCGGGACGCTGACGGCAGGCCTCATTTATGTCCCCGGCGCATTCCCCGCCACATCGTAACCCGGAGTCACCATGACCATTCCCGCCTCGGCCATCGTTTCTGTCGTGCCCAATGTGTTGAGCGCCGGCGGCTCGGCCCTCGACCTGTCCGGCATCATCCTGACCGAAAACACCCGCGTTCCCATCGGCGCGGTGCTGTCCTTCGCCTCGGCCGCCGATGTCTCGGCCTATTTCGGGCCGTCCTCCAGCGAATACGCCGCCGCCGAAATCTATTTCGCCGGGTTCGAGGGCTCGACGGCGCTCCCCGCCGCGCTGCTGTTCGCCCAGTACAACGCCGCCGCCGTGGCCGCCTACCTGCGCGGCGGCTCGCTGGCGGCGCTGACCCTGGCCGAGCTTCAGGCCCTGTCCGGCACCATCGACGTGACGGTGAACGGCACCGCCTACACCTCGTCCACCATCACCCTGACCTCGGCCACCAGCTTCTCCGCCGCCGCCGCCCTGATCCAGGCCGCTTTCACCAGCCCGCCCTTTACGGTGAGCTATGACAGCATCGCCTCGGCCTTCGTCTTCACCAGCAGCACCACCGGGGCCGCGTCGTCCCTCAGCTTCGCCACCGGCACGCTGGCCGCCATCCTGGCCCTGACCAGCGCCGCCGGAGCCGTTCTGTCCCAGGGCGCCGCCGCCGCCAGCCCGGCCGCTTTCATGACCGCCGTGGTGGCCCAGACCACCAACTGGGCCAGCTTCATGACCCTGTTCGATCCCGACGGCGGCAACGGCAACACCGTGAAGCAGGCCTTCGCCGCCTGGACCGGCCAACAGAACAACCGCTATCTCTACGCCGCCTGGGATACCGACATCACGCCGACGGAAAGCGCCAACGCCAGCACCAGCCTGGGCGCCATCCTGAAGGCCAGCGCCACCAGCGGCACCGCCTGCATTTATGGGCCGGATTACACCATCGCGGCCTTCCTGTGCGGCGCCATCGCCAGCCTGGATTTTTCGGCGACCAACGGCCGCGCCACCCTGGCCTTCAAGAGCCAATCCGGGCTTGTCGCCACCATCACCAATCAGACCGCCGCCGCCAACCTGATCGCCAATGGCTACAATTTCTACGGCGCCTACGCCACCGCCAACCAGGACTTCACCTTCTTCTATCCCGGCGCGGTGTCGGGCGAATACCTGTGGATCGACGCTTACGTCAACCAGATCTGGCTGAACAATCAGCTGCAACTCGCCCTGATGACCCTGCTGACCTCCACGAAGTCGGTGCCCTACAATGCCGCCGGCTACTCCCTGATCCACGCCGCCTGCATGGACCCCATCAACAGCGCCCTCAATTTCGGCGCCATCCGGCCCGGCGTCAGCCTGTCTACCTTGCAGGCCGCCGAGGTGAACAACGCCGCCGGCACCGCCATCGACACCACCCTGTCCACGCGCGGCTGGTATTTGCAGATCAAGGACGCCACCGCCAGCGTGCGCGCCGCGCGCGGCACGCCCCCCATCAACTTCTGGTACATGGACGGCGGCTCGGTCCAGTCCATCACCGTTCCCTCCGTGGAGGTTCAGTAAATGGCTTCGATTTCCTCCGCCAATTCCATCATCATGCTGGCCATTGCCAGCCTTTACACCGTGCCGCAGCAACTTCAGGGCTTCGCCGCCGACGATATCTTCGACGCCGAGGCGGTGGACGAGGTGGAAGTGCTGATGGGGGTGGACGGCACCCTCTCGGCCGGCTACGTGCCGCAGCCGGTGAAATGGAGCGTCACATTCCAGGCCGACAGCGCCAGCATCGACCTGTTTGAGGCGTGGTATGCCTCGCAGAAGGCGGCGGGAGACGTGTATTTCGCCACCGGCATCGTCACGCTGCCGAGCGTGGGGCGCCTCTATACCTGCACCAATGGTGTGCTGACCAGCTACAGCCCCATGTCGTCGGCCAAGAAGCTGTTGCAGCCCCGCAAGTTCGGCATCACCTGGGAATCCGTTATCGGGGCGTCGATCTGATGGCGCGCAAAACCTCCACCGTCGTGATCGAGGCCGAGGGCCGGGATCACGGCAAGCACTTCTTCCTGCGGGAAATGCCCGCGTCCCAGGCGGAGAAGTGGGCCATGCGGGTGTTCCTCGCCTTGGCGCGGGGCGGCATCGAGTTCCCGGAGGACGTGGCCGCTTCCGGCATGGCGGGCATTGCCGCCGTTGGTCTGGCCGCCATCCAGAATATGGCCGCCGAGGACGCCATTCGGCTGATGGACGAAATGTTCCAGTGCGTCCAGATCATCCCTGACCCGGCCCGGCCCTCCATCGTTCGCCCGCTGATCGAGGACGACATCGAAGAGGTGAAGACGCGCTTTCATCTCCGAAAGGAGGTGCTGGCGCTGCACATCGGTTTTTTTCCCAGCGCAAGCCCCTCGACCTAACGGCCGGCGGCGTGAGGGGGGTGTACGCGGATTATCAGAACGTCCCGCGCCCCCTCGCTACCGTCCTGTCCTCGAAAATGGCGACCCTGGCCGATCTCGGCACGATCCTGGGCACCGAGGATCTTTACGACCTCCTTGAGGTCATCAATGTGGACGCCCACAACAGGGCGCTCGCGGCAAAACAGGCGGAGTGATTATGGCAACGGTGATTGACGCACTCGTCGTCTCGCTCGGCCTCGATGCCAGCAAGTTCACCGACGAGCAAAAGCAGGCGGCGGCCAGCCTGCGCCAGCTTGAAAGCAGCGCCGAGGCGACGGAAGCCGCCATCTCGCGGACGGCCCAGACCATGGCCGAGGCCATGAAATCTGCTCTACAGATCATCCGGAAGGAGGAGAAGGAGCGCAGTGAGGCGCTGCGGCGCCAAGAGGAAGAGGACCGAAAAAAGTCGCGCAGATCCGCCGAATCCGTCAAAAAGGTGGCCGACGCCTATACCACCCTCAAGCGCGAGGTGCTGGGGTATGTGGCGGCCATCGCGTCGGTGGAGGGCGTGAAGACGCTGCTTTCGGGCGCGATCCAGGTCAACACCATGGTGGGAAATGCCAGCCAGCTTCTGGGCATCAGCGCCCGCGAGCTGGATACCTGGACCGGCGCGGCGGAGCGGCTGAGCGTGTCGGCCGATTCGGTGGTGGGAAGCCTGCGGAGCATCGCCACGGAACAGGCGCGGTTCCGGAATGGCGTGGCCCCGAGCCAGGACCAGCTTACCGCCATGTCCATGTTGGGGCTGGACCCCAATTCGGTCTATGGCAAGGGCGTGTCCCTGGACAGCGCCGAGCGCAGCATCATCAAGGCGCTGCGGAAGGCCCCGGCGGCAGAGCGCGAGATGTGGGCGAACCGCCTGGGCGTCGGAAGCGGTGTCGCTCTGCTGGCCGGCAAGTCGGATGCCGACATTGACCGGGCGCTTTCGGGTGCCCGCGCCGATTCGAGCAATGCGAATGCTGCGGCGGATTCGGTGCGCCGCATCAATGGGGAATGGTCAACCTTCACGCAGAAGTTTAGGAATTTTGTCAACAAGGAATTGACCGAATTTGAAGGAATTATCACCAGCATTATCAAGCAGATGGACAAAGCTGCCGACTGGGCAAACGATCACCCGAAAGAGGCTGCTGGCGGAATTCTGGCGGGCACTGCGGTAACAAGCGCTGTCGTCATGAAATCGGCAAAAGCGCTTTTGTCGCGGGGGGCATCATCTGCGGGCGCCCCCGCGACATCAGAGGCGGCGCAGGCGGTAGGATCGTCGCTGCTGGGGGGCATTATGCGCGGTGCCGGTGCCGTTGGCGCGTTTCTCTATGCCCTGAACGGCGGAGACCTGAATGAAGGCGAGGGCGCCTTCATGGAAAAATTCCGCACCGATCATGGGTATTCCGCATCCGGGGGCATTCCCCGCGGCATCCGCAACAACAATCCCGGCAATCTGGAATTCCACGACCAGCCCGGCGCGGTGCCCGAAGACGGCCCCGGCCGTTTCGCCCATTTCGGCACGATGAGCCAGGGCATTGCGGCGCTGGCCCGGCAGCTGCGGCTTTATGGGCTGCGCGGGGAAAATACCATTCGCAGCATCATCAGCAAGTACGCCCCCAGCAGCGAGAACGACACTCAGGGGTATATTGATTTCCTCTCGAAAAAGATGGGATTCTCCGCTGACCAGCCGCTGAATTTGTCCGACGCGCAGACGCTCCGCAGCATGATCCGGGGGATTTCCGACCTGGAGACGCGGCCTGGCGCGGTCAGCGATTCCCAGATCAGCCAGGGCCTTGCGCTGTACGCCGGGACGGGGTTCGTTGACCCCTCCATTCGCATGGGCGGCGGTGCCATGCTGGGCTCGCGGCAGGTTTCGTCGAACACCAGCACCACGGATGTGCGTATCGGGACGCAGAACATTTACACCCAGGCCAAGGACGGCCGCGAGGTGGCCGGGGCCTTCCACGCCTCGGTCAAGCATTTCGCCACCGCATCCTATGCTGACACGGGGCTGTCATGACGATCCAGTCCGGCTATCCATCCCTCCTGAACAAGGTGGGGCAGATCCAAAGCAAGGGGACGCTGCTGGTCGCAGACGCGAAAATCCTGCTCAATATGCTCAAGGGGCCGCAGTGGGGAATTTTCGATCAGGACACCGGAAAGCCGGCCATCACGCCGGATGCCATTTTGGCCGAAGAGATCCGGCGCGAATGGCAGATCTCCCAGGCTCCGGTGGAACAGGGAGGCTTTCAGTCCTACAACAAGGTGGCGCTGCCCACAGAAATTCGCGTGCGAATGACCAAGGGGGGCACCGTTATTGAGCGGGCCGAATTCTTGTCTGATTTCGACCAGCTGGCCGCCAGCACCAATGTTTACAACGTGGTTTCGCCCGATTTCACCTTCATGGGGTTCACCGTCAACCGATACCAGTTCTCCCGCACGCATGAGCGCGGCGCGGGGCTGGTGACGGTGGAGATCGGCATGACCGAGGTTCGCACCGTCGGAACATGGTCCGGCCTGGTGCGCGTGATCAAGGCCCCCTCCGCCTCGCCATCGATTTTCGGCGTGAAAATCCCGAGCCTGTCCGAGGTCAAGAGCAAAATCCTATCGGCGGTGACGTGATGCAGCAGATCCCGATTTCCGATACCGCGAACCAGACCTTCAACATTACCCTGGCATCTCAGGCGTGCACGATAAATTTATATAGCACAATCTCTTATGGGATGTTTTGCGATCTTTACGTGAACAACGTTTTGATCATCGGCGGGGTGATTTGCCAGAACCTGAACCGCCTTGTCCGGGATGCTGATCTGGGCTTTGTCGGCGATCTGGTGTTCCAGGACACCCAGGGCGCAGACGATCCGGCCAGCCCCGGCTTGGGGACTCGCTTCCTGCTCTGGTATCTGGAATCCTCTGACGTGGCGGCGCTGTGATGAGCTTCAGCCGGAAACGCATCGACCTCACCATCAGCCTGGGGACGGGCAACTTCGGTGAGGCCGGCCAGAACACCCTCACGCTGACCGGCCTTCGGGTGATGTGCGATATTGACGAAATGGGCAACGAGTCCTGCGCCCAGGCCGCGGTAAAAATCTATGGGATGACGCCGGATCACATGAACGCCCTGTCGGCGCTCACAAATGTCGCCATGATGCAGCGCAAAAACATGATCCAGATTTCGGCCGGCGACGACAGCGGCATGGCGACGATCTTTCAGGGCCAGATCATGCAAGGCCTGATCGACATGAGCGCGCCGCCGGATGCAGCCGTGAACCTGTTGGCCTGGACGGGCGGCTTCGAGAAATATGCCGCCGCCGCTCCGCGCAGCTACCCCGGCGCCGCCAGCGTGGCGCAGATCATGGCCGATCTGGCCGCCGCCATGGGCTATGCGTTCGAAAACAACGGGGTGACGGCGGTTCTGAACACCCCGGCATTCCCCGGCACGCTCTGGGAGCAGGTGCGCCGCTGCGCTGATGCCGCCGGCATCAACTGGACCATCAGCAACGGGACGCTTGCCATCTGGCCGCGCGGCGGATCGCGGGTCACGCAGGGGGTGCCGCTGATCAGCAAGGACACCGGCATGATCGGCTATCCCGGCTATGCCACGGCCTGGATGGGCGCCTCTGTGACGACGCTGTTTAATCCTGCCATCCGTATCGGCGGCGTGGTCAATGTGCAAAGCAGCCTCGTGACGGTGGCGAATGGCTATTGGACGGTGCGCACGGTGGCGCACAACCTGGAAAGTGAATTACCCGGCGGCGCGTGGATCACCCGATTTGAGGCCATGCGGGCAGACGACACCAATCAATCCGTGCGGGATATGTGATCATGGCGGCGCAGAATAACGGGGCCGGATTCATCGGATTCCAGGATCGGGGCACGTCCGCTTCTGGCGATGCAGCCCACGCCTTCCTCGTAAAAATGCTCCTCGGTCGCATGGCCACCGCCACCCTGGCCCGGGTGGTGGCGGTCAGCAACAGTGGCGGCCTGTCGCCGGCTGGCACCGTGACGCTTCAGCCCCTGGTCAATCAGGTGGACGGTGCGGGCAATGCCGTGCCTCAGCCGCAAGTGTTCGGGTGTCCCTATTTGCGGCTGCAAGGGGGCGCCAACGCGGTGATCCTGGATCCGGCCGTGGGGGATATCGGCATCGCCGTTTTCGCTGACCGCGATATTTCCAGCGTCATCGCCACCAGGGCCCAGGCCAATCCCGGCAGCCGTCGCCGTTTCGATCTGTCGGACGGGCTCTATCTCGGCGGGGTGCTGAACGGCACGCCCAGCCAATATGTGCAGTTCAATGACGGCGGCATCACCCTGACCTCGCCTGTCGCCGTCACCATCAACGCCCCGCAGACCACATGCACCGGGGCGCTGACCGTGCAAGGCCTGCTGACCTATGAGGACGGCATGGCTGGCTCCGGCGGCACCGGGGCGGCGGCGCAGATCAGCGGCAATATCTCCGTGACCGGCGGCAATGTTACCGCGGACGGAATCGACCTTAAGACCCACACCCACAGCGGCGTGCAGACCGGCAGCGGGAACACCGGAGGGCCGCAGGGATGAGCGGAAAAACCCTGTTCCTCGATCCCGCCACCTGGGATCTGGCCCTGGACAGCGGCGGCAGCATCGCCGTGGCCACCAGCAGCTATTCCCTGGCCCAGGACGCCGCCTCGGCCATCCGCACCTTCCAGGGCGAATGCTACTACGACACCAGTCTGGGCCTGCCCTACTGGACGCAGATCCTCAATAACGGCCAGGCCTCGGTGGCCCTGGTCAAGGCGCAGTTCGTCGCCGCCGCCCTCACCGTGTCGGGGGTGGTGTCGGCCAAGGTCTTCTTCTCCGGCCTCTCGGGCCGCAACCTCACCGGACAGGTGCAGGTGACCGATTCTTCTGGAACCGTTTCAACCGCCGAGTTCTGACCCCATGAGCAGCTACACCACCAATGTTCCGGCGCCGAGCTTCGGGGATACCGGCTTCGTCGTGCCCACCGAGGCGGCCATTCTAGCCGGGGTGCAGGCCGATCAGCTGGCCGCCTTCGGCTCCGACCTCAATACCAGCCTGACCACGCCGCAGGGCCAGCTCGCCACCTCGGAAACCGCCATCCTGGCCGATTGCTACGACCAGTTCGTCGCCCTGGTCAACGGGGTGGACCCGGCCTATGCCTCGGGCCGCATGCAGGATGCCATCGGGCGCATTTATTACCTCACCCGCATCGCCGCCACCGCCACCACCGTGACGGCCACCTGCACCGGCCTGGCCGGAACGGTGATTCCGGTGGGCGCCCAGGCCCAGGACCAGGCGGGCAACCTCTATCTTTGCACCGAAGCCGGGGCCATTCCCAGCGGCGGAAGCATCGATCTGACGTTCCAGGGCGCCAGCACCGGCCCCATTGCCTGCCCGGCGGGCTATCTGTCCGCCATCTATCAGGCGGTGACGGGTTGGGAGTCCATCACCAATGCCGCCGCCGGGGTGGCGGGCCGTGATGTGGAGACGCGGGCGGCCTTCGAGGCGCGGCGCGCGCAATCGGTGGCGGGCAATGCGCAAGGCACGACGGCTGCGGTGCTGGCCGCCGTACTGGCGGTGCCGGGGGTGCTGGACGCCTATGTGCTGGATAACCCCCTGGGCGCCACCAGCGGCGCGGTAGTCACCGGCAGCATTTCCGGCAATACCCTGACGGTGACGGCGGCGGACAGCCGGTGGACCGGAACGCAGATCGGCGCCATTGCCGTGGGGCAGATGGTCATCGGATCCGGCGTGGCCCAGGGCACCTATATCACCGCCCTCAGCACCGGAAGCGGCGGCGCGGGAACCTACACCGTCAATATCGCCCAGACCGTGGCTTCGGAAAGCCTGACCTGCGCCCAGGGCGGCGTGCAGCTGGCCGCCAACAGCCTGTATGTGGCGGCCTATGGCGGGACCGCCGCCGCGATCGGCACGGCCATCTGGTCGAAGAAGTCTCCCGGCTGCGGCTATAACGGCAACACCACGGTCACAGTGAGCGACGATGGCGGCGGCGTTTATACCGCGCCCTATCCCAGCTATCCGGTGTCGTTCCAGATCCCCACCGCCACGCCGGTTACGGTGGCGGTGTCGATGCGACAAAGCGCCGCCGTCCCGGCCAATGCCGCCACGCTGGTGCAAAACGCCATTCTGGCCGCCTTTAACGGCGAGGATGGCGGCGACAAGGCCCGCATCGGGGGCGCCCTCTATGCCAGCCGCTTTTTCACCGGCATCGCCGCTCTGGGCAGCTGGGCCCAGATCAATTCCGTGCTGGTGGGGGTGGGATCGGCCACGCAAGCCTCGGTGCTGCTGCGCATCGATCAGGTGCCCACCCTGGCCGCCGCCGATATCTCCGTGGTGTTCATCTGATGAATGATCTCGAATCCACGCTGCTCAGCCAGTACGCCAACAGCGCCACGCTGCTGGCCCTGATCGGCAGCTTCAACGCGGCGGCCGATCCGGCGGCGCTGATCGACGCCTTCTATGCCGATGTCTGGGATATCGCCACCGCCTCCGGACATGGCTTGGATGTGTGGGGGCGCATCGTCGGGGTGACGCGCCTTTTATCGCTGAGCGACGGGCGCAATCTGGGCTTCGAGGAGGCGACCACGGCCAGCGCCGATCCGTTCGGCCAATCACCGTTCTATGGCGGTCCGAACGCCTCGCAGAGCCATGCCCTATCGGATGCTGCCTTCCGCGTTTTGATCCTGGCCAAGGCCTATTCCAACATCTCGCGGGCCGCGATCCCGGTCTACAACGCCATTTTGCGGCAACTGTTCGCCGGGCGCGGCAACGCCTTCGTCTGCGATACCGGCGGCATGAATGCCCGCCTGACCTTCATGTTCGCGCTTCAGCCCTATGAACTGGCGATCCTGAAACAATCCGGCGCCTTCCAAGCCCCCACCGGGGTGCAGTTCGAGATCCTGCAAGCCCCCGGCAGCTTCGGTTTTGCCGAGGCTGGCGACCGCGCCCCCTTCAACACCGGCATCTTTTTCGGAGGCTATTCCTGATGCTTGCCGCCGCGCTTCCCCCGTTTTTCAACATCCCCTTCGCCAACAGCGCCGGGGCCTCCTATGTCCGCTCCATCCCCCAGGCCTCGCAGATCGGCGTCACGCCCGGCGCCGCCAGCCTTGCAGACGGTTTTCCGCCGCTGTGCTTCCTGCCGGTGTCGGCGGGCGGGGTGCCGCCTTTCGGCCAGGACATGAACGGCATCCTGAACGAGATCACCGCCAACCTGCAATGGCTTCAGGCGGGCGGGGTGCCGTCCTACAACGCCGCCTTCAGCGCCGCCATCGGCGGCTATCCCCAGGGCGCCGTGCTGCGGGCGGCAGGCGGTGGCCTCTGGATCAGCACGGTCGATAACAACACCACGGATCCCGATACCGGCGGGGCGGGATGGTCCGCGCCCCTCGGGAATTATCAGGGGGCCATCGGCATCAGCACCAATACCACCCTGACCGCCGCGCAGGTGGGCTATTTTATCGAGGTTTCCGGCGGGTCTGGCGTGGGCCTGCCCGCCA
>JAJZGK010000029.1 GCA_021798485.1 Pseudomonadota bacterium
GCCTGGCACCAGCGCCTGACCGACGGCGCGCCGCAAGGCCCCTGCGAACGGCTGCTGGCCCTGGTGCGCCAGCAGGTGCAGGCCCGCAGCCCCGGCGGCGGCGACAGCCCCTACAGCCAGGAATGCGCGCCCCGCCCGCCGCTGCCCGGCCTGGCCGAGGCGGCACTGGAGCTGGAGGTGGCCCTGGAGCGCCTGGCCGCCCCCTTGCGGGTGCTGGTGCGCACCCTGGGCGATCTGCTGGCCGACGAGGCCGCCGAACTGGACAGCGCCACCCGCCAGCGCATCGAGGCCATCGCCGCCGGCATCGAGCGGCGCGCCCTGATCCCCCTGGCCGCCTGGCGCGACATGCTGGGGGCGCTGGACCAGGGCCCCGCCGATGATTTCCTCGACTGGTTCGCCCTGGAACGCATCGATGGCCGCGACGTCGATGTGGGGCTGCACCGCCATTGGATCGATCCCTCGCGCCCCTTCGCCCGCTATGTGGCCGAGCCGGCGCACGGCCTGCTCATCACCTCGGCCACCTTGCGCGACGGCTCGGGCGATCTCGAAGCCGACTGGCAGAGCGCCGAGGCCCGCACCGGCGCCCTTTATCTGCCGGCGCCGCCGGTGCGCGCCGCCGTGCCCTCGCCCTTCGATTACGCCGCCAGCACCCGCGTGCTCATCGTGACCGACGTGCGCAAGGACGACATGGCCCAGGTGGCCGCCGCCTACCGCGAGCTGTTCCTGGCCGCCGGCGGCGGCGCCCTGGGGCTTTTCACCGCCGTCAGCCGCCTGAAGGCGGTGCATCAGCGCATCGTCCGGCCGCTGGACGCGGCCGGCATCGACCTTTTGGCCCAGCATGTGGACGGCATGGACACCTCCACCCTCATCGACATCTTCCGCGCCGAGGAGGACGCCTGCCTGCTGGGCACCGACGCCGTGCGCGACGGCGTCGACGTGCCCGGCCGCTCGCTGCGGCTGATCGTCTTCGACCGCGTGCCCTGGCCACGCCCCGATCTTCTGCACAAGGCGCGGCGGACCCGCTTCGGCGGCAAGGCCTACGATGACATGATCACCCGCCTGCGCCTGAAGCAGGCCTTCGGTCGCCTGGTGCGCCGCGCCGGCGACCGCGGCCTGTTCGTGCTGCTCGATCCCCTGATGCCCTCGCGCCTGGGCGGCGCCTTTCCCCAAGGCGTCGTCCCCGAGCGCCTGGGCCTGGCCGAGGCGGTGCGCCGCTGCCGGGAGTTTCTGCATCCGGCATAGGCAGCTTGACCCCCACCCCGGTTTGGAGTACCTCCCAGCCGTTCCATCCGCACAGGAGACACACCTTCATGGACCGCATTTTCTCTGGCGTTCAGCCCACCGGCAACCTGCATCTCGGCAACTATCTCGGGGCCGTGCGCAACTGGGTGCGGCTGCAGAACCAGTATGAATGCGTGTTCTGCCTGGTGGACATGCACGCCATCACCCTGTGGCAGGATCCCGCCGCCCTGCGCGCCCATACCCGCGAGGTGGCGGCGGCCATGCTGGCCGCCGGGGTGGATGCCGAAAAGCATATCCTGTTCCATCAGAGCGCCAATCCCAACCATGCCGAGCTGGCCTGGATCTTCAATTGCGTCGCCCGCATCGGCTGGCTGAACCGCATGACCCAGTTCAAGGACAAGGCCGGCAAGAACCGCGAAAACGCCTCGGTGGGGCTTTACGCCTATCCCAACCTGATGAGCGCCGACATCCTGCTCTACAAGGCCACCCACGTGCCGGTGGGCGAGGATCAGAAGCAGCATCTGGAGCTGGCCCGCGATACCGCGCAGAAGTTCAACAACGATTACGGCGTGGAGTTCTTCCCCCAGCCGGAACCGCTGATCCTGGGGGCGGGCACCCGCATCATGTCGCTGCGCGACGGCACCAAGAAGATGAGCAAGTCGGACGACTCCGATTATTCGCGCATCAACATGACCGACGACGCCGACACCATCGCCCTGAAGTTCCGCAAGGCCAAGACCGATCCCGACGCCCTGCCCGAGACCGAGGCCGGCCTGGAAGGCCGCCCCGAGGCCGCCAACCTGCTGGGCATCTGGGCCGCCCTCTCGGACACCAGCCGCGCCGAGGCGGTGGCCCGCTTCGCCGGCCGCGCCTTCTCGGAGTTCAAGAAGGAGCTGACCGATCTGGCCGTTACCGTGCTGGCCCCCATCAACGGCGAAATGAAGCGCACCCTGAGCGACCCCGCCCAGATCGACGCCATCCTGAAGCGCGGCGCCCAGCGGGCGCATGCCCTGTCGGCGCCGATCATGGACGAGGTCAAGGATATCGTCGGCTTTCTGAAATAATCCATCCGCGCCCGGCGGATGGCCATTTGCGCCGCCGGGCGCTTGACGCATACTGAACCGGACCGATCCGGGGAACCCCGCGCATGGCAGAGGAATTCGCATCCGCCCCAGCCCAGCCGCCGCCCAAGGGCGCCGACGGCGGCGATGTTTTTTTCTCCTCGCCCGGCCTGATGCGTCCGCTGTCGCGGCTGGCCGGTCTCGGCGTGCTGCTGGCGCTTCTGCTTTACTACCCCGTGGGCGCCTGGCGGGCCGACATCATCGACGACGATCCGGCCTTCACCGCCGCCGCCACCCCGGCGCAAAGCCGTGCCCTGGCCGTGGCCGCCGCCCTGCTGCACCGCGAGGTGGATCAGCACGGCTGGATCCCCAGCCAACCCTTTTTCATGCCCGCGGCCCTGCTGCGCGCCATGCCCAACTATCAGCTGGGCATGGCCGCCGCCATCGCCCGCTTCACCACCGCCTTTCACGATCACGCCGCCGCCGACGGCGGCGCCGACCCCGACCTGACCCGCGCCGTGGCCCTGATCCACTATCCCCCCGATCTGTGGATGATCGATCCCGCCGCCCCCTGGGGCACCGTGCCCTCCAGCGACAAGCAGTTCCGCAACGCCGCCTGGGAGATGCAGGCCTACAACCGCCATCTGGCCGCCGGCACCACCCACTACGGGCGCGGCCCCGAAACCCTGCGCGCCCTGGTGCGCAGCATCGCCTGGGAACTGGACAGCGCCGCCGCCCTGCTGGATGCCGGCGGCCAGGGCCATCCCGCCCGCGCCTTCTGGCAGGCCAAGGGCCGCGCCTACGCCGATCTGCTGCTGCTGCGCGCCCTGGGCCAGGATTACGACGGCCTGCTGCGCCAGCGGGGCCTGAGCGGGCGCTGGCGCGAAATGACCGACAGCCTGGCCGCCGCCGCCCGCCTGCATCCCCTGCTGGTGCTGACCGGCCGCGAGGACGGCCTGCTGCCGCCCAATCATCCGGCCGCCCTGGGCTTTCATCTGCTGCGGGCGGAAAGCCGCCTGGGCGAGCTGGCGGGGGCGCTGTCGTGAGGGCGGCGCGGCTGCTGCTGGCCCTGCTGGGCCTGGCCCTGGCCGCCGCTCCGGCCGGAGCCGCCGAGCCTCTGGTGGCTGATCTTTCCAATCATCTGGTGGCCATCACCACCGGCTTTTCGGGCGCCTCGGTGCTGCTGTTCGGCGCCGTGAACGGCGAGGGCGACGTGGTGGTGGTGGTGCGCGGCCCGCCCGCGCCGCAGATGATCCGCCGCAAGGAGGCGGTGATGGGCATCTGGATCAACCGCGATCATGCCGAAATCGACGACGCGCCGGTGTTCTATCAGCTGACCTCCACCCGGCCTTTATCCGAAATCGCCGCTCCCGCCCTGCTGGACCGCCAGCAGATCGGCCTCGATCACCTGCATTTTTCCGTGCGCAACGGCGATCACGGGCCCGCCGACGCCGCCTGGCGGGCCGCCCTGCTGCGCCTGAAACGCCGGGCCGGGCTTTACAGCGACCGCGCCGGGGGAATCAGCATGATGAGCCAGGAGCTGTTCCGCACGGAGCTCGACCTGCCGGTGAACATTCCCACCGGCACCTATCAGGTGGACGTGTATCTGTTCCGCCATGGTGATATTGTCAGCGCCCAGACCACGCCGCTGATCATCGGCAAGATCGGCGTGGGGGCCTCGGTCTACGACTTCGCCAACCGCCACGCCCTGCTGTACGGGCTGCTGGCGGTGCTGCTGGCGGTCACCGCCGGATGGCTGGCCGCCGTGGCCTTCAAGAAAGCGTAAGGAGGCGCCGGATGCAGGATCGCCGCAAACCCCCCGCCAAGACCAACCGCACCTTTCTGGTGGTGGTGGACGATACCGAGGAAATGCGCGCCGCCCTGCGCTACGCCTGCCGCCGCGCCCGCAACACCGGCGGCCGGGTGGCCCTGCTGCGGGTGCTGGAGCCCAGCGAAATGCGGCATTACGCCGCCATCGGCGATCTGATCCGCGACGAGGCCCGCGCCGCCGCCGAAAGCCTGCTGGAAAAGCTGGCCGCCGAGATCGGCGAAACCTCGGGCGAGATGCCGGCCTTCCATGTGCGCGAGGGACTGGCCCGCGACGAACTGCTGGGCCTGATCAACGAGGACCCCTCCATCTCCATCCTGGTGCTGGCCGCCGGCACCGGAAAAGACGGGCCGGGACCGCTGGTTTCGGCGCTGACCGGCAAATACGTCAACAAACTGCGGGTCCCTGTCACCATCGTGCCCGGAACCCTGAGCGACGCCGATATCGACGCCCTGACCTGAATGGACCTGGTGCCCCTCTCCTCGGAACATTACGATCTGCCGCCTCGCCGCCGCCCTTTCCTGCTGACGGCGGCGGCGCTGCTGTCGCTGCTGCTGCACATCCTGTTCCTGGCCTCGACCTATCCCTGGACACCGCCACCACGCCGGCCGGAAACGGTTCAGGTAACCTTGTCCGCCGCCCCGCCCCCCCAGGCGGCCCCGGCCCCCAAGCCCAAGGCCGAACCCAAGGCCAAACCCAAGCCCCAGCCAAAGCCCGAGCCGCCGCCAAAGCCCATACCGCTGCACGACATCAAGCCCTCGGACGCCAAACCGCAACAGCGCAAGCCCGTTCCGCCCAAGCCCCACGCGCGCCGCGCCAAGGCCGTCAAGCCACCGCCTCCCACCGCGGAAACCTTGAATCTCAGCCGCGAACCGGGCCAGGCGGGGCGGCTGGGCGTGCCCCATCTTGACCGCCCGTCCCGCAAACACGACAGAATCAGCGGGGATCTCTCCAGCGAGGACCGCAGCTTCAGCCACGATTCAAACGATCCGACAGGGCGAACCATCGCCTCCTTCATTCTGGCCCGTATTTCGGAATTCTGGACCCCGCCGCCGGAATTACGCGGCCACGGCGTGCATTTGCACCTCAGCCTCGACGTTCATCCCGATGGCACCTTCGGCTCAATCTACGGCATGGAACAACCCTGGAACCCCATGGCCGCCATTCCGCAACTGGCCGTTCTGCCCGAGGGGGATCCGGCGCGGAACGCTCTGATCAACTTCTATCGAGCCCTGCGCGATATCCAGCCCCTGCACCTGCCGCCCGATCTGGAACCGAAGAAAACAACGCCCGTCAGCATCACCGTATTAATCGACGATATGCCGTAACCATTTGAAAATATTATATATATGATCTGACCCACCGTCCAATATCCGACCAAAAGACTTGACGGGGCCGGCCGCATCCCCCATCTGTCCGATGAATGCCCTCCCTCCGGCCCCAGAAGACCGGACTGTCAAGGACCCGGACCATGTTCATCCAGACCGAACCCACCCCCAATCCCAATACCCTGAAATTCCTGCCCGGACGCGACGTTCTGGGCACCACCACGGCGTCGTTCTCGGATGCGGCCATGGCCCAGTCCTCGCCGCTGGCCAGCCGCCTGTTCGCCCTGGGCGGTGTAACCGGCGTGTTTCTCGGCAGCGATTTCATTTCCGTCACCAAGAGCGAAGGCGTGGATTGGCCGGTGCTGAAGCCCGCCGTGCTGGGCGCCGTCATGGACCATTACACCTCGGGCGAGGCCCTGATCTCCGAGACCGCCCCCGCCGCCGCCGGCGGCGAGGACAGCCCCATCGTGGCCCAGATCAAGGAACTGCTGGATACCCGCGTGCGTCCCGCCGTGGCCAACGACGGCGGCGACATCATCTTCCGCGCCTTCGAGGAGGGTGTGGTTTATCTGCACATGCAAGGGGCCTGTTCGGGCTGCCCCAGCTCCACCGCCACCTTGAAGCACGGCATCGAAAACATGCTGCGCTACTATGTTCCGGAAGTTCAGGCCGTTGAGGCCGTGGACTAAGTTACGTTTAAAAACAATGTGTTACCGCGCAGTGTAGCAAAAAAGGTTGCACTGCGCGTTTTCTTCCGGTTAGGGTCTGACCGGTCTGGGGAGAGACTTCCTCCCCTGAAGAGCGCGCCCTGGTTAGGTTGAAGCGCTCTGAAATGTCCGCCTTAAGGCGCTTGACGCGCCATCCGGGCTCAGTGAAGCCCCCTCTTAAGGCCGGACATGTTTTTCAGGATCAACAACGAAGCGATTGGACACATGCATCATCGAACTCGAACCACGTTGCGCGACGGCCTGTGCTTGGCCATTCTGGCCTCGTTCACAGTCGGACTGATCGCCCTGGTCTCGAGCGGGCACCCCTCGCCGCGTCTCTCCGCCGCCGCCGAGCAGGCATCCGTGGCCCATGGCCGCCTGCCGCCCGCCGCGCGGAAAATCATCCAGGTTTCGGAAACCCGGACTGCCGGACAGCTGTCGGCGGCGTTCGACCGTATCGGTTTCGATCTCAACTCGGTGGCCGCCGGCTATATTTCCGTGCCGCGCGTGCTGCTGACCCGCCTGCCCCGCGACCTTGACCGCATCGGCAATCCCGACCTGCGCAAGATGGTGTTCCTGCGCAGCCTGCTGCCGGTGGTGCTGCAGGTGAATGAACAGATCGGCCGCGACCGCGCCCGTCTTTTGCAGATCCGCCACGCGGTCAATACCGGGCAGCGTCTGGCCCCCGACGAAGTGCAGTGGGTCATGGCCCTGGCCGACGCCTACGACGAGCCGGAAGCCAATCTGGACGCCCTGGTCCGCAAGGTGGACGTGATTCCGCCCTCGCAGGCGCTGGCCCAGGCCATCGAGGAAAGCGGCTGGGGCACCTCGCGCATCGCCCGCGAGCAGAACGCCCTGTTCGGGCAGTTCGGGCAGGATGAAAGCGGCCAGTGGGAATACCGCAACTTCCCCTCGCTGCTGACGGCGGTGGAGGCCTATGCCCACAACCTCAACACCCATCGCGCCTACCGCGAATTCCGCGCCGCCCGCGCCCAGATGCGCCGCCAGTCGGGCGGCATCGACGCCTACGCCCTGGCCGGCACCCTGCACCGCTATTCCGAACGCGGCGACGGGTATGTGCAGGATCTGCGCACCATCATGCGCGCCAACGATCTGGAAGCCTTCGACACCGCGCGGCTGAACAATCTGGCCTCGGCCACCATCGTCGCCAGCAACGACCGCTGAAACACAGCGGGAGGCCGCAGCCCCCCGTTTTCTCAGCCGGCCAATTGGCGCGACCGTTCGGCCGCCGCCGCCACGGCGCGGGTTAAAAGCGGCGTCATGCCGTCGGCGTCGGCCATCAGCACCTGCAGCGCGGCGAACGTGGTGCCGCCGGGGCTGGTCACGTTCTGGCGCAGCACCGCCGCCTCTTCGGCGGCCTGGTGCAAAAGCTCGCCCGCGCCGGCCACGGTGGCCCGCGCCAGCCGGGCCGACAGATCGTCCGGCAGACCGGCGGCGGCACCGGCCTGGGCCAGGGCCTCGGCCAGCAGAAACACATAGGCCGGACCGCTGCCGGAAACCGCGGTCACCGCATCCATCTGCGCCTCGTCCTCGATCCAGGCCACCTCGCCCACCGCCGACAGCAGCGCCGAGGCCAGAGCCCGCCCCGCCGCCGGCACCCGCGCATTGGCCACCGCCACCGTCATGCCGCGGCCCACCGCCGCCGGGGTATTGGGCATGGCCCGCACCACCGCGGCCGTATCGCCCAGATGACCGGCGAAATAGCCCAGGGTTTTACCGGCGGCAATGGACAGAAACACCGCCTTGCCGAAACGGGCATAGGGCGGCAGGGCGGCCTCCATCATCTGCGGCTTGACCGCCAGAACCACCATATCGGGCTGGAAGGCGGCGGGCACCGCCTCGGGTCCGGGCACCGCCCGCACCCCTTCGGTGCCGCTCCGCCCCGAAGGCTCGACCACGATCACATCGGCCGGGTCCACCCCCTGGCGCAGCCAGCCCGCCAGCATGGCTCCGCCCATCTTGCCGCATCCCACCAGAAGAAGTTTGGTCACGCCTGCCCCACAGTCTCGATCATGGCGGCGGCGATGGCGTCGGCCACCGATTTTCCGCCCCAGATCACGAATTGAAACGCCGGATAGAAGCGGTCGCATTCCTCCATGGCCACATCGATCAGATCCTCGACCTGGGCCACGTTCAGATTTTCCTGGCCGCGCAGCAGCACCGAATGGCGGAACAGCGGAATGCCCTCGTCGGCCCACAGGCCGAAATGGCCCAGCCACAGCCGTTCATTGACCAGGGCCAGCAGTTCGTAGATGGCGGCGCGCTTGGCCGGCTGCACCTTCATATCGAAGGAAACCGTGAAATGCAGCGCCCCCACATCCTCGCGCCAGGCGAAATAGAGGCTGTAATCGCACCATTTCCCCGGCACCTCCACCGCCATTTCATCGTCGCAGCGGCGATCGAACGGCCAATCGTTGGCCGCCACGATCTGCTCGATCAGATCCAGCGGATGGGCCTGGGTGTCTTCGTCCAAGGTCATGGAATAGGTCATCGCATCGACCTCCCTAGGCTCTGCGGAACTGGCACGGACCAACATTTTGGGGCCCCCAACCGCTCAGACCGCAGGATGCAGCCTATAAAGTCCCTTCCTCCAGTGCAAGCGAACAAAATCAGTCTTTCCCCCGCAGCTGCTCTTCCAGGGCGGCCAGGCGGGCGGCCAGGGCTTCCTGCTCCTCGCGGGCCTTGGCCGCCATGGCCCGCACCGCCTCGAATTCATCGCGGGACACCAGATTCATCCCGCTCAAGAAATGCTCCATCTGCTGGCGGATCATGCTTTCCATCTCCGTCTTGAAGCCGGTCAGGGCGTTAAGGGCGCCGCCGGCCATGCGGGCCATGTCGTCGAAGAAGCGGTTGTCGGTCTGCATCGTTCAGGAAATCCCGGCTGGTGAAGAGAAGCCTATCCCTTGGCAGGGGGCACGGCGCAGCCTATAACAGAGCGGTACCGAGGATCATCAGGGAAATGCGACATGTATGTGGTAACGGGCGGTGCCGGTTTCATCGGCTCGAACCTTCTGGCGGCGCTCGATGCGCGCGGCGACGCCCCGGTGGTGGTGTGCGACCGTCTGCGCGATAAGGACAAATGGCGCAACATCGCCAAGCGCGAGCTTTCCGATATCGTGCATCCCGAGCAGATTTTCGATTTCCTCGACGCCAACCGCGGCCGCATCACCGCCATTTTCCACATGGGCGCCATTTCCTCGACCACGGAAAGCAACGCCGACCTTATCGTCGCCAATAATTTCAACCTGACCACCGCCCTGTTCGCCTGGTCGATCCGCAACAACGTGCGCATCATCTACGCCTCGTCGGCGGCCACCTACGGCGACGGCAGCGCCGGTTTCGACGACGAATTCTCCTGCCAGGCCCTGGCCCGCCTGCACCCTTTGAACGCCTACGGCTGGAGCAAGCACCTGTTCGACCGCCGCGTCGCCCGCAAGGTGGCCGAGGGCAAGCCGCTGCCGCCGCAGTGGGTGGGCCTGAAATTCTTCAACGTCTACGGCCCCAACGAATACCACAAGGGCGGCCAGCAGAGCGTGGTCTCGCAGCTTTATCCGCACGCCGTCAACGGCGCCAGCGCCACCTTGTTCAAGTCGCACAATCCCAACTACGGCGACGGCGGCCAGATGCGCGATTTCGTCTGGGTGGGCGATCTGGTGGATGTGATGATGTGGTGCCTGGACAATCCGCAGGTCAGCGGCCTGTTCAACATGGGCACCGGCCAGGCCCGCACCTTCCTCGATCTGGCCACCGCCGTCTACCACGCCGTGGGCCGCGAACCGCACATCAAGTTCATCGACACCCCGGTGAACATCCGCGACAAATACCAGTATTTCACCGAGGCCCGCATGGAGCGGCTGCGCGCCGCCGGCTACCGGAAGCCCTTCACCAGCCTGGAGGACGGCGTGGCCGCCTATGTCACCCGCTATCTCGCCGCCGCCGACAGGTATCTCTGACATGCCCCTGATGTTCCCCCAGATCGACCCGGTGGCCATCCATCTGGGACCGCTGGCCATCCACTGGTACGCCCTGGCCTATATCTGCGGCCTGCTGGGCGGCTGGAGCTACCTGCGCTGGCTGGTGCGCCGCCCCCCCTTCGCCATGACCCTGGAACAGGCCGACGATTTCGTCACCTGGGCCACCCTGGGCGTGGTTCTGGGCGGCCGCCTGGGTTTCGTGCTGTTCTACAAGCCCGCGTTCTATTTCGCCAATCCGCAGGAAATCCTCGAGGTGTGGAAGGGCGGCATGTCGTTCCACGGCGGCGCCCTGGGGGTGATCACCGCCATCGTGCTGTTCTCGCGCAAATACGGCCTCAATCTGTTCGCGGTGGGCGACGTCATCTGCGTGGTGCAGCCGCTGGGCGAATTCTTCGGGCGCATCGCCAACTTCATCAACGGCGAGCTTTACGGCCGTCCGGTGGATGGCCACCTGCCCTGGGCCATGATTTTCCCCTCCGATCCGGCCCATCTGCCCCGCCATCCCAGCCAGCTCTACGAAGCCGGGCTGGAAGGGCTGGCCATGCTGCTGCTGATGCATCTGCTGTGGCGCAACGAAAAGGTGCGCGGCAAGCCCGGCACCCTGGCCGGGGTGTTTCTGGCCGGCTACGGCAGCGCCCGCATCATCTGCGAATTTTTCCGCGAGCCCGACAGCTATCTCGGCTTCCTGTGGGGCGGCGCCACCATGGGCCAGCTTTTGTCCATCCCGCTGGTGCTGGCCGGTATCACCCTGGCGGTGATTTCGCAGCGCCGCGCCGCGCCGCCGGTGCCCCCCGCCGCGCCATGAGCCCGCTCGCCGCGCTGCTGGCCCAAAGGATCCGCGACAGCGGCCCGATCCCGGTGGAGGAGTTCATGGCCCAGGCCCTGGGCCATCCGCAATACGGCTATTACCGCACGCGCGATCCCCTGGGCGCGGCGGGCGATTTCATCACCGCGCCGGAAATCAGCCAGATGTTCGGCGAACTGATCGGGCTGTGGTGCGCCGTGGTCTGGCAATCGCTGGGCGAGCCCCGCCGCATTCTGCTGGCCGAGGCCGGACCGGGCCGCGGCACCCTGATGGCCGACGCCCTGCGCGCCGCCGCCCAGCTGCCGGCCTTCCGCGCCGCCATCGAGCCGCATCTGCTGGAGACCAGCCCGGCCCTGCGCGCCTGCCAGGCCCGGCGCCTGAGCGACGCCGCCCCGGTCTGGCACCAGGATCTGGACAGCCTGCCCGCCGACGCGCCGCTGCTGTTCATCGCCAACGAATTTTTCGACGCCCTGCCCATCCGCCAGTTCGTGCGCCGCGGCGGCGGCTGGCGCGAACGCAGGGTGGCCCTGAACGGCGAGGCTTTCGCCTTCGCCGACGGTCCGGCCGCCAGCCCCGAGGCGCCGCCAGCCGCCGAGGGGGAGATCTTCGAACACAGCCCCGCCGCCGCCGCCTTCGCCGCCCGGCTGGGGCGGCGCCTGGCCGCCCAGGGCGGCGCCGCCCTGATCATCGATTACGGCCATGGCGAAACGGCGGTGGGCGAGACCCTGCAGGCGGTGCGCCGCCACGCCTATGCCCCGGTGCTGGAGGCCCCCGGCGAGGCCGATCTCACCGCCCATGTGGATTTTGCCGCCCTGGCCGCCGCCGCCGCCCCGGCCCAGGCCCTGCCGCTGGCCACCCAGGGGCGTTTTTTGCGGCGCCTCGGCATCGAACTGCGCGCCGAACGGCTGGCCCGCGCCCGCCCCGAACAGGCCGATAGCATTCAGCGCGCGTGCCAACGCTTGATCGACGCCGCGGAAATGGGCACCTTGTTTAAGGTATTGGCCCTTACCAGCCCGTCACTCCCCTTACCGCCAGGATTCGCCCCCGATGACGCCTGAGATGATCTCCGTTTCGACATTGAACGAGGTGTTACGCATCCGCCATGGCTTCTTCACCCGTCAGGGCGGCGTTTCCAGCGGCCTTTACGCCTCGCTCAACTGCGGCTACGGCGCCGCCGACTCGCCCGACGACGTGGCCGCCAACCGGGCCCGCGCCATGGCCACCCTCGGCGTGGCCCCGGACAATCTGGCCACGGTGCACCAGCAGCACACCGCCGAGGTGGCGGTGATCGACGAACGCTGGACCCCCGGCGTCAAGCCGGTGGTGGCCGACGCCATGGTCACCAACCGTTTCGGCGTTGCGCTGGGCATTCTCACCGCCGACTGCGCCCCGGTACTGCTGGCCGACCGCAAGGCCAACGTTATCGGTGCCGCCCATGCCGGCTGGCGCGGCGCCCTGGCCGGCGTGCTGGACAATACCGTGGCCGCCATGGTGCGCCTGGGGGCCAAGCCCAACCGCATGGTGGCCGCCATCGGCCCCTGCATCGCCCAGCGCTCCTACGAGGTGGGGCCGGAATTTCCCGCCGCCTTCCTGGAGCAGAATGCCGACAACCATTTCTTCTTCACCGCCTCCCCCAACGAGGGGCGCTATTTCTTCGATCTGCCGGGCTATGTGGCCCGCCGTCTGGCCACCCTGTCGGTGGCCGAGATCATCCGCACCCCGTGCGATACCTTCCGCGAGGAAAGCCGCTTCTTCAGCTACCGCCGCTCGGTGCTGCGCGGCGAGGGCGACTACGGGCGCAATCTCTCGGCCATCGTTCTGGAACGCTGAGACGGGCGGCCCCGGCATGCGCCGCACCCTGCCCTCCCTGGCGCTGCTGGCGGCCCTGGCCGCCTGCGGACCCGTGCCCCACCCCTTCCAGCATCAGGCCCCCAATCCGCTGGTGCAGGACCGCCGCGCCCTGTCGGCCTTGAGCATCGCTCCGGTGCCGGGCCTGCCGGGCCTGGCCGAGGAAATGGTGAAGACCCTGGAACTGGAGGATATTCCCGCCACCACCCATGCGCCCGGCGGAGGCGAACTGCGCCTCAGCGGGCGCCCCCTGCCCTCGGGCGTGGTGGCCTGGAGCCTGACCCGCCCCAACGGCGCCGACGCCGGCGCCATCAGCACCCCCATTCCGCCCGGCCACTGGTCCAGCGCCACCCGCCACGAGCTGGCGGTGCGCGCCGCCGCCGATATCAGCCTGTGCCTGCGCGGCCCCGGCTCCGGCGACAGCGACATGGAACGCCGCCCGCATGTGGCCCTGGCGCCGCTGATGGCCCCGCAAAGCTTCGACGCCGACGCCCTTTACCACGCCATGGACCGCGCCCTTACCCGCCAGCAGTTCCTGGTCGGCGCCGATCATCCGGTGGCGGTGGTGCAGGGGCTGGTGCGCATCACCCCGCCGCCGCCGGCCATGAAAAACGGCCAGGACATGCTGGAAGTGATCTGGGTGGTGAAAACTCCCGAGGGACGCGAACTGGGCCGGGTGTCGCAGGGCAACCCCGTCGACCCCGCGCTGCTGAGCGGATTCCTGGGGCCGCTGGGCCGCGATATCGCCGATGCCGCCGCCCCCGGAATCGCCGAGGTTCTGCATCATCTGCCGCCCGTCACCGAACGGTAATATTCATCCCGGACTCCGGTTTATTGACATTGCCTTCCGCCGGAGGCGCTGATAAAGTCCGCGCCAACCACCCCATCCCCGTCGATCCCGACATCACTTCGGTCCGCCCCGAAGGGTAGCTCTTATGAAAATCCTCGCCTGCAACAGCAACCGTCCTCTGGCCGAAGCCATCGGCAGCTATCTCAACATCGCGCTGACCTCGGCCACCATCCGGCGCTTCTCCGACATGGAAGTGTTCGTCGAAATCCATGAGAACGTGCGCGGCGAGGACGTTTTCGTCGTCCAATCCACCAGCGCCCCGGCCAACGACCATCTGATGGAACTGCTGGTCACCCTCGACGCCCTGCGGCGCGGCTCGGCGCGGCGCATCACCGCCGTGGTGCCCTATTTCGGCTACGCCCGCCAGGATCGCAAATCCGGCCCGCGCACCCCCATCACCGCCAAGCTGGTGGCCAACCTCATCACCAACGCCGGCGCCGACCGCGTAGTGACCATCGACCTGCATTCCGGCCAGATCCAGGGCTTCTTCGACATCCCGCTCGACAATCTCTATGCCGCGCCGGTGTTCTCCAACGACATCAAGAACCGCTTCGGCAACGAAGACCTGATGATCGTCTCGCCCGACGTGGGCGGCGTGGTGCGCGCCCGCATCATCGCCCGGCGCCTGGATGCGCCGCTGGCCATCATCGACAAGCGCCGCGAACGCGCCGGCGTTTCGGAAGTGATGAACATCATCGGCGACGTCAGCGGCCGCCACTGCGTGCTGGTGGACGATATCGTCGATTCCGCCGGCACCCTGTGCAATGCCGCCGAGGCCCTGATGAAGGCCGGCGCCACCTCGGTTTCGGCCTATGTCACCCATGGCGTGCTGTCGGGCGGGGCCGTGGCCCGCGTGACCGCCTCGCCCCTGGAAAGCCTGGTGACCACCGATTCCATCATGGCCACCGAGGCGGTGCAGCGCGCCCACAATATCCGCCAGATCTCCATCGCCCCCCTGATGGCCGAGGCCATTCAGCGCGTCAGCGAGGAACGCAGCGTTTCCAGCCTGTTCGATTAAGCGCGGACCATGGAGATCACCCGGCTCGACCCCGGCCCGCGCATGAGCGAGGCCACGGTGTGCAACGGCATCGCCTGGCTGGCCGGGCAGATCGCCGAAGACCATCCCAACGCCCCGGTCGGCGAGCAGATGCGGGAGATCACCGCCCGCATCGACGCCGTGCTGGCGCGGCTGGGCAGCGACAAAAGCCGCCTGCTGTCGGCCACCATCTATCTGGCCGATATCGGCGATTTCGCCGCAATGAACGCGGTGTGGGACGCCTGGGTGGTGCCGGGCCATACCCCGGCCCGCGCCACGGTGGAGGCCCGCCTCGCCGCCCCCGCCTATGCCGTCGAGGTGCAGGTGGTGGCCGCCCTCAACGGCTGACCGTCTCGGCTGCCGCCGCCGCGCGGATCTCCTGAATGCCCTTGCGGGCCAGGGCATCGGCCCGTTCGTTTTCCGGATGGCCGGCATGGCCCTTGACCCAGTGCCAGGCCACGCTGTGCCGGGCCTGCACCTCGTCGAGGCTGCGCCACAGGTCGGCGTTTTTCACCGGCTTGTTGTCGGCGGTTTTCCAGCCGCGAAACTTCCAGCCGCGCAGCCATTCGCTGATGCCCTTCTGCACATACTGGCTGTCGGTATAGACATCCACCCGGCAGGGCCGCTTCAGGCTGGCCAGGCCGTTGATCACCGCCAGCAGTTCCATGCGGTTGTTGGTGGTATGCGCCTCGCCGCCCCACAGCTCCTTTTCCTGGCCCTTCCAGCGCAGGATGCAGCCCCAGCCGCCGGGGCCGGGATTGCCGGAACAGGCGCCGTCGCTGTAAAGCTCGACCTGAACCACGGTCCCCTCGGCGGCGCTCATGACGCCACCGGATCGAGCCCATAGGCCCCCGGCCCGGTCACCTGGGCGTGGAAACGCAGCTTGCGCTCGTATTCCAGGGGATCCTTGCGCTTGACGAACGCCCCGGCCGGGGTATTGACCCAATCGTAAAGACGGGTGAGCAGGAAGCGCATGGCGGCGCCCCGGCACAGGATGGGCAGGGCGGCGAATTCCGCCGCCGACAGTGGCCGCACCTGCTGATAGCCGGTGAGCAGGGCGCGGGCCTTGGTGGCGTTGAAGGCGCCGTCGGGCTCGAAACACCAGGCGTTGAGGCAGATGGCGATGTCGTAGGCCAGAAAATCGGTGCAGGCGAAATAAAAGTCGATCAGCCCCGAAACCGCCGCCCCCTTGAAGAACACGTTATCGGGAAACAGATCGGCGTGAATGATGCCGCTGGGCAGATCCCGCGGCCACTGCGCCTCCAGCGTCTCCAGTTCCGCCGCCAGCATGGCCTCCAGGCCCGGCTTGACCTGATCGGCGCGATGGCGCTCCAGCTCGAACAGCGGCCGCCAGCCGGCCAGCCCCAGGCTGTTGGCCCGGCGGCCGGGATAGCTTTGCCCGGCCACATGCATTTCGGCCATGGCCCGGCCCAGCGGCGCGCAGTGCGCCGCCTGGATCTTGCGCGGCCACAGCCCCTGCAGAAAGCTGATGATGGCGGCGGGGCGGCCGCAGAGTTCCCGCAAGGTGCGGCCGTCCCGGCCCGGCAGCGGCGTGGGGCAGGCCAGACCCTGGCGGGCCAGATGCTCCATCAGGCCGATGAAGAAGGGCAGGTCGTCGGGGTTCACCCGCTTTTCATAGAGGGTGAGGATGTAGCTGCCCCGTTCGGTCTGCAGCAGGAAGTTGGAGTTCTCCACCCCCTCGGCGATGCCCTTGCAGCCCTCGACGGCGCCGATATCGTACTGGGCGACGAAGGCTTCCAGCTCCTCGTCCGAAACTTCGGTGTAAACGGCCATGGATTCGCGCTGCCTATTTGCCCGCCAGGGCGGCGGGAAGTTTGAAACTGATGGTTTCGCGGGTTACCGCCACTTCCTCGATGGTGACGTCGAAGCGTTCGGAACAGGCGGCGATCACCTCGTCCACCAGCAGTTCCGGCGCCGAGGCTCCGGCCGACACCCCAAGCCGCGTGACCCCGGCCAGCAGCGACCAGTCGATCTCGGCGGCGCGCTGCACCAGAATGGCGCGGGCGCAGCCGGCCCGCGCCGCCACCTCGACCAGCCGCTTGGAGTTTGAGGAATTGGGCGCGCCGATCACCATCACCGCCTCGCAGCGGGGGGCGATGGCCTTCACCGCCTGCTGGCGGTTGGTGGTGGCGAAACAGATATCGTCCTTCTTCGGGCCCTCGATGGCCGGAAAGCGCCGCTTCAAAACGGCGACGATGCTGATGGTATCGTCCACCGACAGGGTGGTCTGGGTGATGTAGGCCAGATGCGCGGGGGTGGCCGGCGCCACCTGTTCGGCCTGGGCCACGGTTTCCACCAGCAGCACCCGGCCCTCTTCCACCTGGCCCATGGTGCCGATCACCTCCGGGTGGCCGGCATGGCCGATCATGATGATCTGGCGGCCCTCGGCGGCGTGGCGCTCGGCCTCATGATGCACCTTGGTGACCAGCGGACAGGTGGCGTCGAGATAGAACATGCCGCGCGCCTCGGCCGCCGCCGGCACCGATTTCGGCACGCCGTGCGCCGAAAACACCACCGGACGGCCGGGCGGCACCTCGTCCAGATCATCGACGAACACCGCCCCCTTGGCTTCGAGCGACGAGACCACGAAGCGGTTATGCACGATCTCGTGGCGGACATAAACCGGGCGGCCGAACCGCACCAGGGCCTCCTCCACGATCTGGATGGCCCGGTCGACGCCGGCGCAGAACCCGCGCGGGCTGGCAAGAAGAAGGGTCAGGGCTGGTCTGGTCATGTCTCGGCGGAGTGGCTTTGCGGGAAAATTGCCTGAACGGCGGCTTGTGCCGCGGGCCGCTGTTCACTACAGTCGCCAGCAATAGCAGAATTACCGCGATGGCAAAAGGTGAAGTCATGACCAAGCCGACCTTCCTCAACCGCAGCCCGTCCCCGCTGGCCCGCCGCCTGGCGCGGGCGGGCCTGGCCGGTCTGATGGGCTTGGCCCTGCTGTCCGCCACCGCCTGCTCGTCCAGCTCCGACAGCAAGCCCGACGACAAACCCCCGGCGGCCAAGATCGATCCGGAAAAGGTGGCCTGTCCGCATGTGTCGGTGCTGGCCGATGCCGCCCGGCTGACCCGGTTCCGCCCCGGCCCCGGCCGCGACATCACCGATGTGGCCCTGCATGCCGAGCTGGTGCATTACAACGGCAGCTGCCTTTACGATCCCGACAGCAAGAGCATGAGCATCAACCTGCAGGTGGGCATCAACGCCGAACGCGGCCCCGCCGCCCCCGCCAACCGCACGGCGGCGCTCTCGTACTTCGTGGCCATTCCGGCCTTCTTCCCCAGCCCCGCCGCCAAGCGCATCTTCCCCGTGCATCTGACCTTCCCCGACAACGCCGACACCGTGGGCTTTACCGACGACGAAGTGGATATCACCATCCCGGTGGATCAGATCAAGAACATGGAAAAGTACGAGGTGTTCCTCGGCCTGCAGCTGGACCACGACGAACTGGACTACAACCGGAGCCACCGTTCGCTGCGGTAGACATTTTTCAACCCCTGGACAAGCGGGCGGCGTCTTTCTATGATGCCGCCCACATACAGATGATCCCCGTGGGAGAGCGTGGCCGCAAACGGCCGCCGCCGAAGGAGCAACCGCCCCTGGAAACTCTCAGGCCAAAGGACCGCGGGGGGATGGCTCTCTGGAAAGCAGGCGACGAACGCTGTTTGGCGCCTCACCGAAGATGAAAGCCGGACGTGGCGGGGTTTTCCCGCCGGGCCCGGCGAATCTTTCAGGTCATAAGGACAGAGGGGGGCAAACCGCTTCCGGTGGGGAAGCGCGCCCTGTCGAAAGAGAGCCTGGCCATGAGCACCGATTCATCCCTGTCGCGCACCGCGCTTTACGACCTGCACCTCGCCCTGGGCGCCAAAATGGTGCCCTTCGCCGGCTACGCCATGCCGGTGCAGTATCCCAGCGGCGTGCTGGCCGAACATAACCACACCCGCGCCGCCGCCGGGCTGTTCGACGTTTCGCATATGGGCCAGGTGGCGGTGCGCGGGGAAAACCGCGCCGCCGCCCTGGAAGCCCTGGTGCCGGGCGATCTTCAGGCCTTAAGCCCCGGCCAGATCCGCTACACCATGTTCACCAACGACCAGGGCGGCATCCTCGACGATCTGATGGTGGCCGAGGCCGGCGACCATCTGTTCCTGGTGGTCAACGCCGCCTGCAAGGCGCAGGACATCGCCCATCTTCGCGCCGGTCTGGCCGGCAAGGCCGAGGTGGAGGTGCTGACCGGCCGCGCGCTGCTGGCCCTGCAGGGCCCGGCGGCGGTCACGGCGCTGGCCCGGCTGGCGCCCGAGGCCGCCGCCATGGGCTTCATGCGCTGGCGCCCCCTGACGGTGGCCGGCATCCCCTGTTTCATCAGCCGCTCGGGCTATACCGGCGAGGACGGCTTCGAGATCTCGGTGCCCGATGATCAGGTCGAAACCCTGGCCCGGGCCCTGCTGGCCAAGCC
>JAJZGK010000247.1 GCA_021798485.1 Pseudomonadota bacterium
CCAACCGCCCAATGAATTGACCGGTTGTATCGTCCCTCGCCGGGCGGCGGCATCCGCCGCCTTGGCCGCTCGCTCAATGCTCGCTGGATACCGGCCAACGAGTCACTTCAATGGTTGGCCGGTATAAGTTGCCACCGACGGAGCGGATCCACCGGGTATGAAACTGCTGGTAAGCCGCCTGACCTGGTTTCTTTCTAGTCCTGGGAGACATCCAATGTCACAGCGTACATGGTTCATCACTGGCGTCAGCAGTGGTTTTGGCCGCCAACTGACCGATCAGCTTCTGGAACGCGGCGACCGCGTCGTCGGCACGGTCCGCGACATCTCGAAGATCGCCGATCTGAGCAACGGCTATCCCGAGAGCTTTTTCGCCGAAGTCCTGGACGTGACCGACCGGGATGCCGTTCGCAAGGTTGTCGAGCATTCCTTCACCAAGCTGGGACGCATCGACGTGGTCATCAGCAATGCCGGCTACGGCCTGTTCGGTGCCGCCGAAGAGCTTACGGATCAGCAGATCGACCTCATCTGTCTCAGAAATACCCATAGACAAAGCCTCCCGCGATCCAAGCCAGAGCGGATGAACAGAGGATGAAATCAGGAATGCGGAACATCGGAAATCTCCAGAACGACGTTGATGACGGTCTGGAGGATATCAACGGCGGTTCATCAAACCTGTGAACGAGACGTTTAATCGCGGTTTAACCCTTTATTTTGAAATGCATCAGAATGGCCAATAAAAAAGAAAAAGTCGCACTTTCCTCAGTCTTTGCCAGTGCCGCGATGACCATGATGAAGCTGGCCGTCGGCCTGCTGACCGGCAGCTTGGGCATTCTGTCCGAGGCGGCGCATTCCCTGCTGGATTTGGGAGCGGCCAGTCTGACCTGGATTGCCGTCAGGGTCAGCGACAAACCCGCCGATCAAAAACATCCCTATGGGCATGGAAAGGTCGAGAATATTTCCGCTCTTATCGAGACGGGCCTGCTGTTCTTAACCAGCGGCTGGATCATCAAGGAGGGGGTGGATCGCCTGCTTGCCGACAAGGTAGAGGTCAAGGTCACCTGGTATGGCGTGGCGGTGATCCTCATCTCGATCGTCATTGATTTCACCCGGGCCCGAGCCTTGAGCAAAGTGGCGAAAGAAACAGGCAGCCAGGCCCTGGAAGCGGATGCCCTGCATTTCTCCTCTGACATTTTGAGTTCGCTGGTCGTTTTGTGCGGCTTGGGTTTCGTGGCGTTGGGATGGAAAAAAGGAGATGCGGTCGCCGCCATCGGTGTCGCCTGTTTCGTGTTGTCGGCGGGGTACCGTCTGGGGAAGCGCACCATTGACGTTTTGATCGATACGGCTCCGGTCGGGACGGCGGACAGAATCGGCGCCATTGCGGCGGCTGTTCCTGGTGTGGCCCATGTTCAGCAGATCCGCGCCAGACCGGGAGGAACCACCATCTTCGCCGAGGCGATTCTCAAGGTCGGACGAGGCTTGGCCCTGGAGCAGGTCGAGGCCGTAAGGCGCGAGGTCGTCGCGAAGGTTCAGGCGGAATTGCCCAATGTGGCCCTCCTGGTGGTCGCCGAGCCGCTGGCTCTCGACGACGAGGGCATCGCCGAGACGGTGCAGGTGACCGCCGCGGCAATGGGGCTTGCCGTCCACGATATCAGCATTTTGTTCATCGATGGGCGCCGTGTTCTCGGCTTCGATCTCGAGGTTGAGGAAACACTGAGCCTGCAGGACGCGCACGCCATCGCTTCCAGTCTGGAAGAGCGGCTGTTGCAGGCGTTCGGCTCCGGTATCGCCATCGATATTCACATCGATCCCAGCAGGCGTTCCGAGGATATCGTGGTGATGCCGGCTGCGGATGAAGCCGCTCGGATCACGACGGAGATCCGCGATCTTCTCTCGGCCTATCCGATGGTGCGGGATATGCATCACCTGACCGTGCAATGTGGCCGAAGTGGTTACTACATCGCATTCCACTGCATCTTTCCCAAGACCGCGGCGATGAAGGCGATCCATGAAATCACCGCATCCATTGAACGCGACATCCGGGCCCGCATTGCCCGGATCGATCGCGTTGTCATCCATGCCGAGCCTGACGCGCTGACGTGATGTCCGTTTGAAGGATGATGGGCCTCAAGCGCTGCCCGGATGGCCAGGTTCACCCAAGGAGGCCCCATGTCCAACCGTGAAACCCTGCAGGCCTATGAAGAGCATGTGGAGGCCTATGTGGCCGGCACCAGCGCCGAGGTTTCGGGGCCGCCGCGTCAGTGGATGGACCGCGCCGTGGCCGGTCTGGCGCCTTCGGCGCGGATTCTGGAACTGGGCAGCGCCTTCGGCCGCGATGCCGCCTATCTGCAGGGGCGGGGCTACCAAGTGGAATGTTCCGATGCCTGCGCCGGGTTTCTGGCTCTGTTACGGGCCAAAGGCTTCGCGGCGCGGGCCTTGAACATCCTCACCGATACCGTGGGCGGGCCTTACGATTTGATCCTGGCCAATGCCGTGCTGCTGCATCTGAGCCGTGCCGAGTTTTCCCAGGTGCTGGCGCGGCTGGCCGCCTCCCTGGCGCCGGGCGGGCGTTTCGCCTTCAGTCTGAAGCGGGGCGACGGCGAGGGCTGGTCCAGCCACAAGCTGGGGGCGCCCCGCTATTTCTGCTACTGGCAGCCCGAACAGCTGCCGCCGTTGCTGGCCGTCGCCGGGTTCTCCACCTGGGATCTGCAAGGGGCGGCGCTGGCGCGCACGCATGCCGATTGGCTTTATGGCATCGCCGTGCGTTAAGCGCCGCTGGTGCTGACCCCCACTTTGCGCAGAACCTCGGCGGGAATATCGAGGCCGGCCACGATCAGATCGTCGTGGCCGTGCAGATGCAGGCCGCTCAGTTCCACCTGGATCAGGTAGGCATGCAAGGCCGCGGCGGCGGCCAGGACTTGGGCGGGGCGGGCGGGATCATCCGCCGTCAGGGCGCGCAAGGCGGCCAGGGCCTGCTGCACGGCGGCGCCGGCCCGGCCCAGGGCCCCGGCCTGTTCGGCCCGCAGTTCGAACTCCAGCACACTGGCGCCGCTTCCGCCGGGTGCCGCCGTCTGGCCGTGAAAGGATTGGGGAAGCCGGAACACGCCGTCTTGTCCTCCCGCTGATCTGCCGTAAAGTGGCAGTGTTCGGCTTTTGGCGGCGTTCGGCAACGGTAAAGGAGCGGGAGACGAGGATGATACTGATCAGCGACGAGGATCTGGAGCGTTTCCTGCGCGAGGATGTGCCCTATGGCGATCTGACCACCCGCTCGCTGGGGCTGAACGGGCGGCGGGCCCGCATCAGCTTCCGCGCCGGCGCCGAGATGGTGGCGGCCTGCCCGGAAGAGGCCGGGCGCCTGTTGCGTCGCCTGGGCTGCGGCGTGGAGGACAGCCTGGCCAGCGGGGCGCGGGTGGCGGCGGGCACGCTGCTGCTGGCGGGCGAAGGCCCGGCCGAGGCGGCCTTCGCCGCCTGGAAGGTGGCGCAAACCCTGATGGAATACGCCTCGGGCATCGCCACCGCCGCCGCCGGGATCGTGGCGGCGGCCCGTGCCGTTCAGCCCGGCGTGGTGGTGGCCTGCACCCGCAAGGCCTGCCCCGGCACCCGGGCGGTGGCGGTGAAGGCCATCCTGGCCGGCGGCGCGGTGCCGCACCGTTTGGGGCTCTCGGATACCCTGCTGCTGTTTCCCGAGCATCTGGCGGTGCTGGCCGATCAGCCGCTGGAGGCGGCCATCGCCCGTCTGAAGGCGGCCTGTCCGGAAAAGAAGGTGGTGGTGGAGGTCACCTCGGTTGCGGCGGCCGAGGCGGCGGCGCGCCACGGCGCCGATGTGGTGCAACTGGAGAAATTCCCCCCCGATCAGGTGGCCGAGGTGGTGCGCCGTCTGGCCGGAACCACGGCGCTGGTGGCGGCGGCGGGCGGGGTCAATGCCGGCAATGCCGCCGCCTATGCCGCCGCCGGGGCGCGCATTCTGGTGACATCGGCCCCTTATGCGGCGCGGCCCCTGGATGTGAAGGTGGCGTTCCAGCCCGGCGCGCCGTCATGAGCGGCGGCGTGGCGCTGATCCGTCCGGCCCGGCCCGAGGAAAGCGGCATCATCGTATCGCTGGTGCGGCGGCTGGCCGCCTTCGAGCGCGCCGCCGCGCCGCCGGCCCTGACCGAGGCGGTGGTGCGCCGCGATTGTTTCGGCCCCAATCCCCGTTTTCAGGTGCTGCTGGCCGAAACGGCGGGACGGGTGTGCGGCGGCGTGGTGCTGCTGGACGGCTATTCCAGCTGGGCCGGGGCCCCCACCCTGACGGTGCACGATCTTTATGTGGAGGAGGGGGGGCGCGGGCAGGGCGCCGGGCGGGCCCTGCTGGCCCCAGGTGACCGCGCGTTCGAAGCGCGTACACGTCTGCGAGGCGTTGTCAATGATTCGCACGATGCCGGTCGCGCGGCCGATGCAGCCGTGGAATACCCCCTGGCTGTCGGGGATCGACGCGACGGCCACCGCGAGTCCGAGGATGATGGCCATAGCGCCCGCCGCTCCGGCGATCCCTCCAATCAACACACCGG
>JAJZGK010000248.1 GCA_021798485.1 Pseudomonadota bacterium
AGAGGGGGATGCCGCCCTGCGGACGACGACAAAAGGGCCTCGGCGCCACAGCCCCTCCCTCAAGCCGTCTTGGCCGGGCTTGACCCGGCCATCCCTGTGGGGGGAGACGCCGTCTTATGATGCGTGGGTCAAGCCCGCGCATGACGACAAAAGGGGGATGCCGCTCTCCTGACGACGACAAAAGGGCCTCGGCGCCACAGTCCCACCCTTAAGCCGTCTTGGCCGGGCTTGACCCGGCCATCCCTGTGGGGGGAGACGCCGTCTTATGATGCGCGGGTCAAGCCCGCGCATGACGGCAAGAGGGGGGTGCCGCCCTGCGGACGACGACAAAAGGGCCTTGGCGCCCAAGGAGCATGCTTCAAGACAGCGTGGAAAACGCTATTCTGGTGCCGCACGGTGTTGCTCCGTTTTCGTGTCCGGTAGATGCGTCAACATCTGGAACACGCGTAGAATCAACACCGTGCGCTCAGTTCAGAAAATTAAACCGGACAGCCGTGGGCGGCGGCCGGGAATGCCGCCGCCGGAACCGCCTTGATCATTCCGCCGCCAGCGGGGCGGACGGCAGCATGGTGCCGTGCTCGCGCAGGGCCGCATGCCAGGAAAAAGCCTTTTCCAGCACATGCGGGGTTTCGCCGCCCCGGAGCAGAGCCTCGTCCAGATAGGCGGCGGCGGCATCGCGGTAGCCGGGATGCACGCAGTTGGCGATGATGCGCCGGGCCCGCTCGACCGGCGCCAGGCCGCGCAGATCGGCCAGACCCTGCTCGGTCACCAGCAGATCCACATCCAGGCCGGCATGATCGGTATGGCTGACCATGGGCACGATGGAGGAAATGCGCCCGCCCTTGGCGATGGATTTGGTGACGAAAATCGCCATCTGGGCGTTGCGGGCGAAATCGCCCGAGCCGCCGATGCCGTTCATCATATGGGTGCCGCCCACATGGGTGGAGTTGACGTTGCCGTAAAGATCGGCTTCCAGCGCCGTGTTGATGGCGATGATGCCCAGGCGGCGGATGATCTCGGGGCTGTTGCTCACCTCCTGCGGGCGCAGCACGATGCGGTCGCGGTATTTGGCCAGATCGGGATAAACCTGCTCGCCCTTGGCCTGCGACAGGGTCATGGACGAGGCCGAGGCGAACACCAGCTTTCCGGAGTCGAAGAGATCGAAGGTGCTGTCCTGCAACACCTCGGAATACATTTCCAGATCGTGGAACGGGCTGTCCTGGAAACCGTGCAGCACGGCATTGGCGATGGAGCCCACCCCGGCCTGCAGCGGCGCCAGGCGGTTGTCGAGACGACCCTGGCGCACCTCGTGTTGCAGAAACTCGATCAGGAAGCCGGCGATATCGGCGGTTTCCTGATCGGGCGGCACCACCGAAACCCAGGCATCGGGCTTGTCGGTGATAACGATGGCCTTGATGCGCGACGGTTCCACCGGAATGGCCGCCAGACCGATGCGCTGCGACGGCCGCGTCAGCGGAAAGGCCTCGCGGTAGGGACGGCGGGTGGGAATATAAAGATCGTGCATGCCCATCAGGGTCAGCGGCTGGGCCAGATTGATCTCGACGATCACCTGCTCGGCCATCATGGCCAGGCTGGCCGAATTGCCCACCGAGGTGGTGGGCACGATGCCGCCGTCGGCGGTGATGGCGATGGCCTCGATCACCGCCACGTCGATGGGCTTCAATTGGTGGGTGCGCAACAGATCCACCGTTTCCGACAGATGCTGATCGATATACATCACCTCGCCGCGGTTGATGGCGGCGCGCAAGGCGGGATCGGCCTGGAACGGCATGCGCCGGGCCAGGCTGTGGCTTTCGGCCAGGGATTTGTCCACCTCGCTGCCGATGCTGGCCCCGGTGACGAGATCGATGCGCAAGGCCTGGTCGCGGGCGCGCTCGGCCAGGGCGATGGGCACCGCCTTGGCCTCACCGGCGCGGTTGAAGCCCGACAGCCCCACCGTCATGCCGTCCTTGATAAGGCCGCTGGCCTCGCGCGGGCTCATCACCTTGCCCCACAGCGCACTCATACCGATCCGGTTGCGATACATGATCCGAACGTTCCTTTTCCATAGGTCCCCAACGGCGCCGGCTGATTTTTCTTGAAGATCCGGCACCGAAAACGGGTGGGACGCTACCACCCGAAGCTGGATCGGAGCCGTGCCGATCGCTCATGCGGCATGGCAGGAACGACGCTTGCCTCCTGTACAATCCGCCGCTTATAATAAACGGTCCTTTAAGAATGTTTTTTTCGCGCGAACATGTCCCTCAACACATGTCGCGCGTAATTTTTTTAGCCTCGCGCCACCTCTTGATCCGCCCGGCAATCACTGATCTACTGATGCGCGGATGATCCGAAAACCAGCCGGGGTTGCAGCCAGGGGCGCCATCCGCCCGCCCGGCCAGACGATGAGGAGGCCCATCACGACGCCGCCCGCCTTCGATGCCGCCGCCTCCCCGTCTCCGCCGCCCCGTTACCTCACGCGTCATTACTGGTGGGCCTATGTCCACCCCCGCGCCGTGCGTATTTTCGAACGGCAATGGCTGGTCAATCTGATCCTCTGGGGAAATTTCCGGAAACTGCGCGATGCCGCCCTGGATGCCCTGGGGCAAACCCTGCCCGGCCGCAGCCTGCAGGTGGCCTGCGTCTACGGCGATCTCAGCCGCCATCTTCTGGAGCGGGCGCGCCGCGCCAGCGGCCGGCTGGACGTGGTGGACGTGCTGCCGGTGCAACTGGCCAATCTGGCCCGCAAACTGCCCGACCGCCAGGGGCTGACCCTGCATCACGCCGATGCCGCCGCCCTGCCCATGGCCGACGGCGCCTTCGACCGCGCCCTGCTGTTCTTCCTGCTGCACGAGCAGCCGCCCGAGGTGCGCCGGCAAACCCTGCGCGAGGCCTGGCGGGTGGTGCGGCCCGGCGGGCGGCTGGTGCTGCTGGACTATGCCCGCCCGGCCTGGTGGAACCCGCTGCGCTATCTGTGGCTGCCGGTGCTGGAGCGGCTGGAACCCTTCGCCGCCGATCTGTGGACCCACGACATCACCGCCCTGCTGCCCGCCGAGTGGGCCGGCGCCCGCCTGGAGCGGCGGCGTTATTTCGGCGGGCTATACCAACTGCTGACGGTGGAGCGGTAATCACCGCACCCGGTAATAGCCATAATAGGGGGAATAGCCGTAGGCCGGCGCCGGGGCGCTGTAGACCACGGCGGGCGGCGGCGCGTAGACCATCGGCGGCGCCTGATAGACCACGGCGGGCGGCGGCGCATAGGCCACCACCGGCGGCGCCTGATACACCACCGGCGGCGACGGCGGCCCCGAGGCGGCCAGAACGGCACCGGCCACGGCGCCGGCCACCAGCGGCAGGGCCAAAAGCCCCAGGCCATCGTGATGACCCCAGGGATGGGCGTTGGCGGCCGCCAGCGGCGTGGCGGCAAAAGCCAGAGCGGCAACGGTGCAAAGGGCGGTTCTGCGGAACATGATGACCTCCTGTCGTCCCACAGTCTGAAATCCTAGGGACGGCTGGTGGCAAAATTATGTCCGATTCATGATTTCCCCGCCGCAATGGCGGCGTTATACCAACCGCCCAATGAATTGACCGGTTGTATCGTCCCTCGCCGGGCGGCGGCATCCGCCGCCTTGGCCGCTCGCTCAATGCTCGCTGGATACCGGCCAACGAGTCACTTCAATGGTTGGCCGGTATTAAAAAAGACCCCGCAATGGCGGCGTTAAAAAAGCCCCCGCGAAGGCGGCGTTATTCCTTGATCGCCGCGAAGGCGGCGAGCGCCTCCTTCCTGGCCCGTTCGTGGTCCACCAGCGGCGGCGGATAGGCCAGGCCGATGCGCTCCAGCGGCGGCGCCTGCCAGGGGGCATGCAGGCAAGAGGCGGACAGGCCGGCCAGTTCCGGGCACCAGCGCCGCACGTAAGCGCCGTCGGGATCGAAGCGCCGCCCCTGCAGCACCGGATTGAACACGCGGAAATAGGGGGCGGCATCCATGCCGCAGCCCGCCGCCCACTGCCAGCCGCCGGAATTGTTGGCGGGATCGGCATCCACCAGGGTATCCCAGAACCAGGCTTCGCCCCACTGCCAGGGCAGGCGCAGATCCTTGACCAGGAACGAGGCCACGATCATGCGCACGCGGTTGTGCATCCAGCCGGTGTGCCACAGTTGCCGCAGCCCGGCATCGACGATGGGGTAGCCGGTCCGGCCCTGGCGGAAGGCCCGCCAGGGCGCCGCATCCTGGCGCCAGGGGAAGCGTTCGAAGGCGGCGCGCTGCGGCCGGGTGGCCATCTCGGGGAAACGGAACAGCATGTGATGGCAGAACTCGCGCCAGCCCAGTTCGCGCAAAAAGCCCTCGGCCGGATGCTGACCGGCGGCGCGGGCGGCGTGCCACAGGCGGCGCGGCGAAATTTCCCCGAAGGCCAGATGCGGCGACAGCCGCGAGGTGCCGTCCTCGGCCGGCAGGTCGCGCCGCCGCGCATAGGCGGCGGCATCCGCGTCCAGGAAGGCGGTCAGCCGCCGCCAGGCGCCGTCCTCGCCCGGCTGCCAG
>JAJZGK010000249.1 GCA_021798485.1 Pseudomonadota bacterium
ATGCGCAGATGGCCATTGCCGTCGATGCGGTGGCCGGCTCGGCCCTGCCGGTGGCCGAGGCCGCCGCCCATGCCGCCCTGGGGGCGCGGCTGCGCTCCTACCGCTTCGACAAATACCGCACCACCGAGAAGAAGACCGAGAAGCCCTCGGTGAAGAAGGTGGTGGTGCTGGCCGAGGATGCCGCCGCCGCCAAGAAGGCCTATGCGCCGCTGGAGGCGGTGGCCGAAGGGGTGTTCCTGACCCGCGATCTGGCCTCGGAGCCGGCCAATGTCATCTATCCGGAAAGCCTGGCCGAACAGGCCAAGGCCCTGGCCGGGCTGGGCCTCGAGGTGGAGGTTCTGGGCGAGAAGCAGATGAGGAAGCTGGGCATGGGGGCGCTTTTGGGCGTGGGCCAGGGCAGCGAGCGCGAATCGCAGCTGGCGGTGCTGCGCTGGAGCGGCGCCGACGACAAGGAGGCGGCGCCGCTGGCCTTCGTCGGCAAGGGCGTCACCTTCGATACCGGCGGCATCTGCCTGAAGCCCGCCGCCAACATGGAGGACATGAAGTGGGACATGGGCGGCGCCGCCGTGGTCATCGGCCTGATGAAGGCCCTGGCCCTGCGCAAGGCCCGGGTCAACGCCGTCGGCGTGGTGGGGCTGGTGGAGAACATGCCCTCCGGCACCGCCCAGCGTCCGGGCGACGTGGTGACCTCGGCCTCGGGCCAGACCATCGAGGTCATCAACACCGACGCCGAGGGGCGCCTGGTGCTGGCCGATGCCCTGTGGTACGCGCAAGACCGCTTCAAGCCGCGCGCCATCATCGATCTGGCCACCCTGACCGGGGCCATCATCGTCTCGCTGGGCGCGCACTATGCCGGGCTGTTCGCCAATGACGACACTCTGGCCGGACAGCTGACGGCGGCGGGCGCCGCCGTGGGCGAAAAGCTGTGGCGCATGCCGGTGGACGATCCCTACGACAAGCAGATCAAGTCCGAGATCGCCGACATGAAGAACGTGGGCGAGGGCGGGGCCGGCAGCGTGACCGCCGCCATGTTCCTCAAGCGCTTCATCAAGGAGACCCCCTGGGCCCATCTCGATATCGCCGGGGTGACCTGGGCCAAGAAGGACGGGCCAGTCACGCCCAAGGGGGCCTCGGCCTTCGGCGTGCGCCTGCTCGACCGGCTGGTGGCCGATCAGTACGAGCAGAAGTAGGGCGTTTTGAGCGTCTCGATCACCTTCGCCTCCGCCCCTTCGGGGGCGGAGGCCCTGGCCGTGGGTCTGCGCCCCGGCCTGGTGCCCTGCGCCACCGCCGCCGCTGGAGAGCGGGGGCGGCTGCTGGCCCGCGCCCTGGCCGGAAAACACCGCTTCAAGGGCGAGGAGGGCGATGTGCGCCCGGTTCTCACCCCCGAGGGCTGGCTGGTGGCGGTGGGGCTGGACGAGGCCGGCGAGCAGGATGCCGCCGCCCTGCGCCGCATCGGCGCCGCCTTGTTCGCCGAACTGGCCGACAGCGGCATCACCCATCTCGACGCCGCCCTGGATCTGGCCGCCGACGAGGCCGCCGAACTGGCCTACGGCCTGGTGCTGCGGGCCTGGAAGGTGTCGCCGCGCTACCGCCTGCATCCCGATCCCGAGAGCGACTGGAGCCTGGCCGGAATCACCGTGGTCAGCCCCGATCCCGAAGCCTCGCGCCGGCATTTCGCCCGGCTGGAGGCGGTGGCCGCCGCCGTGGCGGAGGCCCGCGATCTGGTGGTGGCCCCGGCCAACGAGCTGACCCCGCAGGCCTTTGCCGACCGCCTGGCCGGCCTTTTCCCCCTAGGGGTGGCGGTGGAGATCCTTGATGCCCAGGCCCTGGCCAAACAGGGCCTGAACCTTTTGCTGGCGGTGGGCCGGGGCAGCGCCCGGCCGCCGCTGCTGGCCTGCCTGCGCTGGACCGGCGCCGACGACAAGGAGGCCGCGCCGCTGGCCTTCGTCGGCAAGGGCATCACCTTCGATACCGGCGGCCTCTGCCTGAAAGAGGGCGAGGACATGGCCGAGATGAAGGGCGACATGGGCGGCGCCGCCGCGGTGATGGGGCTGATGGCGGCCCTGGCCCGCCGCCGCGCCAAGGTCAACGCCGTGGGGGTGCTGGCCATCGCCGAGAACATGGTCTCGGGGAAGGCCCAGCGTCCCGGCGATGTGGTGCGGGCCTATAACGGCACCATGGTGGAGGTGGTGGACACCGATGCCGAGGGACGGCTGGTGCTGGCCGACGCCCTGGCCTGGACCGCCCGCAGCTGCCGCCCGGCGGCGCTGATCGATCTGGCCACCCTGACCGGCGCCGTGGAAACGGCGCTGGGCAAGAAGCGGGCCGGCCTGTTCTGCAACGACGACGCCCTGGCCGAACAGCTGGCGGCGGCGGGCGAGGCGGAAGAGGAGCTGCTGTGGCGGCTGCCGCTGACCGATCTTTACGACGAGGATCTGAAATCCGCCGCCGCCGATCTGCGCAGCTGCAGCTGGGAGGACCGCGCCCCCGATCATCTGCACGCCGCCCGGTTCCTGCAGCATTTCGTGCCCGAGGGCCTGCCCTGGGCCCATCTCGACATTGCCGGCACCGCCGAGGCCGGCGAGGACGAGGACGGCGACGAGCCCTTCACCGGCCCCGGCCCCACCGGTTTCGGCATCCGCCTGCTGGACGGCTGGATCGCCGCGCATCACGAGGAGTAGAGGGGCATGGCCGTCCGCATCGGCTTTTATCACCTGACGGCGCTGCCCCTGGAACAGGCCCTGCCGCGCCTGCTCGACAAAATCCTGGCGGCCGGGCACCGGGTGGTGGTGATGACCGGCTCGGAGGCGCGGCGCGACGATCTCGACGATCTGCTGTGGACCTGGACTCCCGACTCCTGGCTGCCGCACGGCACCGCCCGCGACGGCGACGGCGCCGATCAGCCCATCTGGCTGACGGCGGCGGAGGATCGCCCCAATCAGGCCGATGTGCTGGTGCTGACGGATGGGGTGGTGCCCGCCGCCCTGGAGGGCTATAACCGCTGCCTGACCCTGTTCGACGGCCGCGACGAGGCCCTGGTGGCCCAGGCCCGCCGGCAGTGGACGGCGTGGAAGGCCCAGGGGCACGTTCTGACCTATTATCAGCAGTCGGAACAGGGCGGCTGGATCGAAAAAATGACGGTGAATGCCGAAGGCTGACGAAAGGACGGATTGATCATGCTGCATGGCAAGGTACTGGTGGCGCAGGGCGGCGGGCCGACCGCGGTGATCAATCAATCGGTGGCGGGCGCGGTGCTGGAATCGCGCAAGTTCCGCAACGTGGATCTGGTGTACGGCGCCCTGCACGGCGTGCGCGGCATCGTCGATGAAACCTTCCTCGATCTGACGCGGGAAACCACCCACAATCTGGAAATGGTGGCGCAGACCCCGGCCTCGGCCCTGGGCTCCACCCGCGACAAGCCCGATCTCAAATACTGCCAGGAAATCTTCAAGGTGCTGCAGGCGCACGGCGTCGCCTATTTCTTTTATATCGGCGGCAACGACAGTTCCGACACCGTGCGCATCGTTTCCGAGGAGGCGTGCCGCGCCGGCTATCCGCTGCGCTGCGTGCATATCCCCAAAACCATCGACAACGATCTGGTGGAAAACGACCACACCCCCGGCTTTCCCTCGGCGGCCCGCTTCGTGGCCCAGGCCTTCATGGGGGCCAATCTCGACAACCGCGCCCTGCCCGGCGTTTATGTCGGGGTGGTGATGGGCCGCCATGCCGGGTTCCTGACCGCCGCCGCCGCGCTGGGCAAGAAATTTCCCGATGATGGCCCGCATCTGATCTATATGCCGGAACGGGTGTTCGATCTGGACCGCTTCACCGCCGAGGTCAAGGAAACCTACGACCGTTACGGCCGCTGCGTCATCGCGGTGTCGGAGGGCATCCACGATGCCGACGGCGTGCCCATCGTGGTCAAGCTGGCCCAGGCGGTGGAGCGCGACGCCCACGGCAATGTGCAGCTGTCGGGCACCGGGGCGCTGGCCGATCTGTTGTGCGACGAGATCAAGGCCCGCCTGAAGATCAAGCGGGTGCGCGGCGATACCTTCGGCTATCTGCAGCGCAGCTTCGTCGGCTGCGTGTCCGATGTCGATCAGCGCGAGGCCCGCGAGGTGGGGGAAAAGGCGGTGCAATACGCCATGTGGGGCGGCCAGGACGGCTCGGTCACCATTCAGCGCACCGGCTTTTATTCGGTGGATTACGTGCTGAAGCCGCTGCAGGCGGTGGCCGGCAAAACCCGCATCATGCCCGACGACTTCATCACCCCGGCCGGCACCGATGTCACCGATGCCTTCCGCATGTATCTGCGGCCGCTGCTGGGCTCGGGCCTGCCCGATGTCAACCGTCTGCGCATTTCCAGCAACACCGTGGCCAAGATCCTGCACCGGGACTAGAAAGAAACCAGGTCAGGCGGCTTACCAGCAGTTTCATACCCGGTGGGTCCGCTCCGTCGGTGGCACTGATACAGGACTCTGCGCCACGGCCCCTCCCTTAAGCCGTCTTGGCCAGGCTTGACC
>JAJZGK010000250.1 GCA_021798485.1 Pseudomonadota bacterium
CGCTTGCCCTCGAGCCAGAGGCGCTGGACCTCACGGGCCGCGTCCTCGTAGCCGGCGCGCCGGAAGGCGTCGTTGTAGAAGTTGTGCTGGCGCGAGCCCATGGCGCCCAGGGTGAACGCCAGAGCCGGACCCCGGAAGGAGCGCTTGGCCGCCACCGGCGGCGGCGGCGCGGCGGCCGGTTTGGCCGACGGCGCCGGCGGGGGCAACGGCGGCGGTGGCCAGGTGATCACCCCTTCCTTGATCACGGTGAGGCCACGGATGGCGTCGTCCTCCATGTTCACGAAGGCGAAACCGTCCTTGGCCTTGCACAGTTCCTCGGCCAGGCGCAGCAGATTGGTGGCGTAAAGGGTGGAGGACTGGCGCGCCAGCCGCGAGGGATAATCGGTGTAGCCGACGATGGTAACGCCGTGGCGCACCACCACCTGGCCGGGTTCGGTCAGTTCGCAGTTGCCGCCCTGCTCCGCCGCCAGATCGATGATCACGCTGCCCGGCGCCATGGAGCGCACCATTTCGGCGGTGATCAGGCGCGGCGCCGGTTTGCCGGGAATGAGGGCGGTGGTGATGATGATGTCGGAGTCGCGGGCCTGGCGGGCATACATTTCGCGCTGCGCCGCCTGGAAGCCCTCGCTCATCACCTTGGCGTAGCCGCCGCCGCCGCCGCCCTCCTCGGCATAGTCCACCGCCACGAATTCGCCGCCCATGGAGCGCACCTGATCGGCCACCTCGGCGCGGGTATCGTTGGCCCGCACCACGGCGCCCAGCCCCACGGCGGTGCCCAGCGCCGCCAGCCCGGCCACCCCGGCCCCGGCCACGAACACCCGGGCCGGCGGCACCTTGCCGGCGGCGGTGATCTGGCCGTTGAAGAAGCGGCCGAACTGCGCCGCCGCCTCGATAACGGCGCGGTAGCCGGTGATGCCGGCCATGGAGGTGAGCGCATCCATCTTCTGGGCGCGCGACAACTGGCGCGGCAGCGAATCCAGGGCCAGAACCGTGGCCTTGCGGGCGGCCAGGGCCTGCATCAGCTCCGGGTTCTGCGCCGGCCAGATGAAACCCGCCAGCAGCGCCCCCGGTTTCAGCAGCGCCGCCTCGTCCAGCGTGGGCGGGCGCACTTTCAGGATGATATCCGCCGCCGCCCATAAATCCGTCGCCGTGGGCGCAATGCCGGCCCCGGCGGCGGTGTAGGCGTCGTCGTAGACATCGGCGCCGTCGCCGGCGCCGCTTTCCACCAGCACCACGAACCCCAGCCCGATCAGCTTCGTCACCATCTCGGGCACGGCCGCCACCCGCCGCTCGCCGGGAAAACATTCCCTGGGAATTCCGATAACCTGCGGCATTTTTCAATGCTCCCCTGAAAATCCCCGGCGGCGGGGCGCGCGGCGTCCCCTCCCGGGCTTTTCCCCGGTCAGGGGAAAAGGGGCCGCGCCGTCCCGCGTCTGGTGGGGGTTGGAATGAGCGGCGGGGCGCCTGGCCCCGCCGCCGTCTTCAAGGCTTCAGTAGAGGCCCATCCTGGTTTCGGTGGTGCTGATGAAGATGTTCTTGGTCTGCGAATAATGCGCCAGCATCATCTTGTGGTTTTCACGGCCGATACCGGACTTCTTGTAGCCGCCGAACGGCGCATGGGCCGGCAGCTGGTTATAGGTGTTGACCCACATGCGCCCGGTTTCCACACCCTGGGCCACCTTGAGGGCGGTATTGAGGGTGCTGGTCCACACCGCGCCGCCCAGGCCGAATTCGCTGTCGTTGGCCATGGCGATCACTTCATCGGTCTCGCTGAAGGGAATGACCACGCCCACCGGGCCGAAAATCTCCTCCTGGGCCACACGGGCCTTGTTGTGCGCGGCGATCAGGGTCGGGTGCATGAAATTGCCCTTGGCCAGCTCGCCGTCGGTGATGCGGCTGCCGCCCACCAGGATCTCGCCTTCGCTGCGGCCCACATCCACATAGTTCAGCACGGTTTTCAGCTGATGGGCGTTGACCAGCGGCCCCATCTGGGTGTCCTTCAGCCAGGGCAGGTTGACGTTGACCTTGTTGAAGGCCGCCGTGATATCGCCGACGAAGCGGTCATAGATGGACCGGTGCACGAAGATGCGCGACCCGGCGCAGCACACCTGGCCCTGATTGAACAGAATACCGATCTGCACGCCCTCGATCATCTTGTCCCACGGCGCATCGGGATAAATGATGTTGGCCGACTTGCCGCCCAGTTCCAGGGTGGCGGGAATGAGCTTCTTGGCCGCCGCCTCGGCGATGGTGTAGCCCACATCGGTGGAGCCGGTGAAGGCCAGCTTGCTGAAGCCTTCGTGCTCCAGCATGTAGGTGCCGGTGGTCGAGCCCTTGCCGGTCACGATGTTGACCACGCCGGGCGGCAGGATTTCGGCCATCAGCTTGCCCAGCTCCAGCAGGCTGAGCGAGGTGTCGGACGACGGCTTGATCACCACGCAATCGCCCGCCGCCAGGGCCGGCGACAGTTTCCAGGCCGCCATCAGGAAGGGGAAGTTCCACGGAATGATCTGCCCGACCACGCCCAGCGGCTCGCGCAGGATCATGCTCAGGGTGTCTTTGTCGATCTGCGCCACCGATCCCTCGTCGGTGCGGATGGCGGCGGCGAAATACCGGAAGTGATCGATGCTCCAGGGAATATCCACGGCCAGGGTTTCGCGGATGGGCTTGCCGTTATCCAGGGTTTCCACCATGGCGAAATGCTCGGCCCGGGCCTCGATGGCATCGGCGATCTTGTTCAGATAGCGGGCCCGTTCGACCGGGCTGGTGTGTTTCCAGCTGGCATAGGCCCGCCAGGCGGCGTTCACGGCGGCATCCACATCGGATTTATCGGCGTGGGCGCAAACGGCCAGCTTTTCCCCGGTGGCGGGGCTGACGGCGGTGAAGGTGGCGCCCGAAGCGGCATCCACCCATTTTCCGTCGATCAACAGCCGGTATTGCGCATCGAGATATTTGCTCATGATCCACTCCTGCTTTCTTGGGGGTCAGGCCGTCAGGGCCGCCTTGAACATGCCCACCACCTGTTCGTGGCTGGCAAGCCGGGGATTGGTCAGCTGGCAGGCATCCTTCTTGGCGTTGCCGGCCATCACCGCCAGATCGCCCTCCTTCACGCCCAGCTGCGCCAGATTGCGGGGAATGCCCACATCGCGGGCCAGGCGGCGGATGGCGGCCACCGCCATCTCGGCGGCGGCGATGGTCGAAAGACCGGCGGTGTTTTCGCCCAGGGCCACGGCGATCTCGGCATAGCGCTCGGGGCAGGCGATCAGATTGAAGACGCACACCTCGGGCAGCAGCACGGCATTGCACACGCCATGCGGCAGGTTGTAGAAGCCGCCCAACTGGTGGGCCATGGCATGCACATAGCCCAGCGAGGCGTTGTTGAAGGCCATGCCGGCCAGATATTCGGCATAGGCCATCTTGTCGCGGGCCTCGATATTGCCGCCGTTGGCCACCGCCGGGCGCAGCCAGCGGGCGATCAGGCGGATGGCGGCCAGGGCGCAGGCATCGGTGATGGGGGTGGCGATGGTGGAGACATAGGCCTCCACCGCGTGGGTTAAGGCATCCATGCCGGTGGCGGCGGTCAGGGCCGGCGGCATCTCCACCATCAGCAGCGGATCGTTGATGGCCACGTTCGGGGTGCAGCGCCAATCCACCAGGGCCATTTTCACATGGGTATCGGTGTTGGTGATGATGCAGAACCGGGTCATCTCGCTGGCGGTGCCGGCGGTGGTGTTGACGGCCAGGAACGGCGGCATCGGCCTGGTGGTTTTGTCCAGCCCCTCGTAATCGCGGATATTGCCGCCGTTGCCCACCACCATGCCGACGCCCTTGGCGCAATCGTGCGCGCTGCCGCCGCCCAGCGAGACGATGGCATCGCAGCCGCTGGTGCGGTAAAGGGTCACGCCGTCATGCACGTTCTTGTCGGTGGGATTGGGTTCGGCGCCATCGTAAACGGTGACCATAAGGCCCGAGGCTTCGATCATCGCCTTCACCTTGGCGGCGATGCCCAGCTTGACCATGCCGGCATCGGTGCACAAAAACACGTGCCGAGCCCCCAGCGCCTTGGCCTGGGCGCCGGTTTCGGCGGCGCAGCCAACGCCCATCAGGGCCACGGTCGGCGTAAAGAAACCGAATGTTTGAGGTGCGAGGGCCATCATCATCCTCCGTTGCATCCGCGTCGCCCGGCCAGCGGGGAAAGCCCCACCCTTGCCGGCATGGTAGATGCCGGACAGGAAACAACGTCTTGGGGGCGGTCACGCGGTTTTGTTGCTGTCCGCGCTCCGTGCCGGCCAGACCGGCGCCGGGGGGGACTTTTTCCTCAAGGAAACTATGGATTATTCCAGAGGATAGCGGAATTGAACTATGGTAGGGGGTGACGCCGGCCGGCAAGGCGGCGCCGCAGCAGCCCGTAAAGAGCGGCGGGGCCGGGCTCGGCATCCAGCACGATCACCGGCAGGTCCGCCCCCAGCACGCCGCGCATCCGGGCCGCCGCCGTCCGGGCCTCGGCCCCGGCCAG
>JAJZGK010000251.1 GCA_021798485.1 Pseudomonadota bacterium
GCTGGACGAGGCGGCCCGCGTGCTGGGGGCGGTGCGCGCGGCCTGCCCCGATGATCCCGATCTTTTGGCCAATCTGGCCGGGGTGCGGCGCCAGCAGGGCGATTTCGCCCAGGCCCTGGCTCTGTACCGCCAGGTGGCGGCACAGGCGCCCAGCGCCGCCGCCTGGAGCAATCTGGCGGTGCTGCAAGATGAAACGGGCGAGGCCGACGCGGCGGCGGCCTCCTTCGCCCAGGCCCTGGCCCTGGCGCCGGAGGATGCCGAGATCCGCTTCAACCACGCCAATTTCCTGTTGCGTTCCGGCGCCTACCGTGACGGCTGGCAGGCCTACGAGGCGCGATGGCAGGCCCGCGCCCAGGTGCTGCGGCCGCGCGGTTTCGCCGCCCCGGCCTGGGATGGAACGCCGCTGGCCGGGCGCACCTTGCTGCTGCATGCCGAGCAGGGCCTGGGCGATACCCTGCAATTCGTGCGCTTTCTGCCGCGCCTGCCCGGCGATGGCCGCATCGTGCTGCTGGCGCAAACGCCGCTGCTGGATCTGCTGGCGGCCAGCCCGGCGGCGGCGGCGGTCGAGGTGGCGGGGGATGCGGCGATGCTGCCGCCCTGCGACTGCCAGGCGCCGCTGCTGAGCCTGCCCCGCCTTCTGGGGCTGGATCAGGCCGGGGATCTGGGCATGATTGCCCCCTATCTGGCGCCGCCGCCCGCGTTTTCCTGGCCGCGCCCGGAGGGATGCGGGCCGCGCATCGGGTTTTCCTGGCGCGGCAATGCCCGCCATCGCGGCAATCAGGCCCGCGGCCTGCCGCTGGAGGGGCTGCTGGCCCTGCTGGGTGGCCGGGGGGCGCGGCTGGTCAGCCTGCAGGCCGGGCCCGGCGCCGCCGAAAGCGCCCTGCTTGCCGCGCAGGGCGTCGAGGATGCCGGCGCCGCCTTCACCAGCTTCGGCCATAGCGCCGCCCTGGTGGCCGAACTGGATCTGGTGATCACCCTGGATTCCGCCCTGGCCCATCTGGCCGGCGGCCTGGGCCGCCCGGCCTGGGTGTGCCTGCCCTTCGCCGCCGATTGGCGCTGGGGCCGGGCCGAGGCGGCCGGTCCGTCGTCCAGCCTCTGGTATCCCTCGCTGCGGCTGTACCGGCAAACCGCGCCCGGCGCCTGGGCCGAGCTGCTGGCCGGCGTGGCGGCCGATCTCTCCAACTTATTGAATTGTGGTGGAAATCTGACGAATGGCCCGGGTGCCATCCGTCAGATTTCCACCACTAGCGGATTTTGTGGCGCTTGATGCTGCGCGGCGGCGGCGGTTCGAACAGATCGGGGGCCTCGTCCTGGCGGCGCTGGCGGGCGGCCAGGCGCAGCAGATTCCACACCACGATCGGCGGCCCCAGCACCAGGGCCATCTTGCCCAGCCAGATCAGGAAGCTGGCATGGCCCTTGGCGATGATCAGCGCCTCCTTGCAGTTATAGCGCTGCTCGAAGCTGCCGGCGCAGTTTTGCATTTCCTGCTCGATGGCGGGATCGCGGAAGCCGTACTGATCGGGATTGACGGCGATGAACTGCACGTAAAGCGCCCCCACCATCCACAGGGTGCAGACCAGGGTAACGATCCAGTTCAGACGTTTGCGGAAAGACCCGGCAGCCACGGCGATCGATCCTTACACTCGATGGGAACGCTGGTTTGCAGTCTAGCATAAACGCAACGCCGACGGGAACGCCTCCCGGGTTCTGACAAGGGCAAGGGGCTTTAAGCGCAACGCCGATGGACGGAGATGCCGCTGGCGCGGCCACGGATAACGCAGAGGCCGCAAAAATCCATCTGGGTTCGTCCGGGGCCGTCGCCCACTCAAACCGGGGTAACCCTGAACAGGTTGCCCGAGAGGCCGAGAAGGCGATTGTCGCGGGCGGCGCTTTGGCGTAGGAAAATCAAGACTTTTAACGCGTAGAGGCTGCCGTGCTCGATCATCTGCTGGACCTTGCAACCGCCAGGGTTGTCGCCATCACCCCCGTGACCCAGGCCCGTTTCGCCGAGTGGCTGTCCACCCAGCCGGCGCCGGTGCGCGGCTGGGTGGACAGCGCGGGCTTCGGCGGCGAGCCGGGGGCGGTTTGTCCGCTGCCCGACGGCCAGGGGCAGGTGGAGCGGGTGCTGTTCGGCCTGGATGCCGCCGATCCCTGGTGCTGGGCGCATCTGCCGCTGAAACTGCCGGGCCGGAACGAGGCCGTTTGCTACCGCATTGATGATCTGCCCGATGCCCGCGCCGCCGAATGGGCGGCCCTGGCCTGGGCCCTGGGCTGCTATCAGTTCGGCGGGTACAAAAGCCGGGCCGGGCGCGGCTTTCCCCGGCTGCTGTGGCCCGAGGCCGCCAACCGCGCCCGGGTGGGCAGTCTGGTGGAGGCCATCGGCCTGGTGCGCGATCTGGTCAACCGTCCGGCCGCCGATATGGGCCCGGCCGAGCTGGAACAGGCGGCCCGCACCCTGGCGGAACGGTACGGCGCCCGCCTGCGCGCCGTGGTGGGCGAGGATCTGCTGGCCGAGAACTATCCCTTGATCCACGCCGTGGGCCGCGCCTCCGACCGGGCGCCGCGCCTGATCGATCTGGTGTGGGGCGATGAAATGGCGCCGCGCGTCACCCTGGTGGGCAAGGGGGTGTGCTTCGATTCCGGTGGGCTCGATCTTAAATCGGCGGCCAACATGAAGCTGATGAAGAAGGATATGGGCGGCGCCGCCCACGCCCTGGCCCTGGCCGGGCTGGTGATGGCGGCCGGCCTGCCGGTGCGCCTGCGCCTGCTGATCGGCGCCGTCGACAACGCGGTGTCGGGGTCGGCCTTCCGGCCGCTGGATATTCTGAAAAGCCGCAAGGGCCTCAGCGTGGAAATCGGCAATACCGACGCCGAGGGCCGCCTGGTGCTGGCCGACTGCCTGGCCGAGGCCGACCGCGAACAGCCGCGCCTGCTGCTGGATTTCGCCACCCTGACCGGCGCGGCGCGCACGGCCCTGGGGCCCGATCTGCCGGCCCTGTTCACCCCCGACGAGGCCCTGGCCGCCGCCTTTCAATCCGCTGCCGAAACGACCTCCGACCCCTTGTGGCGGCTGCCGCTGTGGAAGCCCTACCGCCGCCTGATCGAGGGCAAGCTGGCCGATCTGTCCAATTCCAGCGACAGCCCCCATGCCGGGGCCATCACCGCCGCGCTGTTCCTGCAGGAATTCGTTTCGCCCGGCACGCCCTGGGCCCATCTCGATCTCTTCGCCTGGAACCCCTCGGCGCGCCCCGGCCGCCCCGAAGGCGGCGAGGCCATGGCCCTGCGGGCGGCCTTTCATCTGATCGAGCAGAAATTTCCGTTATGATCATTGCCGTAGGGAGCGGCCTCGGGTAATTTCGTCCTCGCAACGAGATGAGTGCGTCATGGGCTTAGAACTGAAGGCAGTACAGGCGCTTGATCTGTGGCGGGGGGCCATCGTCGAGAGCGTCCGCAGAGAGGCGCCGGACCTGTCGGCGCGCCAGATGGCGCTGGTGCTGACGGTCTACCTCACGCCGCCGCCGCATACGGTGCGCGGCCTGGCCGCCACCTTGAACATTTCCAAGCCCGCCATCACCCGCGCCCTCGACCGCTTGAGCGAGATCGGCCTGATCCGCCGCAAGGTGGACGAGGCCGACCGCCGCAGCGTGCTGATCATGCGTACCGTCAAGGGATCGGTGTTCCTGCGCGAGTTCGGCGATATCATCGTGGCCGCCGCCGCCCAGACCGAAAGCGATCCGGCGGCGGGCTGATGCGCGCCCGGCCCGAAACCGACGCCCATATCCTGCTGGCCGACATTTCGGGCTATACCCGTTTCCTGCATGCCAACCGCCTGACCCTGGCCCACGCCACCCAGATCGTTTCGGCCCTGCTGGAGGCGGTGATCGCCGCGGCCCCCCGGCCGATGCGCCCGCACAAGCTCGAAGGCGACGCCGTGCTGCTGGCCGCCTGGGGCGAGGGCGCCGATGCCGCCGCCCCTCTGGCCCCCGCCGCCTTTTTCCAGGCCTTCTACCGCCGCCGCGCCGCCCTGGCGGCGGCCAATACCTGCCCCTGCGAGGCCTGCCGCCAGATCCCCGATCTCGATCTCAAGATCATCGCCCCTCACGGGCGGCTGCTGCGGCACCGCGTCGGCCGTTTCGAGGAACTGGCCGGCCCCGATCTGATCCTGGCGCACCGTCTGCTGAAAAACCGGGTGCAGGGGCGGCGCTATCTGCTGTGCAGCGCCGAGGCCTGGCGCGTTGTGGGCGGCCATGCCATGTTCGCCGGCCTGCCGGTGGAGCGCTGGGAGGAAGACTGCGAAGGGCTGGGGGCGGTGCCGGTGGTGGTGCTGCGCGAGGCGGCGCCGCTGCTGGGGCAGCCGCTGCCGCAGGCGGCGGGCCGCTGGGCCAAAACCTCCGATTTCATCTGGAAGCATGTGGTGCTGCTGCCGCTGCTGGGCCCCTGGCTGCTGGCGCGGGGCCGCCGCCGCCTGGCGCCGGGATCATGAGCGGGGGCCGCCCGCCCGAGGCCCG
>JAJZGK010000252.1 GCA_021798485.1 Pseudomonadota bacterium
GCTCGAAAAGGACTGACCGACCGTGTCGCAATTTCATGAATATATGTCGCCCATCGAAGAGATCATCGAAGAGGCGCGTCAGGGCCGCATGTTCATCCTGGTGGATGACGAGGACCGCGAAAACGAGGGGGATCTGGTGATCCCGGCCCAGATGGCCACGCCCGAGGCCATCAACTTCATGGCCCGCTACGGCCGCGGCCTGATCTGCCTGTCCATGACCCGCGAACGGGTGCAGCAATTGGGCCTGCGCCTGATGGCCCAGGACAATGCCTCGCGGCATCAGACCGCCTTCACCGTGTCCATCGAGGCGCGGGAAGGGGTGACCACCGGTATTTCCGCCGCCGACCGCGCCCGCACCGTGGAAGTGGCCATCGATCCCGCCAAGGGCGCCGCCGATATCGGCAGCCCCGGCCATGTCTTCCCGCTGGTGGCCCGCGATGGCGGCGTGCTGGTGCGCGCCGGCCATACCGAGGCGGCGGTGGACATTGCCCGCCTCGCCGGGCTGACCCCCGCCGGGGTGATCTGCGAGATCATGAACGACGACGGCACCATGGCCCGCACCCCGGATCTGGTGAAGTTCGCCCAGTTTCACGGCCTGAAGATCGGCACCATCGCCGATCTCATCGCCTATCGCCGCAAGAACGATAAAATCGTGCGCCGTTCGGTGGAAACCACCCTGAACTCGGTTTATGGCGGCGAATGGAAGATGGTGATCTACACCAACACCGTGGCCTATGCCGAACATATCGCCCTGGTGAAGGGCGATCCGACGCAGGGCGGGCCGGTGCTGGCCCGCGTGCACGCCCTCAACGTGCTCGATGATGTGCTGGGCACCACCGATACCGGCAAGGGCGGCCAGCTGCACGAAGCCATGCGCATGGTGGGCGAAGCCGGGCGCGGCGTGGTGCTGCTGATCCGCGAGCCCTCGCCAACCAGCCTCAGCGACCGGGTGAAAGCCCATGTGGAAGGCCATCCCGATGCCGGAGCCTTGCGCGACTACGGGGTGGGGGCGCAAATTCTTCTGGATCTCGGGGTCACGGAGATGATCCTGCTGTCCAACACCAGGCGCACCATCATCGGCCTGGAAGGCTACGGCCTGAAGGTGGTGGAGCAGCGGCCCATCGCGGTCATCTGAACGCCGTCGGCGGCGTTCCGGCAGTTTAGGAGGCATCATGAACGGCATGCGCGTGCTGATCGTGGAATCCCGCTTCTACGAGGAGATCACCGACGGCCTGGTCAAGGGCGCCGTCAAGGAGCTCTCCGCCCAGGGCGTGGGCTACAAGCGCCTGATCGTGCCGGGAATCCTGGAAATTCCGGCGGCGGTGCGCTATGCCGTGCGCGCCATGGAGCTGCGGGCCACCGATGAACGCTATGCCGGCTACATCGCCCTGGGCTGCGCCATTCGCGGCGAGACCGACCATTACGAGCATGTCTGCCGTCTGGCCATGGACGGACTGCAGACCCTGACCCTGGACTTCAGCCTGGCGGTGGGCAACGGCATCCTGACCGTGCACAACCGCCCGCAGGCCATGGAACGCTGCCTGCCCGAACGCCGCAATTTCGGCGGTCAGGCGGCGCGCGCCTGCCTGCGCATGATCGATATCAAAAGAGAACTGAGCCTTATACCGAAATGACAGAAAAAGCCCCCCGCAAACCCAACGGCGGCGCGCAGCGCCGCTCCTCGGCCCGTCTGGCCGCCGTGCAGGCCCTTTACGAGGCCGAACTGACCGGCGCCGCTCTCGACAGCATCCTGGCCGATTTCCTGGAACACGGCATCGGCAGCAAAACCCTGGTCACGCCGCCCGGCGCCGACGAGGGCGAGGTGGAGGCTCAGCTGGCCGAACCCGACAAGGTGCTGTTCGCCGCCATTTTGCGCGGCACCATGGCCCGGCGCGACGATTTCGACACCATGATCGGCGGCGCCCTGACCGGCGACTGGTCGGTGGAGCGGCTGGAAGCGGTGCTGCGCGCCATCCTGCGCGCCGGCGCCTTCGAACTGGCCACCCGCCCCGATGTGCCGCCCCGCGTGGCCATCAGCGAATATGTGGATGTGGCCAAGGCCTTCTTCGCCGGACCCGAGCCGGGGCTGGTCAACGCCGTGCTGGACCGCATCGCCCGCGTGGTGCGGGCGGAAGATTTTGGCGGGCATGCCGTCGATTGACGAATTCGGCCTGATCGCCCGCCTGTTCGCGCCGCTGGCGCAAAGCCATGCCGGCGCCCAGTCGCTGCGGGACGACTGCGCCTATATCGACGGTCCCGACGGCATGGCCTGGGCGCTCAGCACCGACGCCCTGGTGGCCGGGGTGCATTTTCTGCCCGATGATCCGCCCGATCTCATCGCCCGCAAGCTGGTGCGGGTCAATCTCTCGGATCTGGCCTCGTCGGGGGCGCGGCCCCGCTTTCTGCTGCTGGCCTGCTGCTTTCCCCGCAGCAGCGGCGCCGCGTGGCTGGAGGCTTTCGCCGCCGGCCTGGCCGCCGATTGCCAAAGCTTCGGCCTGGCTCTGATCGGCGGCGATACCGTGGCCACGCCGGGTCCGCTGACCCTGGCCGCCACCGCCCTGGGGGATCTGCCGGCCGGGCAGGCCCTGCTGCGCGGCAACGCCCGCGCCGGAGACGATCTCTGGGTCTCGGGCACCATCGGCGATGCCGCCTTCGGCCTGGAGGTGGCCCTGGGCCAGGCGCCGGAACAGCCAGAACTGCTGGAACGCTACCGTTTGCCGCGCCCGCGCCTGGAACTGGGGATGGCCCTGCGCGGGCTGGCCCATGCCTGCATGGATGTGTCCGACGGCCTGATGGGCGATCTGGGGCATATCGCCGCCGCCTCGGGTCTGGCGGCCGAGCTTTGGGCCGAAATGGTGCCGCTGTCGGCGGCGGTGCGGGCCCGGATGGGGGCGGATGGTCTGGAAAAGGCCGTGACCGGCGGCGATGATTACGAACTTTTGTTCACCGCGCCCGCCGCGCGGCGGCAGGATCTGGCCGCCCTGGAACGCAGCCTGGACTTGCGCCTGACCCGTATCGGACGGATGATGCCGGCCGAAGGCCCGGACCAGCCGGTGCGGCTGCTGGACGGGGAGGGGCGGCCGCTGGCGCCGCCGCGGCCGGGCTACCGGCATTTCTGATCCGCACGGGGAAGCGCCATGAAAAAGATCGTCGTCATTATTCTGCTGTTCCTGCTGCTGGTGGGCGGCAGCCTGGGAGTGATGACGGTGCTGGGCAAAGGCCCCTTTGCCGAGATTCTGGCCAAGCGCGAAGCGGAACAGAAGGTCGAGGCGGCGAAAAAAGCCGCGGAAGAGGCCGCCAAACCGCCCCCCACCGTGTTCTTCGATCTCGGCACCTATATCATCCCCATCATCCAGAACCGCCAGATCGTCAAGCAGGTGGGCCTCGATATGGAAATCCAGGTGCTGGCCAAGGATCAGGCCAAGGTGGCCGATCAGATGCCGCTGCTGCAGAACGCGGTCAATCTGGATTTATACGATTTCCTTCCCCAGCACGCCGACGCCCGCAATCCCGCCGACAAGGAGGCGGTGCGCCAGCATCTGATCCGGCTGGGAAATAAAATGTTCGGCGATAACGTGGTCCATGATATCGTTATAAAGTCCATGTATTACCGCTGATTATTGTGCGCCGCAAAATTGCGCATAATCATATGATATAACAATAGTTTCGTTGCGGACTTCCCCTGGTTCTGGCAGGCTGTGCTGGTTTCCGTCGTTTTCTTTCCGACAATGAGCTTTCGCCAGTACGTTTATTCCAGAGAATGACGGTCAGATTGGCTTCATCAGGGGAAAGGAGGCCATAACATGGCCTACACGTTCGTATTAGCTTGTGGAATTCTGGCGCTGTTGTACGGAGCGTTCGCAAGCCGCGCCGTTCTCTCCAGTGCCGCGGGCACCGACCGCATGCAGGAAATCGCCGCCGCCGTTCAGGAAGGCGCGCGGGCTTATCTCAACCGTCAATATTCCACCATCGCCGTGGTCGGCCTCATCATCGGGGTGATCCTGGGCGTTAAACTGGGTGTGCATGTGGCCATCGGCTACGTGATCGGCGCCGTGCTGTCGGCCGTGGCCGGATATATTGGCATGAACGTGTCGGTGCGCGCCAATGTGCGTACCGCCGAGGCGGCCCGCAGCGGCGGGTTGGCTCCGGCCCTGAATGTGGCCTTCAAATCGGGGGCCATCACCGGCATGCTGGTGGTGGGCCTGGGGCTGCTGGGCGTGGGGGGGTACTACTTCACCTTGCGTCATCTGGGGTTCGAAGGACGTCATTTGATGGAAGGCCTGGTGGCCTTGTCGTTCGGCGCCTCGCTGATTTCCATCTTCGCCCGTCTGGGCGGTGGCATCTTCACCAAGGGCGCCGATGTGGGCGCCGATCTGGTGGGCAAGGTGGAAGCGGGCATCCCCGAGGATGATCCGCGCAATCCGGCGGTGATTGCCGACAATGTGGGCGACAATGTGGGCGACTGCGCCGGCATGGCCGCCGATCTGTTTGAAACCTA
>JAJZGK010000030.1 GCA_021798485.1 Pseudomonadota bacterium
TTGTCGGTGCTGTCGCCGGCCAGGGCCTGCACATCCACCACCTTGTCGGGGGCGACGGCGAATTTCTCGAACACCTCGGCGGGGCCGATCACCCGGTTCTTCAGGGGATCGAACATCTCCACCCCCTCGCCCACCAGCTGCATCAGATCCTTGTCGGACGAAACGATGGTGACGCGCGCCCCCTGTTCGCGGGCCAGGCGGGCATAGGTGGCGATCAGATCGTCGGCCTCGAAGCCGGGCAGCTCCACGCAGGGCACGTTGAAGGCGCGCACCGCCTCGCGGATCAGGGCGAACTGCGGCACCAGCTCTTCCGGCGGCTCGGGGCGGTGCGCCTTGTAGTCGGGATAGATCCCGCTGCGGAAGGTGGTGCGTCCGGCATCGAAGATCACCGCCAGATGGCCGGCCTCCTGCTCCTGCATCAGCTTCATCAGCATGGAGGTGAAGCCGTAAACGGCGTTGACCGGCACCCCGTCGGGGCGGGTCATCATGGGCAGGCCGTGAAAGGCGCGGAAAATGAATCCCGAACCATCCACCAGCGTCACATGGCGCGGCGGGGTTTCGCTCATGGGGCGGGGATCAGTGGCCGTGGCCGGCCTTCACCCCTTCGGCCAGCACGAAATGGCGGCTGCAATAGGGGCACACCAGTTCGGTCTTGCCCTTGGCGAAGGTCAGGTACACTTTGGGGTGGCCGGTCACCGGACCATTGCCTTCGCAGGCGACGGTGGTGGCGTGAACGGTGACGGTTTCCTGGGTCATTGTCGATCCTCGTTGCGCGGCTGGTTTGCCGGATGATACCCATTGCTGACCGCCAATCAATTCCATATTGACGTTTGAGATGATGCCGAGCCCTTCCTCCCCCGCCGCCGTTCCCGATTTCGCCATCGAAACCCGCGATCTGACCAAGATCTATCCCGCCCGTGGCCGCCAGCCCGCCAAGAAGGCGCTGGACGGCGTTTCGCTGGCCATTCCCCGCGGCTCGTTCTTCGGGCTGCTCGGCCCCAACGGCGCCGGGAAATCCACCTTCATCAACATTCTGGCCGGTCTGGTGGTGAAAAGCGCCGGCAGCGCCCGGATCTGGAATGCCGATATCGAGCGCGACGAGCGCGGCGCCCGCACCGCCATCGGCGTGGTGCCGCAGGAGCTGAACCTCGATCCCTTCTTCACCCCGCGCGAGCTGCTGGAGGTGCAGGCCGGGCTTTACGGCGTGCCCGCCGCCGAGCGGCGCACCGACGAGATCCTGGAGGCGGTGGGCCTGGCCGACAAGGCGCACGCCTATGCCCGCACCCTGTCGGGCGGCATGCGCCGCCGCCTGCTGGTGGCCAAGGCCATGGTGCATACCCCGCCCATCCTGGTGCTGGACGAGCCCACCGCCGGGGTGGATATCGAGCTGCGCCAGCAGCTTTGGACCTACGTCAAGGCCCTGAACGCCCAGGGCACCACCATCCTGCTGACCACCCATTACCTGGAAGAGGCGGAAGAACTGTGCGACCGCATCGCCATCATCGATCAGGGGCGGCTGGTGGCGCATGAGGAAACCGCCACCCTGCTGCAACGGCTGGACAGCAAGCAGTTGTGCCTGACCCTGGAGCGGCCGCTGGCCGCCCTGCCCGGGAGCCTGGCCCCCTGGTCGCCCGAGCTGAAGGACGAGGGCCGCCGCCTGCTGTTCCGCTACCGGCCCAGCCAGACCGCCGTGGCCGCCCTGCTGGAGGCGGTGCGCGCCGCCGGCCTGGGCATCAGCGATCTTTCCACCGAGGAAGCCGATCTCGAGGATATTTTCCTGCAGCTGACCCGCCACGGCCCGGCCTGAGGGGAGACGGCGCCGCCGCCATGCTGACCTTCCCCTTCTCCCTGCCCGGCCCGGCGGCCCCGCCGCAGCCCGGCCCGGCCCTGGCGCCGCCCCGGCTGGAGGCCGAGGCCATTATCGCCGCCGACGGCCAGCGCCTGCCGCTGCGCCGCTGGAGCCCGGAGGAGGACCACACCCGCGGGGTGATCCTGGCCCTGCACGGCATGAACGATTATTCCCACGCCTTCGAGGGCGCCGGGCGCCATCTGGCGGCCCGGGGCTTCGCCCTTTACGCCTACGATCAGCGCGGCTTCGGCGCCGGCCCCTGGCCGGGGCACTGGCCGGGCGAACGGGCCCTGGTGGAGGATGCCGCCGCCGCCCTCGGCCTGCTGGCGGCCCGCCATCCCGGCCTGCCGCTTTATCTTTTGGGCGAAAGCATGGGCGGAGCCATCGCCCTGCTGACCGCCGAAACCAAGACCCTGCCGCCCCTGGCCGGGCTGATCCTATCGGCTGCCGCCGTGTGGTCGCGGCACGATATGGGCCTGATGGAGCGCGGCCTGCTGTGGCTCAGTTCGCACAGTCTGCCCTGGCTGACCCTGAGCGGGCACGGTCTGCATCTGACACCCTCCGACAATTTCGACATGCTGCGCGAACTGACCCTGGATCCCCTGGTGATCAAGGAAACCCGCATCGACACCATTCACGGCGTGGTGGAGCTGATGACCCGCGCCCGCCAGGCGGCCCGACACCTGCGCCATCCGGCCCTGTTGCTGTACGGTGAGAAGGACGAGATCATTCCCGCCGCCGCCACCTTCCAGATGATGCGCGCCCTGCCCGGGCCCGGACGCCGCCAGCGCTGCGCCCTGTACCCGCGCGGCCACCACATGCTGCTGCGCGATCTGCAGGCCGCCACCGTGCTGGACGACATCGCCGCCTGGCTGCAGGATCCGGCCCGTCCCCTGCCCTCGGGTGCCGACCATTACGCCGAGAGAGTGATTTTCCGCGAGCCCGGCCCCTGATGACCGCCGCCGCCCGCGCCGCCCTCGGCTACCGCGACTTCCGCCTGTTCCTGGCCCTGCGCTTTTGCGCCAATATCGCCCAGCTGATCCAGATCGTGGCGGTGGGCTGGCAGGTTTACGATCTGACCCGCCGCCCGCAGGATCTGGGCTATGTGGGGCTGGTCCTGTTCCTGCCGCAGATCCTGCTGGCCCTGGTGAGCGGCGCCGTGGCCGATCATTTCGACCGCCGCCGCATCGCCATGCTGTGCCTGGGGCTGGAGGCCCTGTCCTCGGCCATGCTGCTGGCGCTGTCCTGGCGCGGCCTCACCGCGGTGGCGCCGGTCTATCTGGCCCTGACCCTGTTCGGCGTGGCCCGCAGCTTCCTGGGACCGGCCCTGCAATCGGTGGTGCCGCTGCTGGTGCGGCGCGAGGATTTCCCCAATGCCGTGGCCTGGAATTCCACGGTGTGGCAGATGGCGGTGATCGGCGGCCCGGCCCTGGGCGGTTTTCTCTACGCCCTGGGGCCGGTGGCCGTCTACGGCCTGACCACGCTGCTGCTGCTGGGCTCGGCCCTGGCGGCGCTGCTGCTGCGCACCTCGCTGAAAACCCGCGGCGCCGACGACGCCATGATCGACCGGCTGACGGCGGGCATTCGCTTCATCCTGGCCCGCCCGGTGATCCTGGGGGCCATTTCGCTGGATCTGTTCGCCGTGCTGTTCGGCGGCGCCACCGCCCTTCTGCCGATTTTCGCCCGCGATATCCTGCATGTGGGCCCCTGGGGCCTGGGCCTGCTGCGCAGCGCCCCGGCGGTGGGCGCCGCCTTGTGCGGCCTGCTGCTGGCGCACCGCCCCTTACGCCGCCGCGCCGGGCTGGTGCTGCTGCTGTGTGTGGCCGGGTTCGGCCTGGCCACCATCCTGTTCGGGCTGTCGCGCAGCATGCCGCTGTCGCTGGCCGCCCTGGCCGCCCTGGGCGGCTTCGACATGATCAGCGTTTATGTGCGGCAAAATCTGGTGCAGCTCTCCACCCCCGACGCCATGCGCGGCCGGGTCAGCGCCGTCAGCATGGTGTTCGTCGGCGCCTCGAACGAGCTGGGCGAGTTTGAATCCGGCATGACCGCCGCCTGGTTCGGCACGGTGCCCGCCGTGCTGCTGGGCGGCCTGGGCACCCTGGCGGTGGTGGCCCTGTGGACCTGGCGCTTCAAGGCCCTGCGCCGGGCGGATCGCCTGGACGAGGCGGGATAACCCCAAGGGCAAGAGGATGAACCCGATGGGCCTGGTGAAGCCTCTCGCCTACCAGCAGGAGCCTTCGCTGTCGTCGGCGGCATCCATGAGGGCGACACGGCTTTTCAGCTCGGCCAGAATGCGCTTGCGCTCCGCCTCGCTGGCGCTGGCCCAGCCCTGAATCTCGCCACGGGTGCGGCCGCAGCCCCGGCAGACGCCGGTGCGCTCAACGATCTTGCAGCGGTCGATGCAGGGGGAAATGGTCCCCTTGGTCACTTTCGCGGTGTTGGTCATGGCGTTTCCCCATCCTGGCCTCAATCGCGAAAGGGGGCCACCCGGTGGATGGCCCCCTTTTTTCCGGTACTCTGCTTACTTCTTGCCCAGGCTCCAGCTGCCGGGGGTGCGGAAGAAGCGGCCCTTCTGCAGTTCGCGCTCGTTCACGAACTCCTTGGGCAGACGGTCGTAGAACTTCTCGAAGTGATTTTCATGATCACGGGTTTCGGCCAGGCCGGCCTCGCGGTCGATGGTGGTCAGTTCGTTGAACTTCTCTTCCGGATAGTCCAGGCCGTCCCAGTGCAGATCCTCGCGGCGCGGCATGAAGCCCAGCGGGCTTTCCACGCCCACGGCGCGGCCATGCACGCGGTCCACCACCCACTTCAGCACGCGCATGTTCTCGCCGAAGCCCGGCCACATGAACTTGCCGTTGGCGTCCTTGCGGAACCAGTTGACGCGGAAGATGGCGGGCGGGTTGGGCAGATCGCGGCCGATGTTCAGCCAGTGACTGAAATAATCGGCCATGTTGTAGCCGCAGAACGGCAGCATGGCCATGGGATCGCGGCGGATGGCGGCCTGGCCGACGGCGGCGGCGGTGGCTTCCGAGCCCATGGTGGCGCCCAGATAGACGCCGTGCGCCCAGTTGAAGGACTGGAACACCAGCGGCATGTTCTTGGACAGACGGCCGCCGAACAGGAAGGCCGAGATCGGCACGCCGGCCGGATTTTCCCAATCGGGATCGATGGAGGGGCACTGCGAGGCCGGCGCCGTGAAGCGGCTGTTGGGATGAGCGGCGGGCTCGGCCGAGGCCGGGGTCCAGGCGCGGCCCTTCCAGTCGGTCAGATGGGCGGGCTTGTCCTCGGTCAGGCCTTCCCACCACACATCGCCGTCCTCGGTCAGGGCGACGTTGGTGAAGATGGTGTTGGCGCGGCACGAGGCGATGGCGTTGAAGTTGGTGTGGGCGCCGGTGCCGGGCGCCACGCCGAAGAAGCCGGCTTCCGGATTGATGGCGTAAAGCTTGCCGTCGGCGCCGGGCTTGATCCAGGCGATATCATCGCCCACGGTCCAGATCTTCCAGCCTTCGAAGCCCTTGGGCGGCTGCAGCATGGCGAAGTTGGTCTTGCCGCAGGCCGAGGGGAAGGCGGCGGCCACGTAGGTCTTCTCGCCCTGCGGGTTTTCCACGCCGACGATCAGCATATGCTCGGCCAGCCAGCCCTCGTCGCGGGCCATCACCGAGGCGATGCGCAGCGCGAAGCACTTCTTGCCCAGAAGGGCGTTGCCGCCGTAGCCCGAGCCGAACGACCAGATGGAACGCTCTTCCGGGAAGTGGGTGATGTAGATGTTCTTGGGGTTGCAGGGCCAGGCCACGTCCTTCTGGCCGGCGGCCAGGGGCATGCCCACCGAATGCACGCACGGCACGAAGTCGCCCTCGGCGCCCAGCACGTCCAGGCAGGCCTGGCCCATGCGGGTCATGATGCGCATATTCACGGCCACGTAGGGGCTGTCGGTCAGTTCCACGCCGATATGGGCGATGGGGCTGCCCAGCGGGCCCATGGAGAACGGCACCACATAAAGGGTGCGGCCCTTCATGCAGCCGTCGAACAGCCTGTTCAGAGTGCCCTTCATTTCCACCGGATCGACCCAGTTGTTGGTCGGGCCGGCATCGGCCTTGCTCTTCGAGCAGATGAAGGTGCGGTTTTCAACGCGGGCGACGTCGTCGGGATCGGAGCGGCACAGATAGCTGTTGGGGCGCTTGGCCTCGTTCAGGCGGATAAAGGCGCCGGCATCCACCAGCGTCTGGCACAGGGCATCGTATTCGGCCTGAGATCCGTCGCACCAGTGGATATTGTCCGGCTTGGTCAGCTGGGCGATTTCGTCCACCCACTTCAGCAATTTCTGATGAGTGGTGGTGCCGTTACCTAACTTCGTCATGAACGCCGCTCCTTAAGGCAAAGACCCTTGTTGTTTGCCGCCACGCCCCCTTAATTCCGCACGCCGAATCCTATCGACGGCGGGACCATATCCCCCTGTCGGTCGGGAAGCGGGATGCACGAAAGGCTTCATCGTTTGAGGCAATGCGGAAGAGGTTATGAAGGCGGATTGTTAAGAAAATGGATGCGCAAGAATACTGCCCCGGCCCCGTCTGAGCAATCATTTAGCTATAAGGATGGTCGGATTATCCGTCCCGTTAGTCCGTGGTAAGCGTAGAAAGCGCGGGGATAAGGCCGTCGAAGCTGGTCAGCGGCTGCGGGAAGGCCAGGCGCAGAATGCTATTTTCCCGTTTTAAATCAATGCCATCCGCATCAATAGCCACGGCCTGCCAGCCCTTGCCCCGCTTCTTCAGAACCTGATTGGCCAGGGTGGTTAAAAGCGCCGTCTGACCGTTGTTCAGCTCTTGCAGCAGGGCCGGAGCCGCCGCCTCGAAGCGCTCCGACAGCGCCCAATCGCAGGCCAGGCCCTGATCCAGCCAGCGGGCGCGGGCGAACCCGCCCACCCAGTGCACCCGTTCCAGTTGCACGCGGTAAAAGGCGAAATCGGCGAAATCGGCATAAAGGGCGGCGCCGGGATGACGGCCCAGAAAGCGCTGGCGGACCCGGGGCGCGGGGCAATGCTCGATGCGCCCCATCAGGGTGACGCGCGGCCCCTGCTGCGGATTGGCATAGCCGGCCGTGCCGTCGAACAGCAGCGAGACATGGGTATCGGCATCGAGGTTGCGGGTGTGATCGGCCAGCCGCGACAGCAGCAGCAGCGGGCTGCCGTCGTAATCGGTGGCGGTGGTGACCAGCGAGACGTAGGGGCGTTCCTCGCCGGCCAGAATGGTGCCCAGGGCGGCGCGGTTGGCGGCGCGCAGGATCTTGCGGATGGTGAAGCACAGGCCCGGCGAGGCCCCGTTATCGGCATCCAGGGAGGGATCGGTCGTGTTCATGATGCGAATTGTCCACCCAGGACCTGTCAACGTCAAGCCACCGCAGGGTCATCGGATGAACGCGCGGGTGTTGTTTTACGCCAAACCGTCTTCGCCGCGATGGCGCGTTGAGCGCCCGCGCGCAAGCCAAGCTGGCGGTACGCCAGCGCCCGGCGATTGAGGGACGCTGATCAAACAGGGCAATCGGCTTCACCCGATTGCCCTGCAAGCCACCCTATTTCCGCCATAAATTTCTGGCCTGTTGCGGCGAAGCTGGCACAGTGTCAGCATCGGGATTGAAGCAAGATGCAAGGAACAGGTGGCGACGTGGCGCAAACCATTGCCCTGGTGGACGACGACCGCAACATCATCACCTCGGTGTCCATCGCCCTGGAGGCGGAGGGCTTCAAGGTGCGAACCTACAACGACGGCGCCGAGGCCCTGCAGGGTTTGAGCGCGCAGCCGGCCGATCTGGCCGTGCTCGACATCAAGATGCCGCGCATGGACGGCATGGAGCTGCTGCAGCGCCTGCGCAAAAACTCGGCCATCCCGGTGATCTTCCTGACCTCGAAGGATGATGAGATCGACGAGCTTCTGGGCCTGCGCATGGGCGCCGACGATTACATCAAGAAGCCCTTTTCCCAGCGCCTGCTGGTGGAGCGCATCCGCGCCCTGCTGCGCCGGGGCGAGGCGGCGCGCGATACCGCCAGCGCCGCCCAATCGGTGGTGCGCGGCGAACTGGTGCTGGATTCCGCCCGCCACGCCTGCAGCTGGAGGGGCCAGATCGTGGATCTGACCGTGACCGAGTTCCTGATCCTGAAGGCCCTGGCCATGCGTCCCGGCCATGTCAAGAACCGCGACCAGCTGATCGACGCCGCCTACGGCGAGCACATCTACGTGGACGACCGCACCATCGACAGCCATATCAAGCGCCTGCGCAAGAAGTTCCGGGATATCGATTCCGACTTCGGTCATATTGAAACCCTGTACGGCGTCGGCTACCGCTACCGCGAAGATCCGTGACCGCCGCCCCGACGCCCCCCGCATCCGCCCCGGCCGAGGCCGGGCCGCCCCGTCCCGCCAAACGCCAGCGCTGGCTGCCCTTCGCCTCGCCGTTGACCTGGCGCATCCTGGCGGTGAACGTGCTGGCCCCGGTGATCCTGGTGGCCGGTCTGTTCTATCTTGATCGCTACAAGAACGAGCTGATCGCCCAGGAGCTGGAATCCTTGCGCATCCGCGCCGAGATGATGGCGGCGGCGGTGGGCGAGGGCGCGGTGATCGATACCGGCTTTTCCATTCCCGAGCTGTCGCCCCTGGCCGCCCGCCAGATGCTGCGCCGCCTGGCCCAGCCCGCCCGCATGCGCGCCCGCCTCTTTGACCAGAACGGCGAGGAACTGGCCGACAGCCGCCGCCTGGTGGCCGGCACGGGCGAGGTCCAGGTGGAGGATCTGCCCGCCCCCGATCCCTCGATGTTCGTGCGCGCCTTCCGCCGCATCTACGACTTCATCACCAAAGCCAGCCTGGCCAACGACGATCTGCCCCAGTATCACGAGCGCTTCCATCCCCGCGCCTCGGATTACGACGAGGTGATCCAGGCTCTGGCCGGCGATCCGGCCTGGGCGGTGCGGGTGACCCGCGGCCATCATCTGCTGCTGACCACCGCCGTGCCGGTGCAGCATTACAAACAGGTGCTGGGGGCGGTAATGGTCTCGACCACCGGCGACGATATCGCCCAAAGCCTGTTCAAGGTGCGGCTGACCATCTTCCAGGTTTTCGCCTTCGCCCTGACCATCACCGTCACCCTGTCGCTCTATCTGGCCGGCACCATCGCCCGGCCCATCCGCCGCCTGGCCGCCGCCGCCGACCGGGTGCGGCGCGGGCGCGGGCGCCGCCATGTCATCCCCGATCTCACGGTGCGCGGCGACGAGATCGGCGATCTCTCCGGGGCGCTGCGCGACATGACCGAAACCCTGTGGCGGCGCATGGACGCGGTGGAGGCCTTCGCCGCCGATGTGGCCCACGAGATCAAAAATCCGCTGACCAGCCTGCGCTCGGCGGTGGAAACCTGCGCCCTGGTGCAAAATCCCGAGCAGCAGCGCCGGCTGATGAGCATCATCCAGGACGATGTGGGCCGCCTCGACCGCCTGATCAGCGATATTTCCGACGCCTCGCGCATCGATGCAGAACTGTCGCGCAGCGACGCCGAGCCGCTGTCGGCCCGCCGGATGATCGAAGGGCTGGCCTCGGTCTACCGCGATACCGGCGCCGCCGAGGGCATCGAGGTGCGGGTGCGCTGCGACCCCGAGGATGAACTGCTGGTGCTGGCCATCGAAAGCCGGCTGGCCCAGGTGCTGCGCAATCTCATCGCCAACGCCCTGTCCTTCAGCCCGCCGGGCGGCGCCATCACCCTGACGGCGGGCCGCGAGGGCCGCCAGGTGGTGATCACCGTCGGCGATCAGGGGCCGGGCATTCCCGAAAACAAGCTGGAGGCCATTTTCGAGCGCTTCTACAGCGAACGTCCGGCCGCTGAGAAATTCGGCACCCATTCCGGCCTGGGCCTGTCCATTTCCAAGCAGATCGTCGAGGCCCACGGCGGCCGCCTGACCGCCGCCAATCTGACCGACGAAAACGGCGGCGTTCGCGGCGCCTGCTTCACCCTGCGCCTGGCCGCCTATCAGCGCCCCGCCGACCCCCGCGCCCGCAAGGCCGCGCCCGGTCATGGCCCGGCCTAAAGCCCCGGCCATGACCCTGATCCACGGCAGCAGCGTGATGGTGGCGGGGGCGGGGGTGCTGATCCGCGGCCCCTCGGGCGGCGGCAAATCCGATCTGGCCCTGCGGCTGATCGACCAGGGCGCCCTGCTGGTGGCCGACGATCAGACCCGGCTGACCCGGCGGGAGGATGGTCTGCGGATGTCCTGCCCCGCCGCCATCGCCGGGCTGCTGGAAGTGCGGGGCCTGGGAATCGTGCGCCTGCCCTACCGCGCCGCCGCCCCCTTGCGGCTGGTGGTGGATCTGGTGCCGGAGGCGGAGATCGAGCGTCTGCCCGATCCCGAGCCGGTGGCGCTGCTGGGCCTCGCCCTGCCCCGTCTGCGCCTGTGCCCGTGGCAGGCTTCCGCGCCGGCCAAGGTTCGCCTTGCGGTGGGGGTGGCAACGGGGCTTATAATGCCCCTGTCATGACGACCGCCGACGCACACGATCCCGCCTGTCCGCCCCCGGCCGCCGCCGGCGCGGAGCCGGCATGCGCCTGCCCGCCGCCGCCCCGGGTGGTGGTGGTCACCGGCATGTCGGGCGCCGGCAAGACCCTGGCCCTGAAGGCGCTGGAGGATCTGGGCTACGAGGCGGTGGATAATCTGCCGCTGTCGCTGCTGGAAGCCCTGGTGCGCGGCGGCGAGCTGACCCGGCCCCTGGCGGTGGGCATCGATATCCGCACCCGCGATTTCGGCGTGGAGTCCATGCTGGCCGGCATGGACGATCTCAAGGCCAGCGGCCTGGTGGATATGCAGCTGGTGTTCTTCGACTGCACCGACGAAACCCTGAGCCGCCGCTACACCGAAACCCGCCGCCGCCACCCCCTGGCCGCCGACCGGCCGCTGGCCGATGGCCTGCGCCACGAGCGCGAGCTGCTGACACCGCTTCTGGGCCGCGCCGATCTGGTGGTGGATACCACCGCCCTGCCCCCGGCCGAACTGAAGCGCCTGCTCGCGGGCCATTTCGGCCTGGAACGCAAACCGGGGCTGGTGCTGTTCGTCACCTCGTTCTCCTACCGCCGCGGCCTGCCGCGCGAGGCCGATCTGGTGTTCGACGCCCGCTTTCTGGCCAATCCCCACTACGATCCCACCTTGCGCCCCCTGACCGGGCGCGACGCCGCCGTGGCCCGCCATGTGGAGGCGGATCCCGATTTCGCACGCTTTTTCGCCGCCCTGACCGGCCTGCTGGAGCCGCTGCTGCCGCGCTTCGCCGCCGAGGGTAAAAGCTATCTCACCATCGCCATCGGCTGCACCGGTGGACGGCACCGCTCGGTGGCCATCGCCGAGCGCCTGACCCACTGGCTGCGGGACAAAGGCCAACAGGTGGACCTCCGGCACCGTGAACTGGAGGAGGGGGAAAAATAACATGAAGGTTGCTCAATGATCGGAATGGTGCTCGTAACCCACGGCCATCTGGCCGACGAACTGGTCTCCGCCATGGAGCATGTGGTGGGGCCGCAACCCAATGTGATCGCCGTCTGCATCGGCCCCGAGGACGATATGGAACAGCGGCGCGCCGACATTCTGCGCTCGGCCTGCCAGGTGGATACCGGCGCCGGCGTGGTGCTGCTCACCGACATGTTCGGCGGCACCCCCTCCAATCTGGCCATCTCCATCATGGACAAGGCGCGGGTGGAGGTGATCGCCGGCGTCAATCTGCCCATGCTGATCAAGCTGGCCACCGTGCGCAACAAGGAAACCCTGGCCGATGCCGTGGCCAGCGCGCAGGAAGCCGGGCGCAAATACATCAATGTGGCCTCGCGGCTGCTGTCCCAGGGCAATTGAAACCGACATAAGGCCATCATGACCGTTTCCGTCGAAACCCACGACCTCCATTCCTGCACCGCCACCATCGTCAACCGGCGCGGCCTGCATGCCCGCGCCGCGGCGAAGTTCGTGAAAACCGTGGCCCAGTTCAAGGCCAGGGTGCTGGTCAGCCACCGCGGCACCGAGGTTTCCGGCCAATCCATCATGGGACTGATGATGCTGGCCGCCGCCCCCGGCTGCACCATCGATCTCAGCGCCTCGGGCGAGGATGCCGCCGAAGCCCTGCGGGCCCTGGCCGCGCTGATCGCCGACAAATTCGGCGAGGACGACTGAGCCCGCCATGCCGCACACCCCGCACCCGCCCGCCGCCGTCCTCGCCTCCGACCAGGAACGGGTGTTCCATGGTCTGGGGGTCAGCCCCGGCATCGCCATCGGCGTGGTGTTCCATCACAATACCGGCACGGTCGCGGTACCGGAATATTGCCTGACCCGCGACGGCATCAAGGCCGAGCGCCACCGTTTCGCCGAAGCGGTGGAGGCGGCGGTGGCCCAGGTGGAAATGCTGCAGGCCAAGGCCCGCGCCTTGAGCGGCTCGGTGGGCGAGGAACTGGGCTATCTGCTGGATGCCTACCAGCAGATGCTGCAAGGCTCGCGCCTGGTGCGCGGCGTCGACCGCCGCATTTCGGAAGAGCGCATCAACGCCGAGGCGGCGGTGCAAAAGGAGATCGGGCAGATCGTGGCCGGTTTCGCCGCCATGGACGACGCCTACCTGGCCGCCCGCATGGACGATATCCGCGAGGTGGGCCAGCGGCTGATCCGCAATCTGACCAGAACCCCGCACAAGCCCTTTTCCACGATGCCGCCGCATGCGGTGATCCTGGCCGAGGAACTGAGCCCGGCCGACACCGCCCTGCTCGACCCCCGGCAGGCGCTGGGGGTGGCCACCGTGCTGGGCGGCGCCGCCGGCCACACCGCCATCATGGCCCGCTCGCTGGAACTGCCCATGGTGGTGGGCACCACCGGCGCCCTGGTGGGAGCCAAAAACGGCGTTCCGGTGATCGTCGACGGCACGGCGGGGCTGCTGATTCTCGATCCCAGCCCGGAAACGCTGTCGCTCTACCGCACCCGGCGGGCCGAACTTTTGCGGCAGCGCCGCCGCCTGCACCGCCTGGTCAAGGTGCCGGCCATCACCCGCGACGGCGTTTCCATCACCCTGCTGGCCAATCTGGAACTGCCCTCGGAAGTCAGCAGCGTGGTGACAAACGGCGCCGCCGGGGTAGGGCTGCTGCGCAGCGAGTTCATGTATATGAACCGCGATACCCTGCCCGACGAGGACGAGCAGTACGCCCTGCTGGCCGGCATGGTGCGCAAGCTGGAAGGCCGCCCCCTGACCATCCGCACCCTGGATTGCGGCAGCGACAAGCTGGCCCCGGCCCTGGGCCTTCTGCACAGCCCCAACCCGGCCCTGGGCTTGCGCGCCATCCGCCTGTCGCTGAAACGCCGCGATATTCTGGAACCGCAGCTGGCCGCCATTCTGCGCGCCGCCGCCCATGGCCCGGTGCGCATCCTGCTGCCGATGATCTCCACCGTGAGCGAAGTGACCGAGGTGCGGGCCTGCCTCGACAAGGTGGCCAAACGCCTGACCGCCCAGGGCCACGCCCTGCCCGATCCGCTGCCGCCGGTGGGCATCATGATCGAAATTCCCGGCGCCGCCCTGGCCGCCGACGCCCTGGCCCTGCAGGCCGATTTCTTCGCCATCGGCACCAACGATCTCACCCAGTACACCCTGGCCATCGACCGTACCGACGAAGCGGTGGCCGGCCTCTACGATCCCTTGCATCCGGCGGTGCTGCGGCTGATCCAGTTCACCACCGAGGCCGCCTTGCGGGCCCGCATTCCCGTCAGCATCTGCGGCGAAATGGCCGGCGACCCCCGCTACGCCCCGCTGCTGCTGGGGCTGGGCATCCGCGACCTGTCGATGTCGGTGGCCAATCTGGCCCGCGTCAAGCAGCGGGTGCGCAGTATCGATCTGGTGGCGGCCAACCGCCGCGCCCGCATCATCATGGATCAGTCCGACAGCACCCGCATCGGCCAGCTTCTGGACGACTTCAACGCCCACCTGGCGCCGTAAGCGCGATTGTTCTTCCCCTCCGTGCCTGCTATACGGCAGGCGTTGATAGTGTTTCAGGAGCCGACGATGACCTTCTCCGATTATAAAGTGGCGGATATTTCCCTGGCCGGCTGGGGCCGCAAGGAGATCGATATCGCCGAAACCGAAATGCCCGGCCTGATGGCCCTGCGCGCGGAGTTCGCCGGCAAGAAGCCCCTGGCCGGGGCCCGCATCGTCGGCTGTCTGCATATGACCATCCAGACCGCCGTGCTGATCGAAACCCTGGTGGACCTGGGCGCCTCGGTGCGCTGGAGTTCGTGCAACATCTTCTCGACCCAGGATCAGGCCGCCGCCGCCATCGCCGCCGCCGGTATTCCGGTGTTCGCCTGGAAGGGCGAAAGCGAGGAGGAATTCTGGTGGTGCATCGAGCAGACCCTGCGCGGCCCCGAGGGCTGGACCCCCAACATGGTGCTGGACGACGGCGGCGACGTGACGCAGATCCTGCACGACAAATACCCCGAGATGCTGAAAGACGTGCGCGGCATTTCCGAGGAAACCACCACCGGCGTGCACCGTCTCTACGAGATGGCCAAGAGCGGCCGCCTGCTGGTGCCGGCCTTCAACGTCAACGACAGCGTCACCAAGTCGAAGTTCGACAATCTCTACGGCTGCCGCGAATCCCTGGTGGACGGCATCAAGCGCGCCACCGACGTCATGGTGGCGGGCAAGGTGGCGGTGGTCTGCGGCTTCGGCGATGTGGGCAAGGGCTCGGCCGCCAGCTTGCGCAGCCAGGGCGCCCGGGTGATCGTTACCGAGATCGACCCCATCTGCGCCCTGCAGGCCGCCATGGAAGGCTATCAGGTTTCCACCCTGGAGGACGTGGCGCCGCTGGGCGATATTTTCGTCACCTGCACCGGCAATGTGGACATCATCACCCTGGACCACATGCGCGCCATGAAGAACCGCGCCATCGTCTGCAATATCGGCCATTTCGACAGCGAAATTCAGATCGCCGCCCTGCGGAACTACAAGTGGCACAACGTCAAGCCGCAGGTGGACGAGGTGGAGTTCCCCGACGGCAAGCGCCTGATCGTGCTGGCCGAGGGCCGTCTGGTCAATCTGGGCTGCGCCACCGGCCATCCCAGCTTCGTGATGTCGGCCAGCTTCACCAATCAGGTGCTGGCCCAGATCGAGCTGTGGGCCCATGCCGAACAGTATGAGCGCAAGGTCTACGTGCTGCCCAAGCACCTCGACGAAAAGGTGGCCCGCCTGCATCTGGACAAGATCGGCGCCAAGCTGACCACCCTGTCGCAGACCCAGGCCGAGTATATCGGGGTTTCCGTCAGCGGCCCCTTCAAGCCCGACAGCTACCGCTACTGACCCGCCGCCGCCCGCCGTTTTCGGACGGCGGCGGAAGCGGACCCGAATAAAAAACCGCCCCGGATCGCTCCGGGGCGGTTTTTCTTTGTCTCGAATCCTGTCGGAGAGAATCGATCATCCCCAAAACAGCCCTTATACCAACCGCCCAATGAATTGACCGGTTGTATCGTCCCTCGCCGGGCGGCGGCATCCGCCGCCTTGGCCGCTCGCTCAATGCTCGCTGGATACCGGCCAACGAGTCACTTCAATGGTTGGCCGGTATTATACCGCCCGGCCAACGAGTCATACCAACCGGCCAATGACTTGACCGGTTGTATCGTCCCTCGCCGGGCGGCGGCATCCGCCGCCTTGGCCGCTCGCTCAATGCTCGCTGAAGACCGGCCAACGAGTCACTTCAAGGGTTGGCCGGCTTGATGTGGTTCGGTCTGGATGGTATTGCAATATACAATACAGAGCCCCATATTGGTTCAAGCTTTGAAGAGGTGTCGCCATGGCCGCTACTGCCAACCGCAAAGATCACCCCCTGTCCATGCGACTGCCCGACGCCGACCTCGCCATCATTGACCGTGCGGCCCAATTGCGTGGGCGCTCACGAACCGATTTCGTGCGTGAAGCGGCGGTACGCGCCGCCGAGGACGCGCTGATGGAAGCCGGTCTCATCCGTATGAGCCAGGAAGGGTTTGCCGCGTTCATGGCGGTGTTGTCCGCTCCCGTAGCGCCCGTGGCCGCCATGGTTGACGTTCTGCGGCGTCCCCCGCCGTGGGACCGGGACGGCGGGCAAGGCTGACCGCCGATGCCCCTGTCTGCTCCAGAGCCGCTGAACGCCGCCCACGACGTCTCGCGGTTCACCTGTGGCAAACCTGCACTCGATCACTGGCTCCAGAGCCGGGCCCTGTCCAACCAGGAAAAGGGCTTCACTGTTGTGATGGTCGTCCAGGATGCGGGACGGGTGGTGGGATATTACGGCTTGGCGCCCACGGCGGTGGTTCCGGCCGTTCTGCCGCGCTCGATCAAGACCGGTCAGCCCCCTAATCCCGTACCATGCCTGCTGTTGGCGCAACTCGCGACCGATGTGGACTGGGCTGGCCACGGCATCGGCACCGGCCTGCTGCGCCATGCCCTGATCCGTTGCGTACAGGGCGCACGGCTGATCGGTGGTCGCGCTCTGATGGTCAACGCTCTTGATCGCGAAGCGGCGGCATTCTGGCAACGGCGCGGGTTTCTGCCGTCCACGGACGATCCGCTGATACTGTTCCGCTCCATTGCCGACATCTCCGCGTCGGTGATGACGGCGGGAGTCGAGGTGGATTTTCCGGAGTCGGCGGGAAAAACCGCGCCGTAAAAATGCCCCGCTCAAGGGCCGCGCGGCGGTTATCGCAAATTTCGATTTGATTCAAGTTTCCAAGAAAAAACCGCCCCGGATCGCTCCGGGGCGGTTTCTTTTTGGCGGAGAAGCCCCGGAACGTTAGTTCTGGGCCTTTTCCTCCTTGGCGCGATTGAAGGCGGCACCCAGGATGTCGCCCAGGCTGGCGCCCGAATCGGACGAACCGTATTCGGCCATGGCCTGCTTTTCTTCTTCGATCTCGCGGGCCTTGACCGACAGGGTCACCTTGCGGGTGGCCTTGTCGATGGCGGTGATCTTGGCGTCGATCTTTTCGCCCACGGCGAAGCGTTCGGGACGCTGATCGGCACGGTCACGCGCCAGCTCGCCCTTGCGGATGAAGCCCGACAAGCCTTCCACGGCGACTTCCAGACCGTTTTCGGTCACGGCGGTCACGGTGGTGGTCACCACATCGCCCTTCTTGACGTTGGCGATGGCTTCCTTGAAGGGATCGGAGCCCAGCTGCTTGATGCCGAGGCTGATGCGTTCCTTCTCGATGTCGACGTCCAGCACCTTGGCCTTGACGACGTCGCCCTTCTTGAAGTCGGCAATGGCCTGCTCGCCCGAGCGTTCCCAATCCAGATCGGAGAGGTGAACCATGCCGTCGATATCGCCGGGCAGGCCGATGAACAGACCGAATTCGGTGATGTTCTTGACCTCGCCTTCCACTTCCGAACCCACCGGGAACTTCTCGAGGAAGCCTTCCCACGGGTTGGACATGGTCTGCTTCAGGCCCAGGCTGATGCGGCGCTTCTGAGCGTCCACGTCCAGCACCATGACTTCCACTTCCTGCGAGGTGGAAACGATCTTGCCGGGATGGACGTTCTTCTTGGTCCACGACATTTCGGAAACGTGCACCAGGCCTTCCACGCCCGGCTCCAGCTCCACGAAGGCGCCGTAGTCGGTGATGTTGGTCACGCGGCCGACGAACTTGGCGTTGACGGGATACTTCTGCTCAACGCCTTCCCACGGATCGGCTTCAAGCTGCTTGATGCCGAGGCTGATGCGCTGGGTTTCCGAGTTGAAGCGGATGACCTGCACCTTGACGGTCTGACCGATATGCAGGGCTTCGGACGGATGGTTGATGCGCTTCCAGGCGATGTCGGTGACATGCAGCAGGCCATCGACGCCGCCCAGGTCCACGAAGGCGCCGTAGTCGGTGATGTTCTTGACCACGCCTTCCAGGATCTGGCCTTCCTTCAGGCTTTCGATCAGCTCGGACCGCTGCTCGGCGCGGGTTTCCTCCAGCACGGCGCGGCGCGAGACCACGATGTTGCCGCGGGTGCGGTCCATCTTCAGGATCTGGAAGGGCTGGGCGCTGCCCATCAGCGGGCCGATATCGCGCACCGGACGGATATCCACCTGGCTGCCCGGCAGGAAGGCCACGGCGCCCGACAGATCGACGGTGAAACCGCCCTTGACGCGGCCGAAGATCACGCCGTTGACGCGCAGATTGTCCTGGAACGACTTTTCCAGCTGGGTCCAGGCTTCCTCGCGGCGGGCCTTTTCGCGGCTCAGCATCACTTCGCCGTTCTTGTCCTCGTAGCGTTCCACGAAGACTTCGACTTCGTCGCCGGCCTTGATTTCAGCCGGACGGCCCGGAGCCGAGAATTCCTTGAGCGGGATGCGGCCCTCGGACTTCAGTCCGACGTCGATCACCGCGAAATCGCCATCAACCCCGACGACGAGGCCCTTGACGACGGAGCCTTCGAAGCCGCCGTTTTCGCCGAACATTTCGTCCAGCAGCGAGGCGAAGTTTTCAGAAGTGTTAAAATCAGTGGCGTTAGCCATGGTGGTTCAGTCCTTTCGATAACATTTTTACCCGGCCAGCCGGTTGAGTCCGGCGGTCTTGACGGAAATGCCAACGGCGATCGCCGCTCCCTCCGTCGGGGGAACGGCCACCTTCGTTCCTTCGGCCCTTGCTCACGGGGCCGGATCAACCGGCACTGTGCCTCTGGGAGATCACTTCGACGGCGGCGGCAAAAGCCGCATCGGCGTCCAGCGCCGATGTATCCAGCACCACCGCATCGGCGGCGGGAACCAGCGGCGCCACGCTGCGCGCGCTGTCGCGCGCGTCGCGTTCCTGCATATCTCGAAGAACCTGCTCCGATATAACCGAGACGCCCTTGTCAAGCAACTCTTTCAACCGGCGTTCGGCGCGTTTTTCCAGGCTGGCGGTCACGAACAGCTTCACCTCGGCCTTGGGGCAGACCACCGTGCCGATATCGCGGCCATCCAGCACGGCGCCGGGGGCGCGGGCGGCATAGTCGCGCTGGAAGGCCAGCAAGGCGGCGCGCACGCCGGGCAGGGCCGCCACCTTGGAGGCCGCCGCCCCGCCGCCTCGCC
>JAJZGK010000253.1 GCA_021798485.1 Pseudomonadota bacterium
CCGGTCTCCAGCGAGCATTGAGCGAGCGGCCAAGGCGGCGGATGCCGCCGCCCGGCGAGGGACGATACAACCGGTCAATTCATTGGCCGGTTGGTATGAGGGATCAGATCAGGGGATGGGCGGCCAGGACGCGGCGCGGCGGGGTGGCGCCGCCGTTTTGAAGGGATTGGGCGATCAGCGGCGCGAATTCGGCGAACACCGCCTGATAGACCGGGCGTTTGAACTCCACCACCTGGCGCGTCAGCTCCTGCGGCGGCATCCAGCGCCAGAGCGAGAATTCCGGTTTGGCGGTGTCCACGCGGATGTGCTGATCCTGGCCGGTATAGCGCAGCAGCAGCCAGCGGTGCTGCTGGCCGCGATAGAGGCGGGCGCGCTTGGTGCTGTCCATATGGGGGTAGTCGTAGCGGTGCCAGTCGGCGGTGACGGCCAGGATCTCGGCGCGGTTTGTGCCGGTTTCCTCGGCCAGTTCGCGCAAGGCGGCCTGATGCAGGGATTCATGGTCGTCCAGCCCGCCTTGCGGCATCTGCCAGGGCGGCGGGCGGTTGTCGAAGCGGCGTCCTGCGAAGATCAGCCCGTCCGGGTTGAACAAAACGATGCCCACCCCGGAGCGGTAATGTGTCGGCCTTTGCATCGGGTGATCCCGTTGAAGGAAGGTCCGGGGGCCTTTATTCCACGAATGCCGGGGCCGGGCAAGAGGCGATCTCGAGCGTTTCCCCCACGAAGGCGGTGCGGAAGCGCGCGCCGAACAGGTGCCGCAGGCGGCTCATCACCGCGAAGCCGGTGCAATGGTTGGCGGCGATGAGATCGGGGGCCCAGGCCTCCAGTTGGGCCAGGGTGCGTTCCTGCTGGTCGGGTGTGGCCGGTCCCAGATGGGTGCCGCCGATGAAGGCCTGCAGGCGGTCGCAGCCGGTGACGGCGAAACCGTGGCAGACGGCGTTGACCAGACCGGCATGCGTGCAGCCGCCGATGACCACCAAACCCTGTGCGCCGCGCCCGTATAGCACGGTATCGTCCTCCATGGGGTCGGGGCGGGGGGCGTCGGCGCCGGGCAGCAGCAGGCGGGGATCGCCGGTTTCAAAGGGGCTGACGCGGGGAATGCTGCCGCTGAACCACAGACCCGGCGCCACCTCGCAGGGCAGATCGGTCTGGCTCCAGCGGCCGCCCAGAGCCTTCAGCGCCGCTTCGGCGACGGGAATGCCGGTGGACACCGTGCCGCCGGGGCGGGCCGAACAGCGTGCGGTGAAAGCCTTGGTATGCAGCAGAACCTCCACCTCGGGCCGCGCCGCCGCCAGCACCGCCGCCAGGCCGCCGGCGTGATCGTAATGGCCGTGGCTGATGATGATGGCGTCCAGGCTGGCGGGCGGCAGCCCCAGGGCGGCCAGATTGTTCACCACGGCGCCGCTTTGGCCGGTATCGTAGAGGATGCGCCGTCCGCCGGCCTCCACCACGAAGGCCACGCCATGCTCGGCCACCAGCGGGCCACGGGCGTTGAACGGCAGGCAATTATCCATGGCGACGGTGATTTTCATGGCGGCCCTCGGGGGTTCATACCGGCCAACCATTGAAGTGACTCGTTGGCCGGTATTCAGCGAGCATTGAGCGAGCGGCCAAGGCGGCGGATGCCGCCGCCCGGCGAGGGACGATACAACCGGTCAATTCATTGGGCGGTTGGTATCACAGGCGTGCAGGCCGCCACTGTCCGTCCCGGGGGCGGGGTGGCGCCATGATCTTTGTCAGCGCGGCGGATGATTCTGTTTTTGCCGCGTCCGCCGGCGATGGATTAACCTAAGACGGACCTGATGTTCTTTTCCGTTTTCGAGGCTGTCCCCCATGAGCGCCGACGATCTGAAGCAAACCTTCCGCCAGCATTCCCAGGCCGCCCTGACCCTGAATATCGGGTTTATCGGTGTGGTCAACGGCCTGTTCAGCGCCCTTTACGGTCTGGAGACGGCCACGGCGGAGGCCCTGGCCGCCGCCGCCGCCTGCGATGCCGGCTATGTGCGGCGCTGGTGCGACGCCGCCTATGCCTTCGGCTATCTGGAGGTCGAGGGCGAGCTCTTTCACCTGACCCCGGCCGGCGCGGCCATGCGCCCCGAGGCCCCGGACAGCCTGATGCCCCTGGCGGTGCAGTCGGTGCTGTCGGCGCATATGGCCGAGCGGGCGGCGGGCCTGATGCCGGGCGGCGAACGCCCCGGCGAGCGGGTGCTGGGCGAGCGCGAAACGGTGCTGCCGTGGTTCGGCCCCATGCTGGAGGCCAATTTCGCCGCCTTCTTCGAAAACACGGTGTATCCCGCGGTGCCGGATTTCGCCGAGGTCAACGCCCGGGGCGGGCTGGCGGTGGATCTGGGCTGCGGCAACGGCTGGTATCTGCGCGCCCTGGCCCGGCGCGGCCAAACTCTGCGCGGCCTCGGCATCGACGGTTTCGCCGACAATATCGCCCACGCCGCCGCCCTGGCCCGGCGCGAAGGCCTGGAAGGGCGCCTGACCTTCCGCCAGGGCGATATCCACGATCTGACTTTGGACGAACCCGCCGATCTCATCGCCATGAACCGGGCCCTGCATCATGTGTGGGAAAAGGATACGCAAACCCTGTTCGCCTGGCTGCGCGGCAATCTGAAACCCGCAGGCCGGGTGGTGATCTGGGAACCGGCCTGGCCGGATGAGCGCGCCGCCCTGCGCGATCCCAGCCGCCGCGGCATGGCCTTCCAGAATCTCACCGAACATGTGCAGGGCAACCATTTCCTGCGCCCCGAAGAGATCGAGGCCGCCTTCAGGGCGGCGGGGATGGCGGCAACGGTGCATCTGTTCGCCAAGGGCAACGAGGCGGTGATCGTGGCCAGGCGGTATGAGACGGACGGCGCATAGGGGTAGGGGTGTTTGAAATATTAAACAACCCCTCGTCAGCGCCCCCCTCTTGCCCTTATGCTGACCGGGATGCGGCAAACGCGCCGCGGCGGCTTTCACTGATGGATGGTCTCTCATGGGTTCCAACGCGTTGCGTGACAAGGATCTGGCCTACACCCTGCACCCCTACACCAATCTGCGCGCCCACGAATCCCGTGGCCCGCTGGTGCTGGTGCGCGGGCAGGGCGTGCGGGTGTTCGATGATCAGGGCAAGGGCTATATCGAGGCCATGGCCGGTTTGTGGTGCGCCTCGCTGGGCTTTTCCGAACGCCGTCTGGCCGAGGCGGCGCGGCGGCAGATGGAGGCGCTGCCCTTCGCCCATCAGTTCAGCCACAAGGCGCACGAACCGGGCATCGAACTGGCGGCCCGCCTGATCGAGATGGCCCCGGTGCCCATGAGCAAGGTGCTGTTCGCCAATTCCGGCTCGGAAAGCAACGATACCGCCATCAAGCTGATCTGGTACTACAACAACGCCCTGGGACGGCCCGAGAAGAAGAAGATCATCTCGCGGCGCAAGGGCTATCACGGGGTGACGGTGGCGGCGGCCAGCCTGACGGCGCTGCCGGCCAATCAGCGCGATTTCGATCTGCCCATCGCCCGCATCCTTTATACCGATACGCCGCACGCCTATCACGAGGCCCTGCCCGGCGAGGACGACGAGGCCTTCGCCACCCGCCTGGCCGCCACTCTGGAAGCGCAGATCCTGGCCGAGGGGCCGGAGACGGTGGCCGCCTTCTTCGCCGAGCCGGTGATGGGGGCCGGCGGCGTGATCGTGCCGCCCCGGAGCTATTTCCCCAAAATCCAGGCGGTGTGCCGCAAATACGACGTGCTGACGGTGGCCGACGAGGTGATCTGCGGCTTCCACCGCACCGGCACTCCCTGGGGCAGCCAAACCCTGGACTACGCCCCCGATCTTCTGACCTGCGCCAAGGCCCTGTCCTCGGCCTATCTGCCCATTTCGGCCCTGATGGTGTCCGACCGGGTGTATCAGGCGGTGGCCGACAATTCGGCCAAGATCGGCACCTTCGGCCACGGCTACACCTATTCCGCCCATCCGGTGGCGGCGGCGGTGGCCCTGGAAACCCTGAACATCTACGAGGAACGCCAGATCGGCGCCCAGGCCCGGGCCATGGGGGCGCATCTGCAGGCCCACCTGGCCGCCCTGCTCGAGCATCCGCTGGTGGGCGAGGCGCGCGGCGTCGGCCTGATCGGCGCCCTGGAACTGGTGGAGGATAAAGCCAGCCGCCGCAACTTCGCCCCGGCCCAGGCGGTGGGCGCCCGCGTGGTCGACGCCATGGAGCGCAAGGGGGTGATCGGCCGGGCCATGATGAACGACAGCCTGGCCTTCTCGCCGCCGCTGATCATCGACAAGGCCGAGCTGGACGAGATGTTCGCCATCGTGAAAGACGCCCTCGACGAGGTGGCGGCCACGCTCTGATACCGGCCAACCATTGAAGTGATACCGGCCAACCATTGAAGTGACTCGTTGGCCGGTCTCCAGCGAGCATTGAGCGAGCGGCCAAGGCGGCGGATGCCGCCGCCCGGCGAGGGACGATACAACCGG
>JAJZGK010000031.1 GCA_021798485.1 Pseudomonadota bacterium
GGTGATCAGGGCCGCCGCCGTGGCGCCGGTGCCGTCGGGCAGGCCCCGCCCCGCCATGGCCGCGCCGATATGCGCCGTCAGGGCATCGCGCCAGCCGCGCAGCATCAGCCGCAGCCGCCCGCTCCAGCCGTCGGGCCGGGCCCGGCCCACGATCTCGGGCGGGGTGGTGATGTAGCCCACCGCCCCCAGCCCCTCGAACCAGGCCACGCGGGCAAAATCGTAGCCGCCCGGCGCCACCGGCGGCGGCGGCGGCATCAGCGAGGCCTGGAAGGCGATGATCTGGCCCGCGCGCAGATCCTGGCCGCCATGGGCCAGATGCAGGCGAACGCGCCGGGGCGGCCTTTCGCCCATGCCGCCCTTGGGATCCTCCAGCCGGTCCAGCAGCAGGCGCAGGCCGTCGGCGGCGGGATCCACCGCCAGCAGCCGCCCTTGCAAGGGCAGCACCCAGGTGGCGTGTTCAAGGCGCGGCGCCGCCACGGCGACCGTTCGTTCGGTTGCCATGAAAAAGCCTGTAAAAACAAGAGACAGATACACTGCCGCAATCCACAGGGGCAAAAAACGGCGTCCGCCCCAGGCCAGCAGGGCGAAAAGCGCCGCCCCCGCGCCCCCTACCCATAAGGGTGGTTCGGACGGCAGGGAGAAATAGAGGGCGATGCCGGTTCCCAGGGCCACCGGCAGCCAAAAAATCCAACGATCCCTTTCGTTTAAGAAAAGTATGCCCATATAGGGAAATAGCCTTGTCCTATTTATCCGAAACCCTATGCTGTCAAAGCGCGGGATATGTGCTACACAGCATACCCGACTGCATATTTTGAGTAAGAGGGTTCTCCTCGATCATGTCCGTCGTTACCCGTTTCGCCCCCTCCCCCACCGGTTTTCTGCATATTGGCGGCGCCCGCACGGCGCTGTTCAACTGGCTTTACGCCCGCCACACCGGCGGCACGTTCCTGCTGCGCATCGAAGACACCGACCGCCAACGTTCGACCCAGGCGGCGGTGGACGCCATTTTCGACGGCCTGGCCTGGCTGGGCCTCGACTGGGACGCCGAGCCGGTGATGCAGTTCTCGCGCGCCGCCCGCCATGCCGAGGTGGCCCTGCAGCTGCTGGCCGAAGGCAAGGCCTATTACTGCTATGCCTCGCCCGAAGAGCTGGAGGCCATGCGCGCCGCCCAGAAGGCCGCCGGCCAGCCGGTGCGCTACGATGGCCGCTGGCGCGACCGCGATGCCTCCGAGGCCCCCGCCGGGGTGAAACCGGTGGTGCGTCTCAAGGCCCCGAAGGACGGCGAAACCGTGCTGGCCGACAAGGTGCAGGGCGAAGTGCGCATCGCCAACGCCCAGATGGACGATATGATCCTGCTGCGCGCCGACGGCACCCCCACCTACATGCTGTCGGTGGTGGTGGACGATCACGATATGAACGTCACCCAGGTGATTCGCGGCGACGACCATCTGACCAACACCTTCCGTCAGATCCAGCTTTACCGCGCCTGCGGCTGGGAGGTGCCCGATTTCGCGCACATTCCGCTGATCCACGGCCCCGACGGCGCCAAGCTGTCGAAGCGCCACGGCGCCCTGGGGGCCGAAGCCTACCGCGACATGGGCTTTCTGCCCGAAGCCCTGCGCAATTACCTGCTGCGCCTGGGCTGGGGCCATGGCGACGACGAGATCATCTCCACCGAACAGGCCATCGCCTGGTTCGATCTGGAGGGCTGCGGCCGCTCGCCCTCGCGCTTCGACATGGCCAAGCTCACCAACCTCAACGGCCATTACATCCGGGTCGCCGACAATGCCCGGCTGACCGCCCTGGTGGCGCCGCGTCTGGCCGCCCTTCTGGGCAAAGATCTTTCCCCGGCCGAGACCGCTCTGCTGGAAAACGCCATGAACAGCCTGAAGGAACGGGCCAAAACTCTGGTTGAACTCGCTGAAAACGCCGCCTTTCTGTTCCGTCCCCGCCCCCTGGCGCTGGACGAGAAGGCGGCCCGCCAGCTCGAGGGCGACGGAGCGGCCCTGCTGCGGGACTTTTCACAAACACTTGCCGCACTGCAAAACTGGCGGCAGGATGACCTTGAAGAGCAGGCCAGGCTTTGCGCCGAAGCCCGCGGGCTGAAACTGGGCAAGCTTGCCCAACCCTTGCGCGCCGCGCTGACCGGGTCTACGGTTTCCCCGCCGATCTTCGAGGTATTGCAACTCCTTGGGCGGGAGGAATGCCTCGGTCGCATTGCAGATGCGCTGGAGGCTTTATAGTAACGAACAACAACTATTTTACAAACGCCGCCGCAGATAAAGCTCCGGTGTGCGCTCCTTTAAAATCGAACCAAAAGGGAAATAGTCACATGGCAGAGAAGGAAACGGTAACTCTTACCGACAACAGCACTGGCCGCACCTACGAATTTCCTCTCCTTTCTGGAACGATCGGGCCGAAGGTCATCGACATTCGTTCGCTCTATGCCGAAACGGGTCATTTCACCTACGATCCCGGCTTCACCTCGACCGGCTCCTGCGCCTCCCAGATCACCTATATCGATGGCGACGAAGGCGTTCTGCTGCACCGCGGCTATCCCATCGATGCACTGGCCGAACATTCCGATTATCTGGAAGTCTGCTACCTGCTGCTGAACGGCGAACTGCCGAACGCCAAGCAGAAGAAGGACTTCGAGAACATCATCAGCCACCACAACATGGTGCACGAACAGCTCGCCACCTTCTATCGCGGCTTCCGCCGCGACGCCCACCCCATGGCGGTGATGTGCGGCGTGGTCGGCGCCCTGTCGGCCTTCTATCACGACAGCCTGGACATCAACGATCCCAAGCATCGTCTGATCGCCAGCCATCGTCTGATCTCCAAGATCCCGACCCTGGCCGCCTGGGCCTACAAGTATTCCATGGGCCAGCCCTTCATCTATCCGAAGAACGAGCTGAGCTATGCGGAAAACTTCCTGCATATGATGTTCGCCACCCCGTGCGAGGACTACAAGGTGAACCCGGTTCTGGCCCGCGCCATGGACCGCATCCTGATCCTGCATGCCGATCACGAGCAGAACGCCTCCACCTCCACCGTGCGTCTGTCGGGCTCCTCGGGCGCCAACCCGTTCGCCTGTATCGCCGCCGGCATCGCCTCGCTGTGGGGCCCCGCCCATGGCGGCGCCAACGAAGCCGTGCTGAACATGCTGGCCCAGATCGGCTCGAAGGATCGTATCCCCGAGTTCATCGCCCGCGCCAAGGACAAGAACGATCCGTTCCGTCTGATGGGCTTCGGCCATCGCGTGTACAAGAACTACGATCCGCGCGCCCAGGTCATGCGCAAGACCTGCCACGAAGTGCTGGACGAACTCGGCGTGCGTGACGAGCCGCTGCTGGAGCTGGCGATGGAACTGGAGCGCATCGCTCTGGAAGATCCCTACTTCGTCGAAAAGAAGCTCTACCCCAACGTGGACTTCTATTCGGGCATCATCTTCCGCGCCATGGGCATTCCGGTCAGCATGTTCACCGTGCTGTTCGCCGTGGCCCGCACCGTGGGCTGGGTGGCCCAGTGGAACGAGATGATCGCCGATCCGCACCAGAAGATCGGCCGTCCGCGCCAGCTGTTCACCGGCGAAACGCGTCGTTCGTTCGTGCCTCTGCATCAGCGGGGCTAAAATTATCCGGCGTCCGCAGACATCGGATAAGGGAGGCCGCGCCATGGGCGCGGCCTCTTCCGTTGCGCGCCGCTTCGCTCCCGCCAACGACAACGCGCCCCCGGCGCGCCCCCTTATGCGGCTGCTGGCCGCCGCCGCCTGCCTGATTCTGGCCGCGGCTTTCATGGTTTACGTGCACAGGCTGTAATACCGGCCAACCATTGAAGTGACTCGTTGGCCGGTATCCAGCGAGCATTGAGCGAGCGGCCAAGGCGGCGGATGCCGCCGCCCGGCGAGGGACGATACAACCGGTCAATTCATTGGCCGGTTGGTATAACCTGTGCCGTGCTATCGGCTGGTGATCCACCGCACCGCCTGAGGCACCGCCCCCCCTGACCGGAGCAGATCCCACGGCGGCCACCACCGCCGCGCGGCACCGTTTCCCTTCCGATAGTTTAAAGGAAGGGATTGATGATGGCTGAAACCCCCGACCAGGAGCCGCCCCGGACCGACACCGCCGTGCGGCAATTGAGCGGCGATCTGCGAGATGTTTTCCGACGCGGTCTTACCGTGCAGGGCTGGGCGCTGGTGGTGGAGCGCCAGCCGCGTCCCCGCGCCGCCGGCGGTCAGACCGCCCCGCTGCTCACCCTGGCGCAGCAGGCGCAAACCCGTCTGAAACAGCTGGCCCGCGCCTATCTGGATCAGGTGCAGCCCCAGGCCCTCGAGGCGGTGCTGGCTCCGGCCGACCGTTTGGCCAATCTGGCCAATGCCCTGCCGCCAGCCCTGGAGATGCATCTGAAACAGGGGGAATGGACCGGCAAAACCGCCGCCGATTGCGCACTGATGGTGGGGGCTCTGGCGTCCGCCGCCGCCGCCGGCGCCCAACGGGGCCGCGACTTCAGTGAACATGCCGCCGGCTGGGCGGCCGAGGTGGAGGAGCAGGCCACGGCTCTGCGCGAGGCGCTGAACGCCGTGATCGAGCGGATCGACGGCCCCAAGGGCACCCTGACCGCCCTGCAGGGCCGCATCGACAAAATCCGCGCCGATATCACCACGGCCCTGGATCAGCTGGTTGCCGGCGGCCAGGAGGTGGGGGATGGCGTGCGCCGGCTGGGCACCGGCCTTTTGCAAGGCCTGCGCCGGCATATTCCCGCCAAACCGTCTTCCCCGGCGAAAAAAGAGGACGAGGAAGCCACCGATGCCCCGCCGCCCCCGGCGGAGGAGGACGGCGCGGAAACCGCCGATCTTCTGGTGGAAACCCTGACCGGAACCGGTCAGGGCGCCGAAAAGGCCTATCAGGCGATGGCGGCGCTGGAACAGGCCAACGAAACCCTGGCGGCGCTGTATCTGCGTCTGGCCTCGGCGCGGACCGATCTGGCCTGGGCGCGGGCCCTGGCCGATCAGGCCGACAGCCTGGCCCGCGGCGGCGCCTCGCTGGCCCAGGATCTTTCCGCCATGCCCCAGGCCTGGGACGATCTCGCCCAGGGCTTCCAGGCCCTGTCGCAGCGCTTCCATCAGGAGGGGCTCACCCTGACCGGGGCCCGCGCCCTGATCGCCGCTCTCGGCGCCGAAAAGCAGCGGAGCTGGGCCGGCCTTACCGCCTGCACCACCGCCATCCGCCGCGCCCTGGCGGGAATGGAATCCCTTTACCCCTCCGTCAAGGCCTGACACCCCTTTCCCAGACACGAGGTTCGACCATGAGCACGCAAAGCAAAATCGCCGAGGATTTTCAGTCGTCCGGTAAAAATCAGGGGGCCCAGGCCCTCATCGTCCAGAATTACGCCCTGGCGGTGCAGCGCCAGCCGCTGATCGAGTTTGGCCCCGCCTCCGCCAAGCTGAAGGAGAAACAGCGCGGCATGAACGAGGATCTGGGGCGGGCCAAGGAAAACGCCGAACTTTATCTCGGCAAGATCCTGCCCTCGGCCATCGCCACCATCACCCGCATCGATCACTATTATACGCTGCAATGCGCCCTGGCCCAGGTGGTGGAAAAATACGGCCTCGACCATCACGGCCTGGTGATGCAGCTGGGCGCCATTCACGAGGTGGCCAGCGGCCATCAGGCGGAAGCCGTGGAGATGGCGGCGCAAATGACCGGCCTGCGTGGCCGTCTTAACGAGGACTCGGCCCGCTTTCAGCGCCATACCGAGGATCTGAACAGCCTCTTGAAGGGCGATAGCGGGATTTTGAAGGAGCTGGACGGCCAGCTGAAGGCCCTGGACGGCAAAATCGCCGGCGCCGCCACCGCCGCCGCCTTGAGCGGGATCGGTCTGGCCGGCGGCGTCATCGTCATGGCTCTGGGCGGGCTGGCGCTGGCCACCGGTGTCGGGGCCGGCGCCGGTGTGCCCCTGCTGCTGGTGGGCGGCACCCTGGTGGTGGGCGGCGTGGCCGGGGCCGTGGGCTCGGGCATCGCCCTGGGCGCCCTGATCAAGCAGAAGAACGAGCTTTTGCTGCAGCAAACCCAGCTGAACGGCGAAGTGAAGCTGGCGCAGGGCCTGACCGCCTCGTTCCAGGATCTGGGCCAGCAGGCCAGCCAGGCCGCCATCGCCGCCCAGGGCATGGCCAATGCCTGGACCGCCCTGGGCAACGATCTGCAGAACCTGCGCCAGGATCTGGAGGCCGGCCGGGTGGAGGCGCCGGTGATCGCCAAGCTGTTCGCCATGGCCGCCGTGGGCGATGCCGCCAAGGTGCGCGACAGCATCAAGATCATCAAGCGGCAGATGACCGGCGTGGAGATCGTGGAAAACAAGGCCAAGCGCCTGGACGAAGTGCTGCCCGAAGCCGAACAGAAGGCCAACGACAACGCCAAGATCGCCGCCGTGGCCTGAAGGAGCGCCAACGCATGGACGATCGCTTCAAACTGTCGAAAACCCTGGGCTCGGCCCGCGCCAAGGCCAGGGAACTGGCCTCTCTGCGCCCCGCCCCCGGCACTGAGCGGGCGGCGCTGCACGCCCATGCCTTCCTGCGCGACCATCTGCCGCCCCTGGAAAAGCTGCAGCGCGCCCTGCTGCATTTCCTGGGCGAGGCGCTGCCGGAAGCCCAGAAACTGGAGCGCTGGGCGGCGGGGCGCAACAGCCCCAATCCGGCCTTCGCCGCCCGCACCGCCACCACCTTCGACCGCTTCCACCAACAGGCCGTGGCATTGAAGACGGCCTTGCAGGAGGCGTTGCAACGCCTGTCCGAACTGCGCGGCCTGATCGCCGGAGATGCCGGCCAGATGGAGCGGGATCTGGACGGGGTGCGGCAAGAGGCGCAACGCCTGATCGGCGATATCGCCGAAAAGGACAAGCGCGTTTCCACCGCCACCCTGCGGGTGAACTTCACCTCCTTCGTGCCCCTGGCCAAGGTGATCGATGAAATCGTCAGCCTGGCCCAGGACGGCAGCTTCACCGAGGAAACCCTGGCCCGGGCCGTGGAGGATCTGGATGCGGCCCGCAAACGGGAAAAAACCCTGCGCGAACGCCATCTGGCCGTTACCGTGGCTTTGAGCGGCGGCAACGAACTGATCGGCAATCTGCAGGCCCTGGCCAACGCCACGGCGATATTGGGAGGCGATCTGGCCAATGTGCGCGACGATCTGCGCGCCCTGGGCGACACCCCGCCCGCCTGCCTGCTGCTGCGGCTGGCCGCCCTGCGGGCCGGCCTTGCCACTCTGGAGGCCGAGGCCGCCTGATATCAAGGGGCCGCCCCGGCGGGAGCGGCCCCTGTTTCCTTACTTTTTCTCGATCAGCTCGATCTTGTAGCCGTCGGGATCCTCGATAAAGGCGATCACCGTGTTGCCGTGCTTCATCGGGCCGGGCGCCCGGGTGATCCGGGCGCCTGCCACCGCCAGCTGCTCGCAGGCCTTGTAGATATCGGGCACCGCCAGGGCCAGATGGCCGAAGCCGCCGCCCAGGGCGTAAGGCTCGGCCTGATCCCAGTTATGGGTCAGCTCGATCACCGTATGGCTTGCCTCCGGGCCGTAGCCGACGAAGGCCAGGGTGAAGCGGCCCTCCGGATAATCGGTTTTGCGCAGCAGGGTCATGCCCAGCAGACGGGTATAGAAATCCAGCGATTTCTCCAGGTCGAACACCCGGATCATGGTATGCAGAAGTCGATAATCACTCATGATGCGTTCTCCGCTTTGATCATGGCCAGCACCTCGCGGGCGGCCCGCAGACTGGGGCTGTCCTGGCCGCGGCCCAGCACGGCCAGGGCCTCCTCCTGGCCGCAGCGCTGCGCGGCGCGCACCGTCTCATCGGCCAGCAGCCCCTCCAGAACCGGCGCCAGACGCTCGGCCCGGCACTCCCCCAGCAGCAGTTCGGGCACCGCGGCGCGGTCCAGCAGCAGATTGATCAGGCAAACGAAGCGGAGCTTGATCAGACGGCGGGCCAGGAAGGCCGTCACCGGCGACAGCCGGTAGGCGATGGCCATCGGCACGCCGGCCATGGCCAGTTCCAGCGCCACCGTGCCCGAGGCGGCCAGCGCCGCCCGGCTGGCGGCGAAGGCGTCATAGCGGTTGGCCTGCCCGGTCACCACCGTCACCGGCAAGGCCCAGCCGGCCACCGCCCGCCGCACCTCGCCGGCCACGGTTTCCACCGTGGGCACCACCACGCGAAGATCGGGAAAGCGCCGCGCCAGCCGCGCCACGGTTTCCCCGAACACCGGCAGCAGCCGCGATGTTTCCGAGCGGCGGCTGCCCGGCAGCACGGTCAGCAGCGGCGCCCCTTCGGGCAGGCCCTGCCGTTGGCGGAAGGCGGCGCCATCGCCCTTGTCGGCGCCGCTTTCCAGCACCGAATGGCCGACATAGACCGTGCGCAGACCCGCCGCCTCGAAGGCCGGAGCCTCGTTGGGCAGCAGGCACAGCAGGGCATCGAGACAGCCGGCCAGCTGATGTACCCGTTTGGCTTTCCAGGCCCAGACCATGGGAGCGACATAATGCAGGCGGGGAATGGTGGAGCCGGCCGCCTTCAGTCGTTTCGCCACCCGCCCGGTAAAGCCCCAGCTGTCCACGGTGACGATGATGGCCGGACGGCGGGACTCGATATCGGCCAGGGTTTCCTTCAAGCGCCGCAGGATGCGGGGAATGCGGGGCAGCACCTCGGCCAGTCCCATCACCGCCAGATCGGCCTGGGGAAACAGGCTGTCCAGCCCCTCCTCGCGCATGGACTCGCCGCCGATGCCGGCAAAGCGCACCCGCCCGCCGGTCTGTCGCCGCAGCGCCGCCATCAGGCGGGCGGCCAGCAGATCGCCGGAAGGCTCTCCGGCGATAAGATAGACCAGCGGCCCCTCCCCGGTCATGCGCACGCGTCCTGGCCAAAGGGCGCCAGCCCGTACAGAAACAGCCCCAGCCGGTCGGCGGCGGCCACAACCTCGGCGCGGTTCAGCACCAGGGCCGCCCCCGCCTCCACGGCGATGCCGCGCAATCCGGCGGCGGCGCAAGCCTCGACGGTGCGGGGGCCGATGGTCGGCAGATCGGCCCGCCGTTCCTGGCCCGGTTTGCAGATTTTCACCAGAACGCCGCCCGGCCCCTCGCGCCGCAGCCCGGCACAGCGGTCGATCAGGGCATCGGTGCCTTCCACCGCCTCCACCCCCAGAACGATACCCTGCTGCACCACCACCGACTGCCCCACATCAAGGGCGCCCAGGCCGTGCCCCACCGCCAGGCCGCGCGCCATATCGGCTTTGGCCTGTTCATCAGGGGAATGGCGGCCCCAGAGGCCCGGTTCGGCCAGCAGATCGGCCAGCACCTCGTGGGCGCCGATCACCGTCAGCCCTTCGGCCTCCAATTCGGAGATCACCGCCCGCAGCAGGCCGTCGTCGCCCAGAGCCTTGACGCCGATGCGCGAAAAAAACGCCAGGGTCCGCCAGTCGGGGCGCAATTCTCCCAGACTGGGGCGGCGCACCGGCCCGGCCATCACCACTTCGGCGCAGTTCTGCTCTTTCAGGATTTTGAAGCCGCGCCCCGCTTCGCCCAAACGGATCCAGGCATGGGGGACATCGGCCACGGCGGCGGGATCGGCCTGGCCAGTGAAGGCCAGAACGAACACCTCGCGGCCCTGCCGGCGGCAGGCGGCCACCAGGCGGGCGGGAAGATCGCCTCCCCCCGCCAGAATGCCCAGCTTAGCCGACATTCTCCAGCTTCGGCTGGCAGATGGAGCGCGAACTGTCGTCCCGGATGAAATCAACGATTTCCATCACCGGCGCCACCGCCTTGAACTGGTCGGCCACTTCTTCCAGCCGTTCGGCCAGGGTGCCTTCGGGGGCGAACAGCAGGCGGTAGGCGTTGCGCAGGGCGTGGATATCGTCGCGGCCATAGCCGCGGCGCTTGATCCCCACCAGATTCAGCCCCGACAAGTGGGCGCGGTTGCCGGTAACGGCACCATAGGGAATGACGTCGTTTTCCACCCCGGTCATACCGCCCACCATGACATGGCGGCCGATACGCACAAACTGGTGCACGGCGCACAAGCCGCCCAGCACGGCGAAATCCCCCACCGAGACATGACCGGCCAGGGTGGCGTTGTTGGCCAGAATGGCGTTGTCGCCCACCACGCAATCATGCGCCACATGGGAGCCCACCATGAACAGGCAGTTGTCCCCCACCTTGGTCAGCATGCCGCCGCCCTCGGTGCCGGGATTCATGGTGACGTTCTCGCGGATCTGGTTGTTGGCGCCGATCTCCAGGCGGCTCGGCTCGCCGTGGTATTTCAGATCCTGCGGGCGCGAGCCCAGCGAGGCGAAGGGATAAACCACCGTGCCCTCGCCGATGGTGGTGATGCCGTCGACCGCCACATGGGAGATCAGCCGCACCCCCGCCCCCAGAACCACCTGGGGGCCGACGATGCAATAGGGGCCGATTTCGGCGCTGTCGGCGATCTGGGCGCCGGGCGCGACGATGGCCGTGGGATTTATCTGTGGCATCAGCTGTCCATGATCATGGCGGCATAGGTGGCTTCGGCCACCAGCACGCCGTCCACCTTGGCCTGGGAGCGGAATTTCCACACCGCCCCGCGCGACCGTTCCTTGGTAACGTGGATATAGAGGGTATCGCCCGGCACCACCGGCTTGCGGAAACGCGCATCCTCCACGGTCATGAAATAGACCAGCTTGCCCTCGGCATCGGGGCCCAGGGTTTCCACCACCAGCACCGCCGATGTCTGGGCCATGGCCTCGATGATCAGCACACCCGGCATGATGGGACGCGACGGGAAGTGCCCCTGGAAGTGCGGCTCGCCGGCGGTGACGTTCTTGATGCCGACGGCGGATTCGCCCGGCACCAGATCCACCACCTTGTCCACCATCAAAAAAGGATAGCGGTGCGGGATCATCTGCATGATCCGGTTGATGTCGATCACTTTGCTCTCATTCTCCGCGGCACTCATGCGCCTGGCCCCCTTCAACGACCTTTCTTGCGGGCCATTTGGCCCAAAATTGCCGACTGACGCAACCATTCCGTCATCGGAACGGCAGGCGATCCGCCCACGGTGCCGCCAGCCTCGATATCGCGCATCACCCCGCTTTGCCCGGCGATGCGGGCGCCGGCGCCGATATGCAGATGCCCGGTGATACCGGCCTGCCCGGCGATCACCACGAAATCGTCGATGCGGGTGCTGCCGGAAATCCCCACCTGAGAGACGATGACGCAGTTGCGGCCGATCTGAACATTATGGGCGATCTGCACCAGATTATCGATCTTGGTGCCGGCGCCGATCACCGTATCGGGGCCGGCGCCGCGGTCGATGGTGGCATTGGCGCCGATTTCCACATCGTTGCCGATCACCACCCGCCCCAGCTGCGGCACCTTGAGATGGCCCTTGGGCCCCATGGCGAAGCCGAAACCGTCCTGGCCAATGCGCACGCCGGGATAAACGCGCACGCGCTCCCCGAGAATGGCATGGCTGACCGAGGCATTGGCCCCGATCACACAGGCCCCGCCCAGCACCACGCCACGGCCGATCACCGCATTGGGGCCGATCAGGCTGCCCGCGCCGATCTCGGCCTGGGCGCCGATAAAGGCCCCCGCCTCCACCCGCACGCCCTCGCCCAGACGGGCGCTGGGATCCACATGGGCACCGGCGGCCACTCCGGCCTCCAGGGCGACCTCGGGATAAAAGACCTGCGCCACCATGGCGTAAGCCCGGTAGGGATCGGGCGTGACCAGCAGCGCCATGCCATCGGGCGCCCGCGGCGCCATGGACGGGTGCACGATGCAGGCCGAAGCCCGGCTTTGGGTGAAAGCCTCGACATATTTTTTATTGTCGAGGAACGAGATCGCGCCGTCGCCCGCCTTATCCAGGGGGGCGACGTCGTGGATCGGCATTTGACCGTCCGCGGCCTTGGCCACCTCGGCGCCGCACCGCTCGGCCAGCTGGGCCAGGGGGAAGGGCCCGGCCCGATCGAAGAAACGGGGATCCGCCATGCCTGGACCTTACTCCTGTCCCGCGCCGGGGACCGCGACGGGCTCAAGCTTGGGGGCGGGCATGTCCACCTTGGGCAGTTTTCTGTTCAGGCCGTCCACCACTTCCTGCGAAATGTTCATGGCATCGGCGAACAGCAGCACCTGCGAGCGTGGCATCACCAGATTGATGTGATGTTCGCCGGCCACCTTGGCGGTCACCTCCACCATGGTGCGCTCAACGCGGCTCATGGCGATGGCGTAGGATTTATCCAGAGCCCGGCTGCGCTGCATCACCTTGCGCTGGAATTCACCCACGGTCTGCTCGAAATCGCGGGCCTTGCCCTGGAACACCTCGGGCGACATGCTGGCGCGTTCCTGCTCCAGCTTCTGCTTGGTGGCGCGCAGCGACGCATCTTCCTTGGACAGATCGGTCTGATAGGTCTTCTGCCACTTCTGCCGCTGGGCCGCCACGCTTTTGGCGGCTTCCGAGTGGCTCATGACGTAATCCACATCGACGACGCCGACCACCGGGCTCAGGATGCCGTGCGCCGGCGCGGCGCCATGCGGCGCGGCCGGAGCGGTGCTGCCCGATGCCGGCAGGGCAACCGGAGCCGCGCCTTCGCCGCTGTTGCCCACGCCGAAGCCGTTGTCCTCGGCCCAGGCGGCCGGAGCGGCGAACAAAGCGACGGTCATGCATCCGGCCAGAAGCAGCCCGATGCGGGAGCGAATTACCATGATTAGAACCTCGTACCGAAATTAAGTCGGAAAATCTGATCCTGATCGTAGCTCTGCTTCAGGATCGGGATACCAAAATCGATGTCGATCGGACCCATGGGCGATTTCCAGACGATACCCGTGCCCACGGACAAACGCAGCGACGAAGACTGCAGCACCGAATCTGTGGGAACGCCGCTGTTGACCGGGCCGATGCTGCCGAAATCGGTAAACAGCTTGCCCTTCACGCCCATTTCCTTGGGGAAGCCCACCGGGAAGGTCAGCTCGGCGGTGCCGTTATATTCCCACATGCCGCCCAGGGCGTCCAGGGTGGTGAGATCGCGCGGGCTGACGCCGTCGAAGTCGCGGAAGCCGCGCAGCGTGTCGCCGCCCAAATAGTAGCGCTGGGTGATGTTGACGGACTTGCCGCCCCACGGGTTCATGTAGCCGCCGCCGATGCCGAAATGCGCCACCATGTCGTCGGTCACCGGGAAATACTGGCTGGCCCGGACATTGGTGCGGACGAAATTCTGATCGCCGCCCAAACCGGCCAGATCGTTGCCGTAGCTCATCACGAAGCCACGGGTGGGATCCACCTTGCTGTCGCGGTGATCCCAGGTCAGCGTGTGGCCGATCATGCTGAGGGTGGTGGTGCCCTGCTGGTCGAGAATATAGAGCGAGGAGCCGACCATCACGTTGCTCACCTGGGTGACGCTGGCGGTATAGCGCCAATCCTGCCGCAGGTATTCATTGAAATAGTAGCCCAGGCGCAAGTCGCCACCGACGGTGGTCTCATCGAAGGCGCTGATGTCCTGCAGGGCATAGGTGGTGGTGTCGAACAGGTCGACACCGGCGATCAGCTGACGATCCAGGAAATAGGGATCGGTGTAGCCGGCGCTGATGGAGGTGCCCTTCAGGGCCAACTGACCCTGGATCGAGACCATCTGTCCGGTCCCCAGCACGTTGTTCTCACTGGCGCCCACCTGGAGCAACGGCCCCAGGGTGGACGACCAGCCCACGCCGAACGACAGCTGACCGGTGGATTTTTCCTTCACGTCCACCTTGATGACGGTGCGGTCGGGCGCCGTTTCAGAGGCCACGTTGGTGACATTCACCTTGTCGAAGAAATCCAGATCCTTCAGGCGCTGTTCCGACCGGCGCAGCTTGGCGGTGTTGAAGGCATCGCCTTCCACCAGGCGCATTTCGCGGCGGATCACCTTATCCAGGGTGCGCACATTGCCGGTGATGTCGATGCGTTCGACGAACACGCGCGGGCCCTGCTGGATGTTGAAGGTGATATCGATGATATGGCTGTCGCGGTGACGCACCAGTTCGGGGCGCACATCAACAAAGGCGTAGCCCTTGTTGCCGGCGGCGTCGGTCAAAGCCTGCACCGTTTTTTCCACGGCGTCGGCGTTGTACCAGTCCCCCTTTTCGAAGGTCACCTCCTTCTCCAGGATGGCGGTCTTGAGGTCGGGGATGTCGCTCTTGACCTTGATGCTGCCCACCTTGTAGCGCTCGCCCTCCTCCAGGGTGAAGGTCAGGAAGAATTTCTTGCGGTCGGGGGTCAGTTCGGCCACCGAGGAAACCACGCGGAAATCGGCATAGCCGTTCTTCAGATAGAAGCGGCGCAGCAGTTCGCGGTCGTAATTCACGCGGTCGGGATCATAGGTATCGTCCGACGAGAAGAAACGGTACCAGCGCTCCTCCTTGGTCTGCAGGGTTTCGCGCAGGGCGTTGTCGTCGTACTTCTTGTTGCCGATGAAGTCGATGCGGGTGACGTAGGTGGGATCGCCCTCGTGAATCTCGAACACCAGATCGACGCGGTTCTGTTCCAGCTGAATGATCTTGGGATCGACGGTCACCGCGAAACGGCCGCTGCGGCGGTAAACTTCCAGAATACGCTTAACGTCGCTCTGCACCTTGGTGCGGGTATAGACCGTGCGCGGCTTGAGCTGGACCTCCTTGTTGAGGTCCTCCGACTTCATGTGATGGTTACCCTCGAAGGCGACGCGGTTGATGATGGGATTTTCCACCACCCGCACCATCAGGGTATCGCCTTCGCGGTGCATGGTCACATCGGCGAACAGCCCGGTGGCGAACAGCGCCTTCAGGCTTTTGTCCAGCTTGGCGTCATCGAAGGAATCCCCGGGATTGAGCGCCATGTAGGAGCGGATGGTATCAGCCTCGATACGCTGGTTGCCCTGCACCACGATATCATGGACCACGCCGCCCTCCTGGGCGTAGGCGGGACCAACGATCATAGGCGCCAGGGCCAAAAGGGCGATGGCGGCGGCGATGAACGCAGACCGGAACAGACGGACCAAAGATTCCCCCTACATACTCTAAAGCCGCAACAGCAACACGCCCCGGATCAGCCGCCCCGCACCAGATCCATAACGTCGTTGCGGGTGGCCAGCAGCATCAAGGCCAATACCAGAAACAGCCCTATGCGGAAACCATATTCTTTTACCCTGTCCGGCAAGGGACGCCTGAACAAAGCCTCGACACCATAGAACAGCAGATGCCCGCCGTCGAGCATGGGAACAGGAAATAAATTGATCAGGCCCAAATTGATCGACAACAAGAAGATGTAGAAGACCACGCCGCCAAACCCCACCTGTACCGCTTCCCCGGCCCGCTTGGCGATACGGATCGGCCCCGACAGATCATCGGTGGAGCGCTGCCCCATCAGCATTTGCCCCACGCCGGTCAGGGTGGCCGAGATCATCGAGCCGGTTTCATGGCAGGCCGCCAGGAAGGCCGAAACCGGGCCGTGATGCACCACCTCGGAGGCGGCGGGATCGCTGCGCACCCCCAGCAGCGGACGGCGCTGCACATGGCCGAAGGCATCTTTCAGTTCGGTCATACGCGGCGTCGCCACCACGGTCAGATCGTGGCCGTCGCGGCGCAGCACCAGGGTGACCGGCCCGCCGGTGGTCAGCGCCACCGTTATCTGCAGATCCTGGAAGCGGCTGATGGGCTGGCCCTGGGCCGAAAGGATGCGGTCTCCGGCCTTGATGCCGGCCGCGGCCGCGGCGCTGCCCGGCGAAACGCCGCCCACCACCGGCGCCATCACCACCTCGCCCATCAGGGCAAAACCCAGGGTGGCCACCATCAGGCCGAACAGCAGATTGAACAGCGGGCCGGCGGCGATGATCAAAGCCTTTTGCCACAAACGGCGCGACTGAAAGGTCTGGGCGCGCTCTTCGTCGGTCAGATGCTCCAGGCTGCCCGGCGTGCTGGCGGCATCGGCATCGCCCAGCATCTTCACATAGCCGCCCAGGGGCAGCAGGCTGACCCGCCAGCGGGTGCCGTTGCGCGCGGTACGCCCGAAAAGTTCCGGGCCGAAGCCGATGGAAAAGGTTTCGATCCTGACGCCGAACAGCCGGGCGAACAGGAAATGCCCGAATTCATGGACGAACACGACAACCGTCAAAATCATCAGGAAGACGATGATGTTGCCCCAGATCCAATGCACAAGTTCCGCCATAACCTCACCTAGCCCTGATCGCGGGCAATGAATTGTTCGGCCAGCCGGCGGGCATCGCCGTCCACCGCCAGCACATCCTCCAGCGCCGTCACCGCCTTGGCCGGCAGGCTGTCGAGCACAGCCTCCACCGTGCGGGCGATGCGCAGGAAGGGAATGCGCCCGGCCAGAAAGGCCTGCACCGCCACTTCGTTGGCGGCGTTTAAGAGTGTGGGGGCTGTGCCGCCCCGCCGCAAGACCTCGCGGGCCAGACGCAGGGCGGGAAAACGCTCCGGATCGGGTTTTTCGAAGGTCAGGCTGGCAATGGCCGCCAGATCCAGGGCCTTGGCCGGAAAGCCCAGCCGGCGCGGCCAGCCCAGGGCCAGGGAAATGGGCGTGCGCATGTCGGGCGTGCCCAGTTGCGCCAGCACCGATCCATCCACGTAAGACACCATGCTGTGGATCACCGATTGCGGATGCACCAGCACCTCGATGCGCTCTTCCCCGAAGCCGAACAGATGCACCGCCTCGATGATTTCCAGGCCCTTGTTCATCATGGTGGCGGAATCCACCGAGATTTTGGCGCCCATGCTCCAGTTGGGATGGGCCACCGCCATCTGCGGGGTCACCCCGGCCATGTCCTGTCGGGAAAACGTGCGGAACGGCCCGCCCGAGGCGGTCAGCACCAGCTTATCGACGGCATCGCGGTTATTGGCGTCCAGAACCTGGAAAATGGCCGAATGCTCGGAATCCACCGGCACCATGGCGGCGCCCGAGCGCCGCGCCTCGGCCATCACCAGATCGCCGGCGCAGACCAGGGTTTCCTTGTTGGCCAGCCCCACCACGGCGCCGCGCCGCACCGCCGCCAGGGTGGGCCGCAATCCGGCGGCGCCGACGATGGCGGCGATCACCACATCGGAAGGGCGCCGCGCCGCCTCCACCACCGCCTCGGAACCGGCCGCCAGCTCGATGCCGTTGCCGCCCAGCGCCGCCTTCAGATCGGCGTAAACGCTCTCATCGGCCATGGCCACGAAACGCGGCCGCAGCCGCCGCGCCTGTTCCGCCACCTTGTCGACATTGCAGTTGGCGGCCAGAGCCTCCACCCGGTATCGCTCGGGATGACGGGCCAGCAGGTCGGCCGTGCTGGTTCCCACCGAACCGGTACAGCCCAGCAGAGTCACCGACCGGGGCTCTTGCGCTACATCCACTGCAACAATCCCCCTCCGTACAGCAGACAGGCGGCGGCCACGACCGGAGCCGTGGTCAGCAGGCCGTCCACACGGTCGAGCACGCCGCCGTGCCCCGGAATGATCTGGCTGGAATCCTTCACGCCGAAGCGGCGCTTGATCCAGGATTCGCCGAAATCGCCGGCCTGGGCCACCACGGCCAGACCGGCGCTGAAAGCCGCCAGGGCCAGCGGCGCCGCCTGGTGCAAAAGCCGGGCGCTGACAAAGCCCACCAGAGCGGCGGCGGCCATGCCGCCCAACAGGCCGGCCCAGGTTTTATTGGGGCTGATGCGGGGAATGAGCTTGGGGCCGCCGATGGTTCGCCCCGCCGCATAGGCGCCGATATCGGTGGCCCACACCAGCAGCAGCAGCCAGAACAGGGTTTCGCCCCCCACCTGGCGCAGCCAGACCAGCGACAGCACCGGCAGGCCGATATAAAGCACGCCGCCGCCCAGCCACAGCACCGACCGATCGGTCCGCCGCTGCGCCCAGGGCAGCAGCAGCGCCGCCAGCAGCAAAAGCAGCAACCCGGCGCGCGGTTCCAGCAGGCCCAAGGCCGCCGTCAGCGCCGCCACCAGGGATAACAGCTTGCCGCCCAGCCCCCAGCGCCCCAGCACCAGCCGGGTCCATTCCCAGCCCAGAAGCCCCCCGGCCACCGCCACCAGCGCCACGAAGGCCCAGGAGCCGAACCAGGCCGCCGCCAGAGCCACGGGGCCCAGCACCAGGGCCGACAGGATGCGCTGGCGCAGCACCGCGCTTAAATCCCGCCGTAACGGCGGTTGCGCCCCTGGAAGGCCTGGATGGCCTGCTCCAGATCCGCCTTGCCGAAATCGGGCCACAGCACATCGGTGAAAATCATTTCGGCGTAAGCGCATTGCCACAGCAGGAAATTGCTGATGCGCTGCTCGCCGCTGGTGCGGATCAGCAGATCGGGATCGGGCATGCCGGCGGTAAAGAGCGCCGAGGTGAAGCGATCCTCGGTGATATCGTCCGGGGCCAGCCCGCCTTCGGCCGCCAGACGGGCCAGATGCCGGGCCGCCTGCACGATCTCGTCGCGGCCGCCATAAGACAGGGCCAGGGTCAGGGTCAGCTTGGTATTGGCCGCCGTCTTGGCCTCTCCCTGCTCGATCAGCGCCACCAGTTCGGGGCCCAGGCGGGCACGGTCGCCCACGATGCGCAGGCGCACGCCGTTCTTGTGCAGCTCGCGGATTTCGTTGCGCAGATAAAGGCGCAGCAGCCCCATCAGATCGCGTACCTCGCCATCGGGGCGCTTCCAGTTTTCCGAGGAAAAACCGAACAGGGTAAGATAGGAAACCCCAAGGTCCACCGCGGCCC
>JAJZGK010000254.1 GCA_021798485.1 Pseudomonadota bacterium
TCAAGCCCGGCCAAGACGGCTTAAGGGACGGGCTGTGGCGCAGAGTCCTGTATCAGTTGCCACCGACGGAGCGGACCCACCGGGTATGAAACTGCTGGTAAGCCGCCTGACCTGGTTTCTTTCTAGAGAACCAACCGCCTAATGAATTGACCGGTTGCATTCAGATTCCGGCTGGAGCCGGGGGCTGGTGCAGGGTGGCGGCGATGGAGCGCAGCACCTGGGCCAGGTGATCGCGGCCGATGGGGCCGCCCAGGCTGAGGCGGGCGGCCTCCGGCGGCGGCTCGCCGGGCACGGTGAAGGCATCGGCGGCCATCACGCCGATGCCCTGGCTGCGCAGGCTGGCCAGGAAATCGGTGCGGGTCCAGGGCGGCGGCAGCCGCAGCCATAAATGAAAGCCCTGGGGATCGGCCTCGCTCAGTCCGGGGGGCAGGCAGGCGGCGGCAATGCCCTGGCGGGCCCGGCTTTCCGCCCGTACCGCGCCCAGCAGATCCTGGGCCAGGCCGCTTTCGATCCAATCGCTGGCCAGGGCCGCCGCCAGGGGCGAGGCCATCAGGGTGGTGGCGCGGGCCGCCGTGGTGATGCGGCTCAGCCAGCGGCTGTCGGGGGCGGTGACATAGGCCAGGCGCAGGCCGCCGCTCAAGGATTTGGCCAGTCCGGCAATATGGAACACCGCGCCCGGGGCCAGCGCCGCCAAAGGGGGCGGCGCCGCGTCCGGCAGGGCGCCGTAGGCATCGTCCTCGATGATGGGCAGGCCGTGGCTTTGCGCAACCTCCAGCAGCTGGCGGCGGCGCCGTTCGCTGATGGTGCGGGTGGTGGGGTTGTGCAGGGTGGGGGTCAGGCACAGGGCCTTGGGGGCGAAATCGCGGCAGGCGAAGGCCAGCGAGGCCGGATCGGGGCCGTCGTCGTCGGCGGGCAGGCCGATCAGGCGCAGCCCCAGCTGCGCCGCCAGACTTTTCAGGCCGGGATAGCACAGCTGATCGCAGCAAACGGCCTCGCCGCCGGTGGCCAGGCTGCTCAGCACCGCCAGCAGGGCCGCTTGCGCCCCGGCGGCCAGCAGAATGTCTTGCGGGGCGAGTTTCGGCAGCCGTGGCGCCAGCCAGCGGGCGGCGGCGGCGCGGTCGGCGGCGGCGCCGATGAAATCGCCGTAGCGCAGCAGGGCGCGGGGATCGTGGCTTTGCCCCAGCCGGGCGAAGCTGAGGGCCAGCCGCTCCACCAGGGCGGGGTCGTCCGGTTCCGGCGGCAGATTCATGCTGAGATCGCCCGAGGGGCGGTCGGCGGCGGGATCGTGGCCGGCGCGGGTCGGGCTGACGAAGCTGCCCTGGCCGATATGGGCGGTGATCAGGCCGCGCCGCTGCGCCTCGATATAGGCGCGGAACACCGTGCTGAAATTCACCCCCAGGCGCTTGGCCAGCCAGCGCTGCGGCGGCAGGCGCTGCAGGGCGGTCAGGCGGCCGCTCAGACGGTCTTCGGCGATGGCGTCGGCGATTTCCACGTAAAGCGGTTTGCCGCTGCGGCGGATCGCCGGAACCCACCAGTCCGTCTGTTCGGCCGCCATGCTCCTATTGTCCCATGTTCACCTGGAACACGCTGCGGGCGGTGGCCATGCCGTTGTTGAAATTGAACAGAATGGGGGCATGGTCGGTTTTGGGGGCGTCGCGGTCCTGGCGGATATAGACGCGGAAGGTGGTGACGGTGTCGGGCTGGGCGGTCAGATGCAGCACGCTCACGTTCTCGGCGCCGCCGATGCGGGTCAGATGCAGGCCGGGAATGCCGGTTACGGTCAGATCGCCGGAAACCGCCCGGTGATGGCGGTTGACCAGCTTCACGGTGTAGCCGTCGCGCACCGAGCCGTCGGACATGCGCATGGAGGTGGGCGAGCGGTCGGCCAGCACGCTTAAGTCCATCTCGCGGCGCAGGCCGGTGGCCAGCAGCAGCACCAGGGCCAGCACGGCGGTCAGGCCGCCGTAAATCAGGGTGCGCGGCCGGAAAAGCTTGGGCTTGGTTTTGCTTTCCGGCAGCCAGCCGATGAGATTGGGCGGCAGATCGAAGCGGGCCATGACGCTGTTGCAGGCATCGATGCACAGGCCGCAGTTGATGCAGGCCATCTGCACGCCGTCGCGGATGTCGATGCCGGTGGGGCACACCTGGACGCACAGCCGGCAATCCACGCAGTCGCCGCGCGCAGCACCCTCCTGGCCCTTTTTGGCGCGGCCGCGCGGTTCGCCGCGCGCCACGTCGTAGGTGACGTTCAGGGTGTTCTCATCCAGCATGCCGCCCTGGATGCGCGGCCAGGGGCACATATAGATGCACATCTGCTCGCGCACGAAGCCGGCCATGCCGTAGGTGCAGCCGGCGAAAAGCGCCCAGAAGCTGTAAAGGGTGATGGAGGCCCGGCCGGTCAGAAGCTCGGCGGTGGCGGCGTAGGCATCGGTGAAATAGACGCAGAAGATCAGGCCGGTGATGGACGACACCAGAATCCACAGGGCATGCTTGGCGGTTTTGCGCAGAATCTTGTTGACGGTCCAGGGCTGGTTTTCCAGGCGCAGGCGGGCGTTGCGCTCCCCTTCGCACAGCCGTTCGATGCGCACGAAGAGATCGGTCCACACCGTTTGCGGACAGGAGAAGCCGCACCAGATGCGGCCGAACAGGCTGGTGGCCAGGAACAGCACCAGACAGGCCAGGATCAGGATGCCGGTCAGCAGATAGAACTGCTGCGCCCAGATATCCATGCCGAACAGATAGGCCCGCATGTCGGTGAAGCTGAACAGAACCGCCTGATGCGGCATGTCCGGCCCGCGGTCCCAGCGCAGCCAGGGCAGCAGGGCGGTGACGGCCACCAGCAGGATGCCCAGCCAGGTCTTCATCGAGCGGTGCGGGCCCTTGACGGCGCGCGGATGGATGGTGGGGGTCTTGACGTAGAGGGGAGGTTCCGCCGACGGGGCGGAGGGGGGCTGCTGGGACATGGAACGCGATCACTCCCTGGACAAAAAGGCCCCGGCCATGGCGGAAAAGCGGACGCAAGGGGCCATCAGGCCGTTTCTCACCGATGTCGTCGGATTGGAAAGGCTCTATATAACGCTGGTGATTGGATCGTCAATGCAATTGCATGCAATCAATTGAAGAATACATGCAATCAATCAAGGGCTTTTATAAGCAATCCATAATAAAATCCTCAAAAGCCGGAATGCTGTCGTGGTTATTGAACAAGACTGCGTTCCGCTTAAGGATTTCGCCGCGCAGTTCCTCTAAACGGTTTGGGGTTGTTCCCAAATGAATGGCCTGCTCGATATAATGATCGTGATCGCGGGCGATGAGCTCCTTGATCTCCATCAAGCGGTAGAACCCGGCGGTATGGCGGGCGCGCATGCTGGCGCCGGGCCAGGTCAGGATGGGGCTGCCGCAGGCGAAGGCCTCCAGGGAGGTATTGCCGCCGCTGTAATGAAAAGGATCCAGCACCAGGCCGGCATGCTGGAACAGGGTGAGGAAATCGGCGCGCGGCAGCGGCCCCAGGATATGCAGGCGCGGCGCCAGATCGGGGGCCTGGGCCAGCAGGCGCCCGGCCACCCGCCGCATGGCCGCCTGTTCCCAGCCGGCGGTCAGGATCAGGTGGCTGCCCTCCACGCCGCGCAGGATGCGGATCAGGGCGGTATCGAAATCGGGATGGAACTTGTAAGGGGTTTGCGGACAGAGATAGAGGAAGCCCTGGTCCGGCAATCCCAGGGCGGCCCGGCTTTTGCCGGGGCTGGGCGGGGCGGGGCGGGGATAGACCGCCAGCAGGCCGGGCAGGCGCACCAGGCGTTCGCAATACTGGCTGGCGCCGTTTTCCGGTTCCATGCAATCGGGCGAGAGGAAAACGTCGATGCTGTCCAGCCCGGTGCTGTCGGGATGCCCCCAGGTCACGGCCTGGGTGCGGGCCAGCCGCGCCTGCGCCAGGAACAGGGTGAGAAAATCCATGCCGAGATCGAGATAGAGCAGCAGATCCAGCTCCAGGGCGGCGATCTGCCGCCGGGCCTCGGGCAGGGCGGCGGGCAGGGCCAGCACCCGTTTGCCGGCCAGATCCAGATCCTCCAGGGCGGCGGTGCGGCCCTCGAAGCCGAGGATGGTGATCTCGAATCGCCTGCCGTCCAGGGCTTCCAGCAGGCCGCCGAACAGATGGGCGATGGTGTGGGGCACGAAATGCCACGACAGGATGCCGATGCGCGGCCGGCCGCCGCGCCGTGGCGCGCGCACCAGCGGGGCGGTCCAGGGCAGGGCGGGGTCGGCCTGGGCGGCGATCAGATGGAACAGGCGGTAGAGGTCGCGGTTGTCCAGCTCGGCATGATAGGCCAGCAGGAACAGGGTCCAGCCGATTTCGGCGGCGTCGATGGCCGGGCCCTGTTCGCCGGCCAGGGCGATCAGGCGGTCGCGCAGGGCGGTGCGGGCGTCCAGGATCGCGGCGCG
>JAJZGK010000255.1 GCA_021798485.1 Pseudomonadota bacterium
TGCCGGTGGTCGACGATGGCCGGCTGTGCGGCATCGTCACCGTGACCGATCTCGTGCTGACCCTGCAATGCGCGCTGCAACTGTGGTTGCGGATGGCGCAGGTTATGGCCGAGCGCGGCGGGCCGGCGGGGTGGCGCTCTCCCCGGCTTCATCATCTTCGGCGGGGGCGCGTCCGGGCGCGGCCAGGCGGGCGCAGCGGCGCAGCAGGCGGCCGATGGCCCGCCATTCCTCCATCGAAAGCCCCATGCTGACCACGGTGCAGACCGCGCCGAGAACACCGCTGATCAGGGCCATGACCCAGCCGAAGGCCTGGCCGCCGAACAAGGAGAGCGAGGAGGTGAAGCCCTCCAGCAGCAAGGTGCCGGCCGAGCCGCCCAGATGCTGGCCGCCGGCGCCGGGCAGGGTGAAACTGTCGGGCACCGGCACGGCGGCCAGGGCGATGGCCGACAGCAGCAGCCCCGACAGCAGCAGCAGCGCCTTGATCCACACCTTGTCCAGCGGCCGGGCGCTGACCATCATGCGGCCGCCCCAGGCCAGCAGGGCCAGGGGCGGCAGCCAGGCGGCGATGCCCACCAGCTGCAGCAGCAGATCCGAGAGAAAGGCCCCCACCCCGCCCACCATGTTGTGGGTGGTCCAGGCGGCATCGGCGGCGGTGTTGAGGCTGTGATCCTTGGGGTGATAGGTCACCAGGGCGGCGGTGAGCAGCAGGGCCAGCGTCACCACCAGCAGGCCGGCGATCTGCAGGGCCCAGCGGTGAACCAGCGACGAGGCGCCTTCCGGCAGGAAGCCGCCGCCTTTCTTCTTCGCGCTTTGGGACGAGGGGCCGGCCATCACGCCTCCAGCACCTCCGCCATCCGCGTCAGGGCGGTTTCCACGCTGGGCAGATCATGCACCAGGGCCACGCGGATATAGCGCCGGCCGGGATTGACGCCATCGGCGCCGGGCCGGGCCAGATAGGCGCCGGGCAGCACGCGGATGCCGGCCCGGTCCCACAGGCGGCGGGCGGCGGTCTCGCCGTCGCCCACGTCCAGCCACAGGAAGAAGCCGCCCTCGGGGCGGTAGAAGCCGAAACGCCCGGCGAAGATCCGCTCGGCGGCATCGATCTTGCGGCGGTATTCGGCGCGGTTCACCGCCACATGGTCCTCGTCGCGCCACAGGGCGGCCGAGGCGGCCAGAATGGGCATGGGCACGGCGGCGCCGCCATAGGCGCGCAGCCGGGCGAAGGGGGCGATCAGGGCGGCATCGCCGGCCACGAAGCCGGAGCGCAGGCCGGGGGCGCTGGAGCGCTTGGACAGGGAATGGAACACCACCACCCGGTCGAAGCCGCCGCCCAGGCTCTGGCAGGCCTCCAGGGCGCCGGCCGGGGCCTCGCCATCGTAGATTTCCGAATAGCACTCATCCACCGCCAGCACGAAATCGTGGCGGCGGGCCAGGCGGATGGCCTCTTGCAGGCGGGCCAGCCCGGCCACCGCCCCTTGCGGGTTGGCCGGCGTGCACAGATAGGCCAGGGCGGCGCGGTTCAGGACGGGCTCCGGCAGGGCGGAGAAATCGGGCAGGAAGCCGGTTTCGGCGGTGGCCGGCACGAACACCGGTTCGGCCCCGGCCAGCAGCGCGGCCCCGGCATAAACCTGATAGAAGGGATTGGGCAGCAGCACCACCGGCGGCGGCGCGCCCGGCGCGGCCTGGGCGATCACCAGCTGGGCGATCTGATAAAGCCCCTCGCGGGTGCCGGCCAGGGGCAGGAGCTGGGTGTCGGGATCGAAGGCGGCCTCGGCCAGGCCGAAACGGCGGCACAGCCAGCCGCCCGCCGCCTGACGGAAGTCGGGGGTGCCGGCCATGGGGGGATATTTGCCCCAGCCGGCGGCGTTGGCGGCCAGGATTTCGGGCACGAACGACGGCGGCCGGTGCTGCGGTTCGCCGATCGACATGACCAGGGGCTCGCCGCCCGGCGGCGCCTGCAGCAGGGCGGCCAGACGCTGGAACGGGTAATCGGTCAGAAGATCGAGGCGGGGATTAAGCATCGGAACGGGACACAATCGCGCGTGTGAGAACGGAACGAGGCCAGTTTTAACCGAAAACTCTGAAAATGGCGCTGATTTTTAATATCCCATGGAGAGGGGCGCCCGCGGGCGTCCCTCTCCATGGGGTGGAAGGCTGGTTTCTTAGTGCAGGATCTCGCCATGCAGCGAATAATCCAGGCCTTCGATTTCCTCCTCGACGCTGACGCGCAGGCCGATGGTCTTGTCGATCAGCTTATAGAGCAGGAACGACACCACGGCGCACCAGACGATGGTCACCATCACCCCTTCCGCCTGCAGCAGCACCTGGCCGGGATGGCCCTGCAGCAGGCCGGGGGTGCCGCCGATATCCTTGTCGGCGAAGACACCGGTCAGCAGGGCGCCGACGATGCCGCCCACGCCGTGCACGCCGAAGCTGTCCAGGCTGTCGTCGTAGCCCATCATATGCTTGAGGCCGGTGGCGCCCCAGAAGCAGACGGCCCCGGCCAGAAGGCCGATGATCAGCGCGCCCGAGGGCGCCACATAGCCCGAGGCCGGGGTGATGGCCACCAGGCCGGCCACGGCGCCCGAGGCGGCGCCCAGGGCCGAGGGCTTCTTGCGGATCAGCCATTCGATGGCGATCCACGACACCGCGGCGGCGCCGGCCGCCAGCTGGGTCACGGTCATGGCCATGCCGGCGCGGCCGTCCGAGGTCATGGCCGAGCCGGCATTGAAGCCGAACCAGCCCACCCACAGCATCGAGGCGCCGATCAGGGCATAGGAGAGATTGGCCGGAGCGAAGCTTTCGGTGCCGAAGCCCTTGCGCTTGCCGACGATCAGGCAGCCCACCAGGCCGGCCACGCCCGAATTGATATGCACCACGGTGCCGCCGGCGAAATCCAGCACGCCCCATTTTCCCAGCAGGCCGGTGTTGCTGGCCCACACCATATGGGCGATGGGGGCGTAAACCAGCAGCAGCCAGCCGGTGACGAAGGCCATCAGGGCCGAGAATTTGATGCGGTCGGCCAGCGATCCCACCAGCAGGGCCGGGGTGATGATGGCGAAGGTCATCTGATACATCATGAACACGGATTCGGGGATGCTGGTCCCCGGCGCCAGGGTATCCTTGCCCATGCCGAACAGCAGCACCCGCGAAAAATCGCCGAAGAAGGGCGCGGTGGCGCCGTGGCCGTCGGTGAAGGCCAGGGAATAGCCGATCACCCCCCACAGCACGGTGACCAGGGCGGTGATGCTGAAGCTTTGCATAAGGGTGGCCAGAATATTCTTCTTGCGCACCATGCCGGCATAGAACAGGGCCAGGCCGGGGATGGTCATCATCAGCACCAGGGCCGTCGAGACCAGCATCCAGGCGGTATCGGCCTTGTTGAGAACGGGGGCCGGGGCGGCGCTTTGCGCCATGGCGGCGCCGGCGGTCAGGCACAAACCGGTGGCCAGGGCGATCCCGACCGCAATGGAACGCTTCACTTTCATCCTTCGCACACTCCCAGGGCGCCGTCGGCGCGGCTTCAACGCTGGTTCGGGCGCCTGTTTTCGCAGCGGGACAGGCTGGAAAACAGGCAGGCCGAGGCGCCTCTGCTAACAAAAACCGTGCCAAGTGTGAAACAAGGGTGAAAATCGCGCAATCCAAGGGATTTGCCAGGGATTTGAGGCTAATACCTGCCTGTAAAAAAGACATTTCTGCCAAATTATGGCCAAAAAATTAGGCAAAACAAAAACGGCGCGGCTGCAAGGCCGCGCCGTTCGGATGTCTGGACCCCGATCGGGCTACAGCGCCTCGTCGTTGGTTTCGCCGGTGCGGATGCGCATGGCGTTGACCAGATCGAAGACGAAAATCTTGCCGTCGCCGATCTTGCCGGTATGGGCCGAGGTCTGGATGGCCTCCACCACCCGGGCGGCCAGATCATCGCTGACCGCCACCTCGATCTTCACCTTGGGCAGAAAGCTGACATTGTATTCGGCGCCGCGGTAGATCTCGGTCTGGCCTTTCTGGCGGCCGTAGCCCTTGACCTCGCTGGCGGTCAGGCCCTGGATGCCCAAAGGCGTCAGGGCCTGGCGGACGTCTTCCAGTTTGAAAGGCTTGATAATGGCCATGACGAGCTTCATGAGACCTCTTCCATAATAAAAGGGGCCGGCCTTAAGCGGGCGCCCGTGGGGTGAGCCTGAACGGATTTTACAGATCTTTCATCATCCATGCCCCTGGTAATTTCAAATCCCCAGTCACTGGACAATTGGCCGGTCAGGGGGCATTTCTATGGCCATGATGGATACCGATCTTCAATGCGATGTGCTGATCGTGGGCGGTGGTCTGGTGGGGGGGCCGCTGGCCGCCGCCCTGGCCGCCCATGGTGTTTCCGTGGTGGTGGTCGACCGCGAGGCGCCGGAAACGGCGCTGGCCCCGGCCTTCGACGGTCG
>JAJZGK010000256.1 GCA_021798485.1 Pseudomonadota bacterium
GAACCGCCCAGGGAACCCAAGCCGCGGGAGCCGAAGCCCAAGCGGGAGCGGGAGCCCGCGCCGAAACGCGAAGCGCCGCCGCCCAAACCGGCGCCGCCCAAGCCCGAACGGCCCAAGGAGAGCAAGCCGGTCAAGAAGCGCGATACTTTCGACGCCCTGATGGATTCGGCCCTCCACACGCCGGACAAGAGCAAGCCCGCCAGCGAGCGGGCGCCGTCGCCGCAGCCGCCGAACACGCCGGCGGCGTCGAAGATCACCTCGAACTCGTCGAGCTGGGATCCGACGCAGCCGGTCAGCATGGCCGAGAAGGACTATATCGCCGCCCAGTTCCGCAAATGCTGGAACTTTGATCCCGGCGCCCGCGATGCCGCCAGCCTGGTGGTGCGCGTGCATGTGCTGCTCAACAGCGACGGCGGGGTGATCCGCGGCGATATCGTTTCGGATCCGCGCTATTACAGCGACAGCTATTACCGCGCGGCGGCCGATTCGGCCCGGCGCGCCGTCTATGCCTGCCAGCCGATCAAGATTCCGCCCGGCAAGTACGACGCCTTGAAAGACCTCATTCTGACTTTCGATCCCAGGGACGCCCTGCAATGAGACAGACCATCGTTACCGCTTTCGCCGCCGTTCTCGTGGTGGCCGGGCTGTGGGCCGCGCCGGCCAGCGCCCAGGTGCAGATCGACATCAACCATCCCAATGTGCAGCCGCTGCCCATCGCCATCACCGATCTTTTCGGCGCCTCGGCCCAGGACAGCCAGACCGGCCGCGACATTTCCCAGGTGGTGTCGGCCGATCTGGAGCGTTCGGGCCTGTTCCGTCCCATCGATCCCAAGGCCTTCATCCAGACCCCGGACTCGCTGCAGATCCAGCCGCGCTTCGCCGACTGGAAGGCCATCAACGCCCAGGCCCTGGTGAACGGCAAGGCCGAGATGACCCAGGACGGCCATCTGCGCGTCGAGTTCCGCCTGTGGGACGTGGGCGCCGAGCAGGCCCTGATCGGCCAGGCCTACAATGCCTCGCCGCTGGGCTGGCGCCGCATCGCCCACATGATCGCCGACGCCATCTATAAGCGGCTGACCGGCGAATCGGGCTATTTCGACACCCAGATCGTCTATGTGGCGGAAAGCGGCCCCTTGAAGCACCGCGTCAAGCGCCTGGCCATCATGGACCAGGACGGTGAAAACCATCGCTTCCTCACCGATGGCGCCGATCTGGTGCTGACGCCGCGCTTCTCGCCCACCACCCGCGACATCACCTACATGTCCTATTACCGCGAACGGCCGCGCGTCTATGTGCTGCATCTGGACACCGGGCGGCGCGAGGTGCTGGGCGATTTCCCCGGCATGACCTTCGCGCCGCGCTTCTCGCCCGATGGCAACAGCGTGATCATGAGCCTGGAACATAGCGGCAGCAGCGACATCTATGTGATGGATCTGCGCACCCGCCACGTCACCCAGCTCACGTCCACGCCCAATATCGACACCTCGCCCTGCTATTCGCCCGACGGCACCCAGATCACCTTCAATTCGGACCGTGGCGGCAACCAGCAGCTTTATGTGATGAACGCCGACGGCTCCAACATTCACCGCATCAGCTTCGGCGCCGGCCGCTACGCCACGCCGGTGTGGTCGCCGCGCGGCGATCTCATCGCCTTCACCAAATGGACGGGCGGCACATTCTACATAGGTGTCATGCGTCCGGATGGGTCGGGCGAGCGTTTGCTGACGCAAGGCTATCTGGTGGAGGGGCCGACCTGGGCGCCCAACGGCCGCGTTTTGGCCTTTTGGCGGCAGGAACGCATGACTTCCCGCGGCCGCGGCGGCTCGGACAAGCTTTATACCATCGATCTGACCGGCTTCAACGAACGCCAGTTGATTACGCCGCTTGATGGATCCGATCCCGCGTGGTCCCCCTTGCTTCCTTAGAAAAATAACAGTATATTGCGTCGCCGTAAGGGAATTCACACAGCTACAGCGAATCCCTTGTCGTTGTATGAGTAAGGGGCGTCACCGGGCAAGCGGGAGACGCCCTTTGCGCCAAGTTCCGTTCCAAGTCGACTTTCATCCCGATTAAAGGGGGAGTTTGTAAATGAAGATGCGTTTCCTGACTGTGGTGGCCGCCGTCGCTCTGCTGGCTGCCTGCTCCTCGAACGAAGAAGCCGGTAAGGCGAACACCGGTGCCGGCACCGCCGCCGCCACCACCGCCGCCGCCAAGCCCGGCGTGGTTCCCGGTTCGCAGGCCGACTTCGTCGCCAACGTTGGCGACCGCGTGTTCTTTGCCTTCGACAAGTCGGACCTGAGCGCTCAGGCCCGTCAGCAGCTGGCCTCCTGGGTGGTCTTCCTGAAGAAGTACCCGCAGGACAAGCTGACCGTTGAAGGTCATTGCGACGATCGCGGCACCCGCGAATACAACCTGGCTCTGGGCGCTCGCCGTGCCAACTCCGTCAAGGAGTTCCTGGTGGCTCAGGGCGTCCCGGCCGATCGCCTGAAGACCATTTCCTACGGCAAGGAACGTCCGGCCGTTCTGGGCGACAACGAAACCGCGTGGGCTCAGAACCGTCGCGGCGTCGGCGTCGTCGGCGAGTAATCAGACCCAGCGTCTGGTTTACACCGTATGAAGTTAAGGCGTCTGCCGTTCCGGCAGGCGCCTTAATCTTTTTTGGGGACTGAACTGATGCGCCGGGAGCGATCCTGGTCTAGTATTCCCCGTGGTTTTTACCTGTTTCTTGAAACAAGGCGTCGGGCAAGATGAGGATTGGCATGCGCGTCGAACGGAAAGCGGCTTTTATTCTGACCCTGGTGGCGGGCGTGATGGCGGGGCAGGCGGCTTTGGCCCAGTCCGCCGATGTCAGCGGCCTGTCGGATCGGGTCAATCGTCTGGAGCGTGACCTTAATGCCGTGGAGGCCCAGGTTTACCGCAACGGCGGTTCCGACGGGAGCGCTCCGGCGGCTCCGGCCAATGGCGGTGCCATCGCCGGCGATGCCTATTCCATGCTCGATCAGCGCATCAGTGCGCTGGAAAACCAGATGCGCGACCTCACGGGCCAGATCGAGAAACAGGGCTACGCCCTGAACCAGCTGCAAGACAAGCTTGATCGCATGAACAAGGATAACGATCTGCGCTTCAAGGATCTGGAGGCCAAAGCCGGGGTGGGGGCGCCGCCGGCGGGGGCGCCGTCCGCGCCGCCGGCCAATGGCGCGCCGCCGTCGGCGGGCGGCAATAACGGCCAATGGAACCCCACCATGGGCTCGCCGCCCACCACCCTGGGCCAGGTGCCCGCGGGCGCCCTGAAGCAGGAGCAGCATCAGGTGGCGGAAGAGGGCGGCCAGGACACGGCCGAACAGCGCAAGCCCGGCGCCCTGCCCGGAAAAACCCCGCAGGAAAAGTACGATTACGCCTTCGGCCTGCTGCGCAACAACGACTATCAGGGCGCGACCGACGCCTTCAAGCTGTTCGTTTCGCAATATCCGAAGAACCCGCTGGCCGGAAACGCCGTTTACTGGATGGGGCAGATCCCCTATTCCCAGGGCAATTTCGATGCCGCCGCGCGCCTCTTCTACGAGGCCTATCACAAATATCCGAAATCGGCCAAGGCCCCGGAAAGCCTGCTGAAGGTGGGGCTGTCGTTCGACAAGCTGAACAAGAAGAAGGAAGCCTGCGTGGTGTTCCAGCGCTTCCTGGCGGAATATCCCGACGCGCCGGACAGCATGCGGCGCCAGGCGAAGCAGGAAAAGCATAAGATGGGCTGCTGATGCGCCTATCGGGTGAAGACGCCTTTGCCGCCGCGATGGCCGGGCTGGGCCCCTGGGAACGGGAGCCCTGCCTGGCCATCGCCGTTTCCGGGGGGCGCGACAGTCTGGCCCTGACCCTGCTGGCCGATGGCTGGGCCCGGGCCCGGGGCGGCCGCGCGCTGGGGCTGACGGTGGAGCACGGCCTGCGGCCCGGTTCCGCCGCCGAGGCCCGTCAGGTGGGGGATTGGCTGGCCGGGCGCGGCATCGCGCATCACATCCTGCCCTGGCGTGGGGACAAACCGGCGCACGGGGTGCAGGCGGCGGCGCGCCAGGCCCGCTATGCCCTGCTGGGCGCCTTTTGCGCCGAACGGGGTATTTTGCATCTGCTGCTGGCCCATCACCGCGAGGATCAGGCTGAAACCTTGTTGGCGCGGCTGGCGCGCGGCTCGGGCGTGGATGGGCTGGCGGCCATGAGCCCGGTCACGGAAGGCCCCGATCTGCGCCTTGTGCGCCCCCTTCTGGAGTGGCCGCGCGCCCGGCTGGAACAGGTGCTGGCGGCGGCGGAGCAGACCTGGGCCGAGGATCCCTCCAACCGCTGCGATCTCTACCAGCGCGTCCGGCTGCGGGGTCTGGCGCCCCGGCTGGCGGCGGAGGGGCTGACGGCGGCGCGCCTTTCCGCCACCGCCGGCCGTCTGGGC
>JAJZGK010000257.1 GCA_021798485.1 Pseudomonadota bacterium
TGACCAAAATGTCAAAATAAATGGTTCATCGCGGATTAGCGGGGAGACGGGCGGACAACGGCACCTTCTGACACACTGGTAGTCGCCAAACATCACAGACTGCCAGAGGGGGCGCCGTTGTCCGAGGGGGATGCTACGTCATGGCTCGGTGGCTGGGAAGGCTACCGGGTGGAGACAATTCAGCGCCGCGCCGATGAGGGGCGGGAAGTCTGGATTTTTCTGGGGCGTGAGCCTTGCGCGGAGATGATCTGCGACGGCTGCGGCCAAAGCGTGGACCGGGTTCATGACATCGAGACGCGCACCGTGCGTGACCTGCCCATCCTGGACGCAGCCACATGGCTGTCGGTGCCGCGTCGCCGGGTTCTGTGCCCATGTTGCGGCCCCAAGTTGGAACGGCTGGATTGGCTGGACCGTCATGCGCGAGTGACGCGGCGGCTGGCCGAGAGCGTGGTGCGACTGTGCAAGGTGTTGCCGGTCAAGCAGGTCGCGGCTTTCTTCGGCCTGCACTGGAGCACCGTCAAGGACCTCGACAAACGGGCGCTGCAGCGCGACCTCGACCCAGTGGATTTGAGCGGCGTCGAGGTGCTGGCCATGGACGAATTCGCCATCCAGCGCGGCCACCGTTACGCCACCGTGGTGATCGAACTGCACACCCGCCGCGTGCTGTGGGTCGGCCGCGAGCGCTCACGCGAGGGCGTCCGCCCTTTCTTCGACCTGCTCGGCGAGGAAGGCTGTGCCCGCATCAAGGCGGTGGCCATGGACATGAACGCCGCCTATGCCAACGAGGTGCACGACCGCTGCCCGCAGGCCGAGATCGTCTACGACCTCTTCCACGTCGTCGCCAAATACGGCCATGACGTCATCGACCGTGTCCGTGTCGATGAGGCCAACCGCCTGCGCGACGACAAGAAAGCCCGCAAGGTGGTCAAGACCGCCCGCTGGCTGCTGCTGCGCAACCGCGACAACCTGAAACGGCCTCAGGATCAGGTGCGTCTCGATGAACTGCTCGCCGCCAATCACACGCTGATGACCGTCTACGTGCTGAAAGACGAGCTCAAACAGCTATGGCGCCAGCCCTCAACAGAGGCCGCAAAAACAGCATGGAACGCTTGGTGGACCCAGGCGCTCGCCAGCGGCATCGCCCCCTTGGTCCGCTTTGCCAAAAAGCTCGAACCATACTTGCCCGGCATCGTCGCAAGCGCCTCCTGGCATATCAACACCAGCATCCTCGAAGGCATCAACAACCGCATCAAGGTCATCAAGCGCATGGCCTACGGCTACCGCGACGACGCCTACTTCTTCCTCAAGATCAGAGCGGCCTTCCCCGGAATTCCGTGATGAACCGTTTTTTTACGCCTTTCAGGCTAATGAGAGGCTGATTACAAAGCGGAGCGAGTGTATTATAGTAGCGCTCTGGCCCAGGCAACGCGGGCGGCTGAACAGGCTAAGGCATGAGCACACCAGACAGCGACGGCAGACAGGACGACCGGGCCGAGCGGGCGCGGGCCGGCCTGAAGCGGGCCAACCGCGCCCTGGCCTTCCTGAGCGGCAGCAACCGCACCCTGCTGCGCGCCACCGATGCCGAAACCCTGCTGAACGATATCTGCCGCCTGGCCACCACCACCGGCGGCTACCGTCTGGCCTGGGTGGGCCAGGCCGAGGACACCGCGGAAAAATGGGTGCGCCCCATCGCCCAGTCGGGCTTCGCCCACGATTATCTCGACCATATCCGCGTGACCTGGGGCGATGATCCGCTGGGCCAGGGACCGGTGGGCAGCGCCATCCGCGGCAACCGTCCCTGCCTGATCCGCCATATGCAGGCCGACGATCATACCGCCCCCTGGCATGCCATGGCGACCCGCTACGATCTGCATTCCTCGCTGGCCCTGCCGCTGCAGGTGGATGGGCGCGTTTTCGGCACCCTGACCCTTTACGCCACCCAGGATGACGCCTTCGACACCGAGGAATTGGCCCTCTTGGAGGAGGTGTCGCTGGATCTGGCCTTCGGGCTCGACATGCTGCGCCTGCGCCGCGCCCGCGACGAGGCCGAGGCCGCCCTGCGCCGCCAGGCGCACAGCGACTTCGTGACCGGGCTGGGCAACCGCGCCTGCCTGACCGACCGCCTGCAGGCAGAACTGGACCAGGGCGGCCAGGGCCATATCCTGTTCCTGGATCTCGATCATTTCCGCGAGATCAACGACAGCCAGGGCTATCTGGTGGGCGATCTGCTGTTGAAGGCGGTGGCGGCGCGGCTGACGGCGGCGGTGCCGCGGCCCGAGCATCTGGCCCGCATCGGCGGCGACGAATTCACCCTGCTGCTGCCCGGCGCCGACGCCGACGCCGCCCGCGCCCAGGCCGCCCGGCTGTCGCGGGCCATGATCGCCCCCTTTCCCCTGGCCGAGGGCATGCTGTCGCTGCGCATGAAGGTGGGCATCACCGCCTATCCCGGCGGCCGCGCCGGTCCCGATGAAATTCTGGCCGATGCCGGGCTGGCCAGCCGTCAGGCCCACCCCGCCACCGATATGGTGCAGCTTTACCACCCCGGCATGAGCGCCGCCCTGAACGAGCGCATGGATCTGTCGCAGCGTCTGAAAACCGCCATGGCCCTGGGCGGCCTGGCCCTGCACTACCAGCCCAAGGTGGATATGCGCCAGGGCCGCCTGCACAGCGCCGAAGCGCTGCTGCGCTGGCACGATCCCGCCCTGGGCCATGTGGGGCCCGACCGCTTCATCCCCATTGCCGAGGAACGCGGGCTGATGCCCGATCTGGGCCTATGGGTGCTGCAGGAGGCCTGCCGCCAGAAAGCCTTGTGGAAACAGGCCGGCCTGACCTTTCCCGGCCGCCTGGCCGTCAATGTCTCGGCCAGCCAGTTCGCCATGCCCGACTTTTTCCGCCTGCTGCCGCATATCGTCGAGATCAACGGCTGCACCCCGCAGGATTTCGAGCTGGAAATCACCGAAAGCATCCTGCTGGTGGGCAATCATGGCGTGATGGATCAGGTGGGCCACCTGCGCGACCTGGGCTTCGCCTTCGCCATCGATGATTTCGGCACCGGCTATTCGTCGCTGTCGTATCTGACCCGCCTCAAGGCGGAAACCCTGAAGATCGATATTTCCTTCGTGCGCAACATGCTGCGCAGCCCCGAGGACCATATCCTCATCAAAACCATCATCGGCATGGCCAACAGCCTGGGCCTGGCCACCGTGGCCGAAGGGGTGGAAACCGAACACCATGTCCACGAGCTGCTGCGCCTGGGCTGCCATGTGGCCCAGGGCTTCCATTACGGCCGCGCCGAACCGGCCGAGGAGTTCAGCCGCCGCTGGCTGCGGGACTGAAAAACCACACGGTTACCGTTTCATACCGGCCAACCGTTGACGTGACCAGTTGGCCGGTTGGTTCTCCAATACGCAACACAGATGGACACGGACATCCACGGACAGACACAGACGCACCGTATCGGATAATGCGCCGTACCTCGCAGCACGGTCATTACGATGATGGGATGGACCATGGGCCCAAGCCGTGGGCGATGGCGGCCATAGCCAGCTGCACGGCCAAAGGGATGGTCACCGGGCGGCTATCGTCGCCGCGCCGCCGCCCCGCCTCGTATAGCAGGATGCTGCCGCGCGACAGTCCCAGGGCCTTGGCCGCCGCCTCTTGCGACAGGCCAAGGCTGTGGCGCCAGCTTTTAAAAATGTCCGGAGTCATGGCGATGCACCTCGGTTTTGCCGAAAATTAAGGCCAGCACGATGGCGGCGGGGATGACCACGGCCAGGGAGACCACCACGCCGGCGGTAAACAGCAGGGCCAGCCCGATCACGGCGGCGCCGGCCAGCGACAGCAGAACGGCTTGAATCCTCATAAGCATGCTCCTATCATCCGGAGGTGCCGGGAGGTGCGGTAACACCCCCCGGACTCTCCTACCTGCCGATTTTCAGTTCAACGGTGAAGCCGAAGAACCGGAGGTGGAAGAAGACGTTTTTCATCGCTTCTGCCTCCTCGTGGCGGGAGGGCGGCCCATCCGCCCGCCTGACCACGAGGCGGAGAATAGTGCACTAAGTGCGCATATACATCCCCTTTTTATGCGGCGCATTTACCGGAAAAACATCGCCCCCTTGTCTATCGGATATTTCGGGGCCGCCGGGCCTTAAAGCTAAGATCGACGCCAGTGTCCACCCTCAAAGACGTCTGTCGAGCTTTTGCTCGCCTTCGGCACGCTGTGCTCCGAGGTACGGTGCATCCTCCGATAAGGGCGCGTCCGTGTCGGTCTGCGGTTGTCCGCGTTCGTCTGCGTTGCGAATAATACCAACCGGCCAATGAATTGACCGGTTGTATCGTCCCTCGCCGGGCGGCGGCATCCGCCGCCTTGGCCGCTCGCTCAATGCTCGCTGGATACCGGCCAACGAGTCACTTCAATGGTTGGCCGG
>JAJZGK010000258.1 GCA_021798485.1 Pseudomonadota bacterium
CGCAGCAGATTGACCAGCACCTGCTGCAGCCGCACATCCTCGGCCCACACCGGCAGCGGCCGGGGCGGCGGCGCCCACTCCACCGCCACCCCGGCGGCGCCCAGCCGCCCGGACAGCATGGAGAGCGCCCCCTCCACGGCCATGATCAGATCGACCGCCGCCACCTTGTCCGAGGATTTGCGGGCGAACTGTTTCAGCTGGCCGGTAATGCGGGCCATGCGCTCGGTCAGGGCCACGATCTCGCCCAGATTGTCTTCGGCGCCCCGGGGGCGGTTCTGGGCCAGGAAGGTGCGGGCGTTCTCGGCAAAGCCGCGCAGCGCCGCCAGCGGCTGGTTCAGCTCGTGCACCATGCCCGCCGACATCTGCCCCAGCGCCGCCAGCTTGGCCGCCTGCACCAGTTCCTGCTGCTTGGCCCGCAGTTCGGTTTCGGCCCGCACCCGTTCGGCGATCTCGGCCTCCAGGCGCTGGTTGGTGCGGGTCAGGGCATGGGTGCGCTCGGCGACGCGGCGCTCCAGCTCGCGGGTCTGGCGGCGGCGGCGCAGGCTGCGCTGCGACAGGTAATAGGCCGCCACCCCGGCCAGGGCCATGGACAGCAGCGCCAGCAGTCCGGCCTGCCGCCCGGCCGCTTCGGCGGCGGCGGCATCCTGCAGCACCGAAAGCCGCCAGCCGTCGCCATCGGCCAGCGGCGCGCTCACCGCCACATAGCCCACCCCGTCCACCGTTTGCAGGCGGCTGCCCGCCACCACCGGCAGCGGATGCAAGGGGGCATCGCCGTACTGGCGGCTGGCGCGGATGGCCGCCAGGGTGGCGGCCGGCAGCGGCGCCCGGGTCAGATAGCGCCAGGACGGCGTGTTGGTGATGAAGATGACGCCGTGGCCGTCGCTGACGAACACCCGCTCACCCCGGCTGGACCAGCCGCGCTCCAGGGCGTCCATGGCGGTTTTCACCACCACCGCCCCCACCACGGCGCCGCCCTGGCGCACCGGCACGGCGATATAATCGCCGGGGCGGTTGGAGGTGCTGCCCAGGGCGAAATACTGCCCCACCCGCCCGGCCATGGCGGCGGTGAAATAGGGGCGGAAATCGAAGCGCCGCCCCACGAAGCCGCCGCCGGGATCGCGCCAGTTGCTGGCGGCCAGGGTCAGGCCCTGGCGGTCCAGCACATAAAGGGCCGAGGCGCCCAGGATACGGTTCAGCGCCTCCAGCCGCGAAGACAGCGCCGCCGCATCGCCGCCCGTGGTCAGCAGCGCCCGCACCCCGGCATCCGAGGCCAGCACCAGCGGCACGTTGCGGAAGGTGGTGATTTCCGAATGCAGGGCCTGGGCGTAAAGGGCCAGATGCTCGCGCCCCTGCTGCTCCAGGCGGCTGTAGGCCTGCTCCTGGCTCCAGTCCATCACCCGCCAGGCCACCCACGGCGCCGCCAGCACCAGCAGATAGATCAGCCCGCTCATGAACGGGCGCGCCCCCCGCCACCTGACCGCCAGACGCCGCCAAACCACCGCCACCCTCTCACTCCCTGTTTCCGGCCCGCTTTTCATTAAATGCGGGGAAATCCCGCCACGAGGCAAGGAACTTTCCCGCCACCCCCTCTTTACACATGGTTTCGTTCCCGTGCGCGGTCCACCACACAGGTGGCGGCGGCGAAATGTGCGGCTTTCCACACACACCAAACCCCTATCCGCCCTCAAACCCGCCCGCCGCCATCCTGGCACGTTCCTTGCTGACGGATACGGCGACAACAGCGGGTCCGCACCGCCGCCGGCGCGGACCACGCCCAGACCATAAGCATAACCTCACGAGGAAACGCACATGCATATTTCGCCCGCCACCGCCACGGCCCCCAAGAAGAAGAAGGCGCTTTACAAGGATCTGACCTTCCAGGTTCTGGTGGCCATCGTCATCGGCATCGTTGTGGGCGATCTGGCGCCCGATACCGGCGCCCATCTGAAGTGGCTGGGCGACATCTTCATCCGCATGATCAAGATGGTGGTGGGCCCGGTGATCTTCCTGACCGTGGTCACCGGCATTTCCAGCGTCGGCGACATGCGCAAGGTGGGCAAGGTGGGCGTCAAGGCCCTGATCTATTTCGAGGTGGTCACCACCTTCGCCCTGGCCATCGGCCTGGTGGTGGTGAACGTGATCGATCCCGGCCGCAACATCAACGCCACCCTGGGCGCCCCCAGCCAGCACGCCGCCGAGATCAGCAAATACGCCACCGCCGCCCAGCATCATTCGGTGGTGGATTTTCTGATCAACCTGATCCCCGACAACGCGGTGGGCGCCTTCGCCAAGGGTGATCTGCTGCAGATCCTGCTGTTCTCGGTGCTGTTCGGCGCCGCCCTGTCGCTGATGGGGGAAAAGGGCAAGCCGGTGGAGGATTTCCTGGAGCGCCTGTCGCACACCTTCTTCCGCATCATCAACATCATCATGTATTACGCCCCCATCGGCGCCTTCGGAGCCATGGCCTACACCATCGGCAAGTTCGGCCTGTCGTCGCTGGCCTCGCTGGGCGAGCTGCTGGCCGCCGTGCTGCTGACCATGGTGCTGTTCATCACCGTGGTGCTGGGCATGATCGCCCGCCTGTACGGCTTTTCCATCTTCCGCTTCCTGCGCTACCTGAAGGACGAGATCATGATCGTTCTCGGCACCTCGTCGTCGGAGACGGTGCTGCCGCGCATGATGGAAAAGCTGCAGCGCCTGGGCTGCTCCAAGCCGGTGGTGGGCCTGGTGATTCCCACCGGCTATTCCTTCAACCTGGACGGCACCACCATCTATCTGTCCATGGCCGCCCTGTTCATCGCCCAGGCCTACCACATCGATCTGTCGCTGTGGCAGCAGCTCTCCATCATGGCGCTGCTGATGGTCACCTCGAAGGGCGCCGCCGCCGTGACCGGCGGCGGCTTCATCACCCTGGCCGCCACCCTGCAGGGCAACGGCCAGCTGCCCATCGAAGGGCTGGCCCTGCTGTTCGGCGTCGACCGCTTCATGTCCACCGCCCGCGCCCTGACCAACATGATCGGCAACGGCGTGGCCACCATGATCATCGCCAAAACGGAAAAGGAATTCGACGAAGGCAAGGGCCTGGCCGAATACCGCAGCCACTTCGGCAACGACAGCCTGGACAAGATGTAAGACCGGCCAACCCTTGAAGTGACGGGTTGGCCGGTCTCCAGCGAGCCTTGAGCGAGCGGCCAAGGCGGCGGATGCCGCCGCCCGGCGAGGGACGATACAACCGGTCAATTCATTGGCCGGTTGGTATAATCGGACCGGGAAGACGGCGTGGGGCATTCCCCGCTGTCTTCCCGCCGCAAGTCTGTATAGAGTGCGCGCCGAAGGTTCCCATCCGCCACGAGGCTCCCGTTGACCCCGGACGCTCCCGTCCCCCGTCTGGCCCTTTCGGGCATCAGCAAACAGTTTCCCGGCTGCCGCGCCAACGACGGCGTCGGCCTGACCCTGATGCCGGGGGAAATCCACGCCCTGCTGGGCGAGAACGGCGCCGGAAAAAGCACCCTGGTGAAGATCATCTACGGCGTGCTGCAGGCCGATTCCGGCCGCATGGAGTGGGATGGCCGCCCCGTGCGGATCGCCAGCCCCGCCGCCGCGCGGCGTTTGGGCATCGGCATGGTGTTCCAGCATTTCTCCTTGTTCGAATCCCTGAGCGTGGCCGAAAACATCGCCCTGGGCCTGGACCGGCCCGGCCCCATGAAGGCCCTGGTGCGCCGCATCACCGACCTCTCGGCCCGCTACGGCCTGGCGCTGGACCCGGCCCGGCCGGTGCACAGCCTGTCGGTGGGGGAGCGACAGCGGGTGGAGATCGTGCGCTGCCTGCTGGGCGAACCCCGCCTGCTGATCATGGACGAACCCACCTCGGTGCTGACGCCGCAGGAGGTGGAGGGGCTGTTCGCCGTGCTGCGCCAGCTGGCGGCGGAAGGGCGGACCATCCTTTACATCAGCCACAAGCTGGACGAGATCCGCGCCCTGTGCGGCCGCGCCACGGTGATGCGGGCCGGGCGCGTGGTGGGGGCCTGCGATCCCGCCACCACGGAAAGCCGGGCCATGGCCGAAATGATGATCGGCAGCGGCCTGGCCGTGCCCAGCCGCCGCCGCCGCGCGGACGCGCCGCAAGATGCCGTGCTGGAGCTTTGCCACCTGTTCACCACCTCCGACGACCCCTTCGCCGTCAACCTGGGCGATGTGAGCCTTGACGTGCGGGCCGGCGAGATCGTCGGCATCGCCGGGGTGGCGGGCAACGGCCAGGCCGAGCTGCTGTCGGCCCTGTCGGGCGAGGCGCGCTCGCCCGATCCCGGCATGATCGTTATCGGCGGCGTGGCCGCCGGCCACCTGGGGGCGCGGGCGCGGCGCAGCCTGGGCCTGGCCTTCGTGCCCGAGGAGCGGCTGGGCCGCGGCGCCGTGCCCGAGA
>JAJZGK010000032.1 GCA_021798485.1 Pseudomonadota bacterium
CACCGAGCCGCAGCTTTAACCGATTTCCTGTGATACCGCCCGGCCAATGCATTGACCGGTTGTATCGTCCCTCGCCGGGCGGCGGCATCCGCCGCCTTGGCCGCTCGCTCAAGGCTCGCTGGATACCGGCCAACCCGTCACTTCAAGGGTTGGCCGGTCTTACAGCCGGGCGCGGGGGCCGCGGCCGATGACCAGGGCGGTCCAGCCGTTGATGCGGATTTTTCCCAGCAGCGACAGGCCGTGGCGGCGGTGCGCCGACAGCACCTGACGTTCCTGGCGGTTGAGCAGGCCCGAAAGCACGGCGATGCCGTCGGGGGCCAGGTGGCGGGCCAGATCGGCGGCCATGGCCGTCAGCGGGCGGGCCAGGATGTTGGCCAGGATCAGATCGTAGGGCCGCCGGGCCTTGACCCCGCGCGAGGCATAGCCGTCGGACAGGCAGGTGCGCACCAGGAAACGCGCGGCGTTGCGCCGGGCGTTGCGTTCGGCCACCCGCACCGATACCGGATCGATATCGCTCAAGAGAACGGTGCGGCGCAGGGCGCGGGCGGCGGCGATGCCCAGAATGCCCGAGCCGCAGCCCAGATCCAGCGGCTGGCGGAAGCGGCGGCGGCGCAGCAGGCGGTCCAGCGCCATCAGGCAGCCGTAGGTGGTGGCATGCTCGCCCGAGCCGAAGGCGGTGCCGGCATCGATGGTCAGGGCGATCTTGCCGGGAGGCAGGGCGCCGTCGTAGTGCGAGCCATGCACGAAGAAGCGCCCGGCTGTAATGGGGGGAAAGCTTTGCAGATTGGCCGAAACCCAGTCGGTGCCGGCCACCTGTTCCACCGTGCAGGCGGGCAGCGCCGTGCCGCTGGCGGTGGCGGTCAGGGCCAGGGCGCCGTCGAGGGCGGCGCGGTCCACCGGGGTGCGCGAATAGCCTTCCAGCCGCCACAGCAGGTTTTCGTCGGTTTCGTCGGCCTCGGGGTCGTTCAGGAACCACGAGACGGCATCGGCGAAACGCTCCAGCACGCCTTCGTAAAGTTCCACGGCGGCCAGGGGCACCACCACTTCGACGCGCCAGACGTCGGGGTAAATCTTGGGGGGTTGCGGCTGGGGCATCAAGGGTCTCTTCGCGAACGGAATGTGGGGCCGGATTAGGCCAAACTGACGAAACTGTCGATCACTTTCTTAACCCCGGCCTTGTCGAAGGCGATTTCCAGCTTGTTGCCCTCGCGGTGGATGATCCGGCCATTGCCGAATTTCTGGTGGAAGACCTTGTCGCCCACGGCGAAGCCGTTGTCCCCCGCGGCGAAGCCGTTGTCCCCCGCGGCGAAGCCGTTGTCCCCCGCGGCGAAGCCGCCGTCGGGCGGGGTGGGGGTGGTCCAGGCCTGCGGCTTCTCGCCGCGCCAGACGCGAGGGGTGGCGCTCCAGCCGCCGCCAGGGGCGGAGGCGACGCCGAACAGCCCGGCCTCGCCGCTCCGTTCCACCACCGCCGCCGGCAGTTCGTCCAGGAAGCGCGACGGCAGGCTGCTTTGCCACTGATTGTAGATGCGGCGGTTGCCGGCATGGGACAGAAACACCCGCTGGCGGGCGCGGGTGATGCCCACATAGGCCAGGCGGCGCTCCTCCTCCAGGCCGCGGGCGCCGGTTTCCTCCAGGGCGCGCTGATGGGGGAACACCCCTTCCTCCCAGCCGGGCAGAAACACCACGTCGAACTCCAGGCCCTTGGCGCCGTGCAGGGTCATGATGGAGAGAAAGGCGCCGTCGGCGCGGCTGTCGTTCTCCATCACCAGGGCCACATGCTCCAGGAAGCCGGGCAACGTTTCGAACTCTTCCAGCGCCGCCGCCAGTTCCTTCAGGTTTTCCAGGCGGCCCTGGGCATCGGGGCCTTTTTCCTTTTGCCACATGCCGGTATAGCCGGATTCGTCTAGAACGGTCTGGGCCAGTTCCGCCGGGCCGATCCCGGCCATCAGGCCGCGCCAGCGCTCGAAATCGTTCAGCAGGGCGGCCAGGGTGGCGCGGGCCTTGGGCTTCAGCTCGTCGGTTTCCACCAGCAGGCGGGCGGCCTGGGTCAGGGGCAGGCCCTGGCGGCGGGCCAGCAGATGCATGGCCTGCAGGCTGGCCTCGCCCAGGCCGCGCTTGGGCAGATTGACGATGCGCTCGAAGGCCAGATCGTCGGCGGGCTGGGCCACCACGCGGAAATAGGCCAGGGCGTCGCGGATTTCCTGGCGCTCGTAAAAGCGCAGCCCCCCGATCACCTTGTAGGGCACGCCGGTGGTGATGAGCCGCTCCTCGAATTCGCGGGTCTGGAAACCGGCGCGCACCAGGATGGCCATCTGGCTTAAGGGCACGCCGCGGCGCTGCTGGGCCTCCACCTCGTCCACCACCCAGCGGGCTTCCTCCTCGCCGTCCCACAGGGCGCGCACCACCAGCTTGTCGCCGCTGTCGGCATGGGGCAGGCCGGGGCGCAGGGTTTTGCCCAGGCGGTCGGCGTTATGGCCGATCAGCCCCGAGGCGGCGGCCAGGATGGCCGGGGTGGAGCGGTAGTTGGCCTCCAGGCGGATCACGGCGGCGCCGGGAAAATCGCGTTCGAAGCGCAGGATGTTGCCCACCTCGGCGCCGCGCCAGGAATAGATCGACTGGTCGTCGTCGCCGACGCAGCACAGATTGCGGTGGGCCTGGGCCAGCAGGCGCAGCCACAGATACTGGGCCACGTTGGTATCCTGGTATTCGTCCACCAGGATGTATTTGAAGCGGTGCTGATAATCCGCCAGCAGGTCCTGATGGGCGGGATCCTGGAAGATGGTCAGGCAATGCAGCAGAAGATCGCCGAAATCGCAGGCGTTCAGGGCGCGCAGCCGGTCCTGATACAGGCCGTAGAGGGCGGCGGCGCGGCCATCGGCGAACTCGCCGCCGTCGTCCGCCTTCAGGCGGGCCGGCGGCTTGCCCTGGTCCTTCCAGCGCTGGATGGTGTGCATCAGGGCCTGGGGCGGCCAGCGCTTGGCGTCCACCCCCTCGGCCTCCATCACCTGTTTCAAAAGGCGCAGCTGATCGTCGGTATCGAGAATGGTGAAGCTGCTGTCCAGGCCCACCAGCCCGGCATGGCGGCGCAACAACTTGGCGCCCAGGGCATGGAAGGTGCCCAGCCAGATCTGTTCGGCGGCGGCGCCCACCAGGCCGCTCACCCGCTCGCGCATTTCCCGCGCCGCCTTGTTGGTGAAGGTCACGGCCAGAATGTTCCAGGGCCGCGCCCTGCCCGAGGCGATGATATGGGCCAGCCGGGTGGTCAGCACCCGGGTTTTGCCGGTGCCGGCTCCCGACAGCACCAGCACCGGGCCATCCGTGGTTTCCACCGCCTGGCGCTGTTCGGGATTAAGCCCCTCGAGCCAGGCGGTGGACGGGGCGGACGGCGGGGCGGCGGGCGGCGGATCGGACGGATCATCGTCCAGGGCGAAGGGATCGGACATCATGGGTCCGTACTATATATGTTCCGCCCGCCCCTGGGGAAGGGCATTTACCTTGTGAAGCGGCGGGCTTACCCTTGGGGCTTAAGAGAGACACCAGGGATAAGGAACGGCCGCGATGGACAATAAGAAGGCGGACGAATTTCTGCACGAGGCGGAACGGCTGTGGATGGCGGGGGAAATGCCCCAGGCGCGCGAGCTTTACCGCCGCGCCCGGCTGGTTCTGCGGGAAAACGACGATCGCGCCGGGGAGATGGCGGCGCTGCTGGCCCTGGGCGATCTGGAACTGCGCCTGGGCCGCCGGGCGCCGGCGCGCGAGTGCTTCGTCGAGGCCCGGACCCTGCTGGCCGGTGGCGGCGATCAGAAAAGCCAGGGGGCGGTGCTGTGCCGCCTGGGCGATCTGGCCCGCCACGACGATAATCTGAAGGAGGCGCGGGAGTATTACACATCGGCGGCCGAGCTGTTCCGGGCGGCGGGCGATGCGGCGGGCCAGGGGCATGCCACCAAGCGCCTCGGCCATATCGAGCGCGACGAGGGCCGCCAGGATGTGGCCCTGGAACTGTACCAGAAGGCCCTGGGGCTTTACCGCGCCGGCGGCGACAGCCTGGGCGAGGCCCATGCCCGCCGCGCCCTGGCCGCCCTGCACGATCTTCTGGGCCAGCCCGATCTGGCGCACCGCGATTACGAGCTGGCGCTGGAGATTTACCGCCAGACCGGCGACATGCTCAGCGAGGCCGGCGCCCTGACCGGGCTGGGCCGCCTGCTGCGCCGCCTGAACCGGCCCGAGGAGAGCGGCAAGGCCCTGGAACAGGCGGCCCGCCTCTACGGCAAGGCCGGCGACCTGCGCGGCGAGGCCGACCTGATCCGCGAACTGGTCCATCTCGATCTCGGCCAGGGCCAGCGCGACCGGGCGCGGCGGCACCTGTCGCGCGCCGCCGATCTTTACGGCCGCATCGAGGCCACCGAACTGCGCCACAAGGCGCTGAAGGATCTGGAGGCCTTGTGAGGCCGGCCTAAAGCCGGGCCGGCGCCGCCCGGCTCAGGCGATCCGCGCCAGCCTGTCCACCGCCTCGGGCGGCAGGTCCAGCGCCGCCGCCGCCAGATTTTCCTGAAGATGCGCCGGAGACGAGGTGCCGGGGATCAGCAGGATGTTGGGGGAACGGCGCAGCAGCCAGGCCAGCGCCACCTGCATGGGGCTGTGGCCCAGTTCGGCCGCGATCCCGGACAGGGCCGAGGATTGCAGCGGCGTGAACCCGCCCAGGGGAAAAAACGGCACATAGGCGATGCCGTCGCGGGCCAGGGCGTCGATCAGGGCGTCGTCGGCGCGCTGGACGATGTTGTAGTGGTTTTGCACGCAGACGATATCGCAGATCCTGCGGCCTTCGGCCACCTGGGCCGGGGTGACGTTGCTGAGGCCGATGGCGCGCACCAGCCCCTTGCGCTGCAGCTCGGCCAGGGCGGTGAGCGGCTCTTCCAGCGAGCCTTCGGCCGGGGCGTGAATGCCGAACATCAGGCGCAGATTGACCACCTCCAGCACCTCCAGCCCCAGATGGCGCAGATTGTCCTCCACCGCCCGGGTCAGCTCCGCCGCCGAAAACGCCGGCAGCCACGCGCCGTCGGCGCCGCGCCGGGCCCCGATCTTGGTGACGAGGGTCAGGCCATCGGCATAGGGATGGAGCGCTTCGCGGATCAGCTGATTGGTGATGTGGGGGCCATAGAAATCGCTGGTGTCGATATGATCGACGCCGCCGGCCACCGCCTCGCGCAGCACCCTGATGGCCTGACCGCGATCCCGTGGCGGACCGAACACGCCGGGCCCCGCCAGCTGCATGGCGCCGAAACCCAGCCGTTTGACGCGGCGGTGGCCAAGGGAATACTGGCCGGAATGGGATACTGCCGACATGATCCGTCTCCTGAAAATGGCAACGGCACCACCATACCCCCGGGCTTTCGCCGCGATAATATGGCACAATCCGCAAGGACTGTGCGGAATGACGAACAATGCGGGATGATCTGAAGGATTTGAAAGCCTTTGCCGCCGTGGCGCGCGCCGGCGGTTTCCGCGACGGGGCGCGGGCCGCCGGTGTCAGCGCGTCGGCGTTGAGCGAGGCGGTGCGCCGTCTGGAGGGCGAACTGGGCGTGCGGCTTTTGCACCGCACCACCCGCAGCGTGGCCCCCACCGAGGCCGGGGCGCGGCTGCTGGAGCGGCTCGGCCCCATTTTCGCCGAACTGGAGGCGGCGCTGGATGTGGTGAACGGATTCCGCGACCGTCCGGCCGGCACCCTGCGGCTGAATGTGCCGGTCAGCGCCGCGCGGCTGGTGCTGCCCGCCCTGATTCCGGGGTTTTTGCGGGCCTATCCCGAGATCCGCCTGGAGGTGACGGCGGAGGATCGTTTCGTCGATCTGCTGGCGGCGGGCTGCGATGCCGGCATCCGCTACGACGAACGTCTGGCGCAGGATATGATCGCCGTGCCCATCGGCCCCCGCGTTCAGCGGTTCGCCGCCGCCGCCGCGCCCGCTTATCTGGAGCGCCGGGGCCGGCCCGGCCATCCCCGCGATCTTCTGGCCCATGACTGTCTGCGCGGCCGCTTTGCCAGCGGCGCCCTGCTGTCGCCATGGGCGTTCGAGCGCAACGGCGAAAGCGTGCGGATCGATCCCGGCGGGCCGCTGCTGGTGCAGATCGGGGCGGCCACCGAGCTGATGGTCGATGCCGCCCTCGGCGGCGTCGGCGTGATCTATCTGTTCGAGGACTGGCTCCGCCCCCATCTGGACAGCGGCGCCCTGGAGCCCATTCTGCAGTCCTGGTGGCCGAGCTTCCCCGGCCCGTTCCTCTATTATCCCGGGCGCACCCTGGTGCCGGCTCCGCTCAGGGCCTTTATCGATTTCATCAAGCGCGCCCCATGATGATGCCGCTCCGGAGCGGCTCATACCGGCCAACCGTTGAAGTGACGGGTTGGCCGGTATCCAGCGAGCCTTGAGCGAGCGGCCAAGGCGGCGGATGCCGCCGCCCGGCGAGGGGCTATACAACCTGTAAATTTATTTGCAGGTTGGTATTACCACGGCACTGTGTGGCCCTCGCGGTCGAGGTAGCGCAGGCCGGGGGTCCCCCGTTGCGCCAGCAGGGTGGTCACCATCCGGGGAACCGTCTCTTCCAGGCTGAAGGGCGCCTTCGGCCCGCCCAGCGCGGTTCGGATCCAGCCCGGCGCCATCAGCACCAGGGCGCGGCGGTCGGCGGCATGGCGGGCGGCATAGCAGCGCATATACATGTTAAGGGCGGCCTTGCTGCCGCGATACACCTCGTGGCCGCCATGGAGATTGTTGCCGAGGCTGCCTTGCCCCGACGACATGACGCCGATCATGCCCTCGGGCGGCACAAGATCCTGCAAGGCCTCGATCACCCGCAGCGGCGCCAGGGCGTTGGTGAGCATCACGCGGATGAACTCGGCGTCCGAGGTTTCGGCAATGGTGTCCTCCTGGCGCAGATTGGCGGTGCCGGCGTTGACGAACAGAATGTCGAAACGCCGCCCGGAAAGCTGCTGGCGCAGCTGGGCGATCTGGCCGGGCTCGGTGATGTCGAGGGTGGCGATGGACAGGCGGTCGCCATGATGATCGGCCAGATCGTGCAGCAGGGTCCGGGCGCCGTCCGGGCGCACGGTGCCGGTCACGCGCCAGCCCCGCGCCAGAAGTTCGGCGGCCATGGCCAGGCCGATGCCGCGGGAGGCGCCGATGAGCAGGAGGGAGCCGGGGCGCTCCGAGGACGATGCCGCACGCATGGGAAACCCTTTCGTCGTTGAGGTGGGAGAAGTCTGCGGCAGGGTCTGGTCCGGCGCCAGACGCGGCGGATGCATCAAATCATTGCATGCGGCGCTAGGGATGGCGTTCGGGATGCGCTAAAGTTCGCCGATGCTTCCCGTGGATCTCAATCTGCTTCCGGCGCTCGACGCCCTGCTGGCGGAAGGCAGCGTGACCGCAGCGGCGCGCCGTCTGGGGCTGAGCGTTTCGGCCATGAGCCGCACCCTGGCGCGCCTGCGCGCCGCCACCGGCGATCCGCTGCTGGTGCGGGCCGGGCGCGGGCTGGCGCCCACACCCAGGGCGCTGGAACTGCGGGAGCGGGTGCGCGGCGTCACCCGCGAGGCGTTGGCGGTGCTCAGCCCCAACCCGGAGCCGTTGGATCTTGCCGGTCTGGAGCGCACCTTCACCCTCCGCGCCAATGAAGGCTTCCTGGCCCGGTTTGCCGCCGCGTTGCTGGAGGCGGCGCTTCAGGCGGCCCCCGGCGTGCGCCTTTGCTTCGCCGCCAAGCCCGTCAAGGATGCCGCGCCGCTCCGCGAGGGCCGGGTCGATCTTGAGATCGGCGTCCTGGGGGCGTTCGCCCCCGAGGTGCGGTCCCGTCTGCTGTTCCGCGATACCTTCCTGGGGGCGGTGCGGATCGGGCATCCGCTGCTGGCGGCCCCCATCACGGCGGAACGCTACGCCGCCTGCCGGCATGTGGTGGCTTCGCGCCGGGGCAGCTTCCACGGCCCCGTGGACGAGGCCCTGGCAGCGCTGGGACTGGCGCGGCGGACCGTGGCGGTGGTTCCCGGTTTTCCCGATGCGTTGAGGATTGCCGCCGGCTCGGATGCGGTGGCGCTGGTGCCGCGCTCCTGTCTGGACGCCGCCGCCGGAGTGGCGGCCGGGGTGGCCGGCTTCACCCTTCCGGTGGCAACGCCGGAGATCCGCGTTGCCGCGCTGTGGCATCCGCGCATGGAGGCGGATCCGGCGCACCGCTGGCTGCGGCAGCTGGTGATCGGGGTCTGCCGCGGCGCCGTGGCGCCGCGGGCGGAAGAACCCTCTTTCGGGGGCATTTGCCCCCGATCCCCCAATCGGGAGGAACCGCCTCCCGAACCCTTCAGACTTTCAACTCTTTGAAATAAAAAGAAACTTGCGGCGTTTTTCCGCAGCCTGTTCTAAGGGGTCGGAGGACGCTTCAGCGCCCGGCCATCACGTAGCCGCGCATTTCGTGCACTTCCATGGTGGCCTCTTCCAGGCAGTTCTTCACCACGTCGCCGATGGTCATGATGCCCACCAGGGCGCCGTCCTCCACCACCGGCAGGTGGCGGACGCGGCAGTTGGTCATGGTTTGCATCAGGGATTGCAGGGAATCGTCGGGGGTGCAGAACAGCACGGCGCGGGTCATCAGCTCGCGCACCGGCAATATGCTCAAACCCTCGCCGTAAAGGGCCAGGCCGCGGGCGATGTCGCGTTCCGACAAAATGCCGGCCAGGCCGCCGTTGTCATCCATCACCACCAGGGCGCCGATGCGGTGCAGATGCAGTTCGCGGGCGGCGTCGGCGATGGTTTGATCGGGGGAAATGGTGCAGACCAGGGCGCTGGTCTTGCTGCGCAGAACGGTGCGGACGATCATGATCTTACGCTCCCAGTATCACAGGATGTTCCGGGGGCAAGCTCTTGCCGGCTTTGGCCCTTCCCCTTGCATAAGGGAAGGGCGCGCCGGCGTTTCAACGCTATAAAAATTGTGGATATTATACCGGCCAACCATTGAAGTGACGGGTTGGCCGGTCTCCAGCGAGCCTTGAGCGAGCGGCCAAGGCGGCGGATGCCGCCGCCCGGCGAGGGACAGTGCAACCGGGCAATGCATTGGCCGGTTGGTATTATCGGCCGATCAGGGCCAGCCACTCCGCTTCGCTCAGGATGGCCAGGCCAAGATCGCGGGCCTTGCTCAGCTTCGATCCGGCATCGGCGCCGGCCACCACGTAATCGGTTTTGCCCGAAACCGATCCTGCCACCTTGGCCCCCAGGGCCTGGGCCTGGGCCTTGGCCTCGTCGCGGCTCAAGGTCTCCAGGCTGCCGGTGAAGACCACGGTTTTGCCCGCCACCGGCGATCCGGCGGCGGCGGGGGCGGCGAAATCCGCCACCGTCACCACGGCGGCCAGATCGTCGAGCACCGCCAGGTTATGATCCTCGGCGAAGAAATCGGCGATTTCCCCGGCCACCGAGGGGCCGACCTGATCGATGGCGATGAGATGGGACCAGGCGGGGCCGGGCGGGGCCGCCGCATCGGCGGTACGGGCGGCATCGCGCTCGGCGGCGGCGGCGGCCATGGCGGCGCGCCAGGCGGTCAGGCTGTGATAGTGCAGCGCCAGCAGGCGGGCGGTGGCTTCGCCCACCTGGCGGATGCACAGGGCGTAGATGAAGCGGTCCAGCGGCACCCGGCGGCGGGCGGTGATGGCGGCAAACAGCTTTTCCACCGATTTCGCCCCCCAGCCCGGCTGGGTTTTCAGCGGCAGCAGCGTGCCGGTTTCCGCCGCTTCCAGGCGGAAGATGTCGGCGGGGCTTTTGATGCGGCCGCTGGCGAAGAGAAACTCCACGTTCCTGGCGCCCAGTCCTTCGATATCGAAGGCGTTGCGGCTGGCGAAATGGATCAGCCGTTCCACCGCCTGGGCCCGGCAGGTCAGGCCGCCGCTGCAGCGGCGGATGGCCTCGCCCTCGGGCTTGACGGCGTGGCTGCCGCAGACCGGGCACAGCGCCGGCGGCTCGAAGGGGCGGCTGTCGGCCGGGCGCTTCTCCGCCACCACCGCCACCACCTGGGGGATGACGTCGCCGGCGCGCTGAATGATCACGGTATCGCCGGCCCGCACGTCCTTGCGCAGGATTTCATCCTCGTTGTGCAAGGTGGCGCGGCCGACCACCACGCCGCCCACGGTGATGGGCCGCAGGATGGCCACGGGGGTAAGGGCGCCGGTGCGGCCCACCTGGATCTCGATGCGCTCCAGCACCGTTTGCGCCCGCTCGGCGGGAAATTTGTGGGCCACGGCCCAGCGTGGCGTGCGGTCGCGCCGGCCCAGGCGGGTTTGCCAGTCGATGCGGTTGACCTTGTAGACCACGCCGTCGATATCGTAGGCAAGCTCGGCCCGCTCCTCGCCCAGGGCGCGGGTGAAGGCCAGGGCCTGGTCCAGGTCGCGGCACAGGCCGATGCGGGGGTTGACCGGAAAGCCCCAGGCTTTCAGGCGGTCCAGCAGGGCGCGGTGGCTGTCGGCCACCGCCTCGCTCACCTCGCCCAGGGCGTAGCAGAACAGGCTTAAGGGACGGCGGGCGGTCACGGCGGCATCGAGCTGGCGCAGCGAGCCGGCGGCGGCGTTGCGCGGATTGGCGAAGGTTTTTTCCCCCTTGGCCTCGCTGGCGGCGTTCAGGGCCAGGAAATCGGCCCGGCGCATGTAAACCTCGCCGCGCACCTCCATCACCGCCGGGGCCGGGCCGGTCAGCCGCAGCGGCAGTTCGGCCAGGGTGCGCATGTTGGCGGTCACATCCTCGCCCTCGGCGCCGTCGCCGCGGGTGGTGGCCCGCACGAAGGCGCCGTTCTCGTAGAGCAGGTTGATGGACAGCCCGTCGATTTTCGGCTCGGCCACCAAATCCACCGCCTCGGTTTCGTCCAGGCCCAGAAACCGCCGCACCCGCTGCAGGAACTCGGCCACCGCCTCGTCGGTGAAGACATCTTCGAGCGACATCATCGGTTGCAGATGGGCCACGGCGCGGAAGCCCTCTCCCGGCGCGGCGCCCACCCTGCGGCTGGGACTGTCGGGGCGGGCCAGCTCGGGGAAGGCCTCCTCCAGCTCCCGCAGGCGCCGGCGCAGGGCGTCGTAGTCGGCGTCCGACAGGGTGGGAGCATCGTCCTGATAATAGGCCCGGTCGTGGGCGGCGATGGCGCGGCCCAGGCGGTCCAGCTCGATCCGGGCTTCCAGGGGTGTCAGGCGGGGGGCGGCAGTCTGCGGCATGGGGGGCTATCGGCAGGGAAGGGAAAAAGCGGCGGGAGAGTAGCCCGGATCCCGCCGGCTGTCATCTCCCGCGCGCTTTCGGCAAAGAGCGAGATGGTTTATCCTGATTGTCTTGGCGGCGCGGGGCGGCAAAAGCGGGGGTGTGATGGCGGCGGGCGGGATAGGCGCAAGACTGAAAGCGGCGGCTCCGGCCTTGGGGTTCGCGCTGCTGTGCCTGCTGGCGGTTCTGTTCGCCACGCTGGTGTCGCTGTCCGAGCAGACCCGCCGCACCGAGGCGGCCCGCCACCGGGTGTCGGATCTGCTGCACGATTCCGGGCTGCGCCTGGAACGCACCATGAGCGCGCCGCTGCTGCAGGCGCGCGGCATGGAAGCCGAGATCATGGCCCATGGCGATGTCAGCGCAACCGATTTCGATCATATCGCCGCGGTGCTGCTGCGCGACCATCAGGGCGTGCACCATTTCGTGCTGACCCACGGCACGGTGATCGACCGCGTTTATCCCATGGCCGGCAACGAAATCCTCATGGGGCTGGATTACCGCAACCTGCCCGATCAATGGCCGTTGGTGGAACAGGCCATCACCCAGCACCGCGCCGTGCTGCAAGGCCCCATCAAGCTGGTGCAGGGCGGCCAGGCGGTGGTGGGGCGGGTGCCGGTCTATCTGCCCAAGGCGGGCGGCGGCGACCGGTTCTACGGCCTGGTCAATGTGGTGATCGATATCGCCCCCTATATGGCCGATCTGGCGCGCCTGGGCCGCGACAACGGCCTCGATCTGGTGCTGCTGGGGCGCGACGGCCTGGGGGCGCGGGGCGGCGCGATCTGGGGCGATGAAAGCGTTATGGGCCGCGGCCCGGTCGTCTTCAGCCTGCAGCTGCCGGCGGGCCGCTGGCTGCTGGCCGGGGTGCCGCACGCCGGCTGGCGGGCCTATGCCGGGCCTCCCGGTCCGCTGACCTGGAGCAGTTGGGGGCTGGCCGCTCTGTTCATTCTGTGCCTGACCCTGCTGTGGCTTTATGGACAGCACCGCCGCCGCATGTCGGCCGCCCTGGCCGTCAGCGAGGACCGCTACCGCTCCTTGTTCACCAACGCCGGCGCCGCCATGCTGCTGCTGGATCGGGATGCGGGCGTGATCGTCGAGGCCAACGAGGCCGCCGCCGCCTATTACGGCTATCCGGCCGGGCAGATGCGGCGCATGCGCATCGGCGACATCAGCCTCGATCCGCTGCCGGAAACGCCGGTGGACAGCCGCCCCGGCGGCTATATCCGCCATCGTCTGGCCTCGGGCGAGGTGCGCATCGTCGAGGCGCATACCGGGCCGCTGCCGGGCGGCGGCCTTTGCTACGCCATTCTCCACGACGTCACCGAACGGCGCCGCCTGGAGGAGGAACTGCATAAACTGGCCATGGCGGTGGATCAAAGCCCGGCCTCCATCGTCATCACCGATGCCGCCGGCCGCATCGAATATGTCAATGCCGCCTTCTGCCGCGTGACCGGCTATTGGCCCGACGAGGTGCTGGGCCACACGCCGGGTATTCTGAAATCGGGCGCCACCGCGCCGGAAATCTATGCCGAGATGTGGCGGCGGCTGTCCTCGGGCCAGACCTGGCAGGGCACCTTCCAAAATCGCCGCAAGGACGGTTCGCTTTACTGGGAGCAGGCGCAGATCGCCCCCATTCTCGATCACGAGGGCCGCATCACCCATTATCTGGGGGTGAAGGAGAACATCACCGAGCGCCGCCAGGCCGAGGAGGCCATCCGCTCCTTGAGCGCGCGGCTGCAGAACGTTCTGGATGCCGCCTCGGAGGTGGCCATCATCGCCTGCGACGCCGAGGGCGGCATCACCCTGTTCAACCGCGGCGCCGAGCGCATGCTGGGCTACCGCCAGGACGAGGTGGTGGGCAAGGCCACGCCTTTGCTGTTCCATCTGCCCGAGGAGATGGCGGTCCGCGCCGAGCAGCTGACGCGGGAACTGGGCCGCGCGGTGGCGGGCTTCTCCACCTTCGTCGGCAAGGCCGAGCGCGATGGCCGCGATGTGGGGGAATGGACCTACCGCCGCAAGGACGGCGGCACCCTGACGGTGTCGCTGGTGGTGACCCCCATCTGGGACGATCAGCGCCGCGTGACGGGATCGCTGGGGGTGGCGGTGGACATCACCGAACGCAAGCGCGGCGAGGAGCGGCTGCGCCAGAGCGAGGAACGCTATCGCGCCTCGTTCGAGCAGGCCGGCACCGGCATCGTTCATGCCGCCTTCGACGGCACGCTGCTGCGCTGGAACGACCGTTTCCGGCAAATCCTCGGCTATGCGCCGGAAGACATGTCGCAACTCAATTTCCTGGCCCTGACCTACGAGGAGGACCGCCCCTTAAGCCGCCAGGTGACCGAGGATCTGCGCGATGGCCGGGCCCAGTCGCGGGCTTTCGAGAAACGCTATTACCGCAAGGATGGCAGCCTGACCTGGGTGAAGCTGCATTGCGCCGCCTCGCGCGATACCGAAGGCCAGGCCCGTTACCTGATCACGGTGGTGGAAGACATCAACGACCGCAAACAGGCCGAACTGCAATTGGCCGAAACCACCCGGCGTCTGGATGAGCAGGCGCAGAAGCTGCGCGACATCAATCAGGAACTGGAGCAGTTCGCCTATGTGGCCTCGCACGATCTGCGCCAGCCCTTACGCATGGTTTCCAGCTATCTCACCCTGATCGAGCGGCGGCTGGGCGGTGATCTCGGCCCGGAGCTCAAGGACTATCTGGGCTATGCCGTAAACGGGGCCAAACATATGGATGCCCTGATCCTGGGGCTGCTGGATTATTCCCGCACCGGGCGCCAGGGGGATGGGGCCGAGGCGGTGGATCTGGGGCAAACGCTGCAAGATTGCCTGCTGACCCTGGCCGATGCTTTGGAAGAGTGCGGGGCGGCGGTCAGCGTGGCCTCCGATCTGCCGGTGGTGACGGGAAACCGCGCCGAACTGATGCGGCTGTTCCAGAACCTGATCGGCAATGCGGTGAAATACCGCGCTCCGGAGCGGCCGCTGCGGATCGACGTGGGCTGGCGTGGCGAGAACGGGCGGGCCGTGGTGTGGGTGGAGGATAACGGCAGCGGCATCGATCCGGAAAACCATGCCCGGGTGTTTCAGATCTTTCAGCGCCTGGTGCCGCAAAGCGCCTGCGAGGGCTACGGCCTGGGCCTGGCCATCTGCAAGAAAATCGCCGAGCATCACGGCGGGCGCATCTGGGTGGAGTCGGCGCCCGGTACCGGCAGCCGCTTTCTGGTTTCGCTGCCGCGGGATGCGGGCTCAGGCGCCCAATAGGCTGGCGGCGGCGGCGCGGGCCTCGGCGGTGACGCGGGCCCCGGCCAGCATGCGGGCGATTTCCTCGCGCCGCTCATCGGGGCCAAGCGGGCTGACGCGGGTGATGGTGCCGCCCTGGCCGTCGTCGCCCTTGGCCACATGCCAGTGCTGGCCGCCGCGCGCCGCCACCTGCGGCGAATGGGTGACCACCAGGATTTGCAGATCGCGGGCCAGGCGGGCCAGGCGTTCGCCCACGGCGGCGGCCACGGCGCCGCCGATGCCGCTGTCCACCTCGTCGAAAACGATGCTGGGCACCGGGCTGGTGCGGGCCAGCACCACTTTCAGGGCCAGCATGAAACGCGACAGTTCGCCGCCCGAGGCGATGCGCCCCAGCGGACCGGGCGCGCTGCCGGGATTGGTGGCCACCTCGAAGGTCACGCGGTCCAGCCCGCTGTCGCCCCATTGCTCTTCCGGCAGCGCCTCGACGCGGGTTTGAAACCGCGCCTTGTCCAGTTTCAGGGGCGGCAGTTCGGCGGCCACGGCGCGGTCCAGCCGTTCGGCGGCCTCCAGGCGCTGGCGGGACAGCGCCTTGGCCGCCTCGGCATAGGCGGTGCGGGCGGCGGCCTCGGCGGCGGTCAGACGGGCCAGCCCTTCGCCGCCGGCCTCCAGCGATTGCAGTTCGTCGGCCAGGCGCTGGCGCAGGGCGGGCAGGCCCTCCACCGGCACCCCATGCTTGCGGGCGGCGGCGCGCAGGGCGAACAGCCGTTCCTCCACCTTTTCCTGGGCGCGGGGATCGAGATCGATGCCGGCGGATACCCGGTCCAGCAGATTGCGGGCCTCGGCGGTTTCATCGGCGGCGCGGTCCAGGGCGGCGATCACCGGATCGAGACGGCCCTCGGCCTTGTCGGCCACCCGTTCCAGGGCGCGCTGGGCGGCGCGCAAGGCGGCCTCCACCTCGCCCTTGCCGGACAGGGCCTGCAAGGCGGCGTTCATGCCTTCCACCAGTTTCTCGCCGTGCATCATCACGGCGCGGCGGGCGGCCAGGCTGTCCTCCTCGCCCGGTTCCGGGGCCAGGGCGTTCAGTTCGTTCACCGCATGGCGCAGGAAGTCTTCCTCGTCGCGGGCGCGGGCCAGGGCGGCCTCGGCGTCCGTCCGGGCCCGTTGCGCGGTTTTCCAGGCGGCATGGGCGGTGCGCACGGCGGCCACGTCCAGGGCGCCGAAGGCATCGAGCACGGCGCCGTGCCGGGCCGGGTCCAACAGGCCGTGGCTTTCAAACTGGCCGTGGATCTCCACCAGGGTTTCGCCCAGGCGGCGCAGCAGGCCGACGCTGATAGCCTGATCGTTGACGAAGGCGCGCGAGCGGCCATCGGCGGCAACGGTGCGGCGCAGCACCAGTCCATCCTCGGCGGCAAGATCCTGTTCGGCCAGAAGGGCGAAGGCCGGATGGGCGGCGGGCAGGGAAAATTCGGCGGTGACCGAAAGCTGCGGGGCGCCGGGGCGCACCAGGCCGCTGTCGGCGCGGGCTCCCAGGGCCAGCCCCAGGGAATCCAGCAGAATGGATTTCCCCGCCCCGGTTTCGCCGGTCAGCACCGCCAGACCGGGGGCGAAGGCGATCTCCAGGCGATCGATCAGAACCACATCGCGGATCGACAGACCGAGCAGCATGGGTTGGGCCCTCTTATACCGGCCAACCGTTGAAATGACTCGTTGGCCGGTATCCAGCGAGCATTGAGCGAGCGGCCAAGGCGGCGGATGCCGCCGCCCGGCGAGGGACAGTACAACCGGTCAATTCATTGGCCGGTTGGTATTACAAGGGTTACAGCCAGTCGAACCAACCGTCTCCCAGCCGCGGCATGTCGGGACGGTGCTTGCCCATGGCCAGGGCGTAGGCATCGCCGTACCAGTGGCTGCCGGGATAGTTGTAGCCCAGCACGGCGGCGGTCTTCTTGGCCTCGCCGTCCATGCCGAGGATTTCGTAGCATTCCACCAGCCGGTACAGGGCTTCCGGCACGTGGCTGGTGGTCTGGTAATTGTCCACCACATAGCGGAAGCGGTTGATGGCCGCCAGATACATCTTCTGCTGTTCGTAATAGCGGCCCACCGACATTTCCTTGCCGGCCAGATGGTCGCGGGCCAGATCGGCCTTCAGCTTGGCGTCGCGGGCGTATTTGCTGTTGGGGAAGCGGGTGACCACATCCTCCAAACCCTTCAGGGCTTCCTGCGTCACCTTCTGGTCGCGCTGCACGTCGGCGATCTGTTCGTAATAGCAGAGCGCCTTCAGATAATAGGCGTAGGCCACGTCCTTATGGCTGGGATGCAGCTGGATGAAGCGGTCCAGCGAGATGATGGCCTCGTCGAATTTGTTGCGCTGATACTGGGCATAGGCGGTCATCAGCTGCGCCTTGGTGGCCCACACCGAGTAGGGATGCTGGCGGTCCACCTCGTCGAAGGCCTTGGCGGCGGCGTCGTAGTCGCCGCTGTTGAGGTCATCCATGCCCTCGTTATAGAGCTGATCGACCGGGCGCTCCACGTAGGTGTCCTTAGGGTCGCCGGCGCAGGCCGACAGGAACAGGGGCGAAGCCAGGGCCAGGGCCAGGATCAGGACGCGGGAACGGGAGCTGATAGACATTAACCTGCTCTGAAAATCGGTGTAAGCCGGGCAGACTATACCACGGCTGCCCGGCGGCTCCACAACAGAAGCGGGGGACAGGCGGCGGAATTTCTTCGAGGGAGCGGAAAAAACGGCGCCCCCGGCTCCGGAACGGAGGCGGGGGCGGCGGTGTTTCAAGCCTTGGCCGGATGGGGCGCGGTCAGGCCACGGCGGCGGGGCGCGGCAGGGCGGCGGCCCGCGCCGGGGCGGTGGTCATGGGCACCACGGTCCAGGCGCTGTCGTCGGCGAACAGGGCGCGCAGCAGGCGGTTGTTGAGGGCGTGGCCGGTGCGCACGCCGTGGAAGGCGGCCAGCAGCGGGGCGCCGGCCAGGTAAAGGTCGCCCACCGCGTCCAGGGCCTTGTGGCGGACGAATTCGTCTTCGTAGCGCAGGCCTTCATCGTTCAGCACGCCCTCGCCGTCGCTGGAAATCACCACGGCGTTTTCCAGCGAGCCGCCCCGGCCCAGGCCGGCGGCGCGCATGGCGGCCACTTCCTGCTCGAAGCCGAAGGTGCGGGCGCGGCTGATTTCCGATTTGAAGCGGCCGTCCGAGAGATCGAGCACGCATTCCTGGCGGCGGATGGCCGCCACCGGAAAATCGATTTCCATGCGCACCGAAAAGCCATCGTCGGGGGTGAGAATGGCCAGTTTGTCGCCATCCCGCACGCTGACGGTTTTCAAAACCTTGATGGCGCGGCGGGGGGCGTCCTGCTCGACCACGCCGGCGCATTCCACCAGGAACAGGAAGGGGGCGGCGGAGCCGTCCATCACCGGCACTTCCGGGCCGCTGATGTCGATGAGGGCGTTGTCGACGCCCATGCCGTTCAGGGCCGACATCAGATGTTCGATGGTGCGCACGCCGATGCCGTTGGCGTCGGCAACGCAGGTGTTCAGGCGGGTGTCGCTCACGCAGTCCCAGCGGGCCGGAATGACGGCGCCGTTGCCGGCGATGTCGGTGCGGCGGAAGCGGATACCGCTGTCGGCCTCGGCCGGATGCAGGACCATGGTCACCTTGCCGCCCGAGTGAAGACCGACGCCGACGCAGGCGATCGAGCTCTTCAGGGTGCGTTGGTGAAGGATGGCGGACTGGGACATGATTGGAAAGCCTTTGGCTGAACCCGAAATTTCACGCTGCTAGATCTAGCAGCCATGCCGCAACAGCACAAATCAATGAATGTTACGAATTATTACGGTCTGAAGACGGTTTGATACCGTTGAAAATCAAGGTGTTGATCCGGCGGCGAGAATAAAAAACGGCGGGTGTGGGCACACCCGCCGTCGTGCTTGCGCGCGAGGTCTTGTGTTAAAGCGGTTCCAGCACCGCCGGAACCGCTCGCATGGCCGGATCAGTTGGCCTGACGGCGCAGGAAGGCCGGAATGTCCAGCATGTCCTCGTCGGCCGCGCGCGAGGTGGGCAGGCGGTCGCCGGGGCTGACGCGGGTGGGGGCCATGCCCTCCA
>JAJZGK010000033.1 GCA_021798485.1 Pseudomonadota bacterium
CCGCCTGCCCGGCCTTCGCCCCCTCGGCTGGCGCCGCCCCACCGCCCGCGGCCCGCCCCGCCCGGCCTGAAAACCCTTTCTTTTTTCCGTTATCACGCCCCATGGGGGCTGTTCCGATCTCCCTTTCAAGGAGCTGTTCATGTCCAAGCTTCATCGTTTTCTGCTGGCCGCCGCCTGCCTGTTCGCCCTGCCCGTTCTGGCCCAGGCCGCCCCGGCGTCGCTGTCCATCACGCATCCCTGGTCGCGCGCCACCACCATGGCCGGCGGCAACGGCGTCGTTTTCCTGACCATCGTCAATGCGGGCACCGAGGCCGACGCCCTGGTGGCCGCCGCCAGCCCGGTGGCGCGCATGGTCTCGCTGCATCGCACCGTCATGAAGGATAAAATCATGGAAATGCGCCCCGCCAAGGAGGTTGCGGTTCCGGCCCGGGGCAGCGCGGTGTTGAAGCCCGGCGCCACCCACATCATGCTGATGGGCCTCAAGGCGCCGCTGCGGCAGGGCCAAACCCTGCCGCTGACCCTGACCTTCCGCAAGGCGGGCAAGATCGAGGTGCAGGTGCCGGTGCTCTCGGCCGGCTCGGACGGCCGCGAATAGAGAACCAACCGGCCAAGAGGACCGGCGCCGCGCGGCGCCGGTCCTCTTGGCCAAAGCGTTTAAAATATGCTGATTTTTGCCGTCTCACCGCCCTCCCGGCGCGCCCGGCACCGGCCTTCCGGCCGCACACCCCCCCCGAAAACGTGATCACCAATGGCCGTTTCAGCCCCAAAGTGGGTTACAAAGCACCACTTCGGCACCGCGAAATGCACTTTTTGTTGCTTCATTTTTCCGCACTTTGATTCATGCGCATAAATAAACGGAGAAATCCGGTTTGTTTTGCAACTGCGAATACTTCCCCGGCCAACATGGCCTTTCCCGCCCCGCCGTCGCCGCCGTCCGTGCCGGGCAGGCGGTGGGAAAAATGAAAATTTTTCCGTAAAAACAATATAGTAATAATAATCACCACCCCATGGCCGCGCCTGCCGCCGCGCCCTGTTCATCCCAAACCGCCGATATGTGCGCCGCAACAGAGAGCGGGTTGGCCACCTGTCATGCCGGAAAAATTTGTGATCACATAAACGCCCTCCCAGAGGCTGCCAACCGGCTGTTTTCCGCCATCCCCCGCCCCCCTGCGCCCGGCTTGAAAGGCTGGACTTTTCGCCAGATGTGCAGAATAATCATGGCTGCATTGCATGTTTAGTTTTCCGAGCGCAAACGTGATCACAGCCGACTTCCCTCCTATTATGCCTATTTTTTAGGCTTCATACGGCGGTTTTACGGGCAGTGCATTTATCTCGTGCAATGTGCTTGTTCAATTTTTTAAACGCTGCTACCGTTTCCCTTGAGCACAGTCCCGGCAGCGCCGGACGCCGTCAGCAAATCGGGGATCGCGTATGGTTGCGGAGCAGAATGAACAACAGCCCCTGGTGCAGTTCTCCCAGGTGCAGAAGAGTTACGATGGCGAAACCCTGGTGGTGAAACACCTGGATCTCGACATCCAGCGGGGTGAATTCCTGACGCTGCTCGGTCCCTCGGGCTCGGGCAAGACCACCACTCTGATGATGCTGGCCGGTTTCGAGGTCCCGACCCACGGCGATATCCGTCTCAACGGCCGCGCCATCACCAGCACGCCGCCGCACAAGCGCAATATCGGCATGGTGTTCCAGAACTACGCCCTGTTCCCGCACATGACCGTGGCCCAGAACGTCGCCTTCCCGCTGGAGGTGCGCAAACTGCCCAAGGATCAGATCGCGGCCAAGGTGCAAAAGGCCCTGGGCATGGTGCGGCTGGACGCGTTCGGCCAGCGCCGCCCGGCCCAGCTCTCGGGCGGGCAGCAGCAGCGCGTGGCCCTGGCCCGCGCCCTGGTGTTCGAGCCCGAACTGGTGCTGATGGACGAACCGCTGGGCGCCCTCGACAAGCAGCTGCGCGAGCATATGCAGATGGAAATCAAGCATCTGCACGACAAGCTGGGCCTGACCGTGGTGTACGTGACGCACGACCAGTCCGAGGCGCTGACCATGTCGGACCGGGTGGCGGTGTTCAACGACGGGGTGATCCAGCAGATCGATTCCCCCAGCGCCCTCTACGAGAAGCCGCGCAACAGCTTCGTGGCCAATTTCATCGGCGAGAACAACAATCTGAACGGCGAGGTGGTGGAGATGGACCAGGAGGTCTGCGCCGTCCGCCTCGACGACGGCAGCCTGGTGCGCGCCGCCCGCATCAACGTGCATGCCGTCGGCGCCCGCACCACCCTGTCGATCCGCCCCGAGCGGCTTTACGTCGATCAGGAGCACGAAGGCGCCACCAATCAGCTGTCGGGGCAGGTGGAGGAAACCATCTATCTCGGCGATCACATCCGTGTCGTCGTCCGCCTGGCCGGCGGCGATCAGATCATGGTCAAGGTGCAGGCCGGGCCGCACCTGGCCATGCCGCGGCCGGGGGACGCCATCCGGCTCGCCTTCCGAACCGAGGACTGCCGCGCCCTCAACCCCGTCGCCGCCGGCAAAATGGCGGATGCCGGTTCCACTTCCCACTGATCCTTAAGGGGACACCAGCCTATGAAGAAGCAGCTTGTTTCGTTCTTCGCCCTTGCGGGCGTTGCCATGGCTTTTGCCGCCACCCCCGCCGCCGCCCGGGAGCTGACCGTGGTCTCGTGGGGCGGGTCTTATCAGGACGCGCAGAAGCAGGTTTATTTCAAGCCCTTCCAGCAGAAGACCGGCATCAAGATGACCGACGAGTCGTGGGATGGCGGCGTCGGCGTGCTGCGCGCCAAGGTCCAGGGCGGCAATGCCGACTGGGACGTGGTGCAGGTGGAATCCGACGATCTGGCCATCGGCTGCGAGGAAGGCCTGTTCGAAAAGCTCGACTGGAGCAAGATCGGCGGCAAGGACAATTATATCGCGCCCGCCGTCAGCGAGTGCGGCGTCGGCGCCATCGTCTACAACTTCGTGCTGAGCTATGACGCCGACAAGCTGAAGACGGCGCCGAAGAGCTGGGCCGACTTCTTCGACACCAAAAAGTTCCCCGGCAAGCGCGCCCTGCGCCAGGGCCCGAAGACCAACCTGGAAATCGCCCTGATCGCCGACGGCGTCAAGCCCGCCGACGTCTACAAGGTGCTCGCCACCGATGCCGGCGTCGATCGCGCCTTCAAGAAGCTCGACAGCATCAAGAACGATCTGATCTTCTGGAAGGCTGGCGCCCAGCCGCCGCAGTTCCTGGCCTCGGGCGAGGTGGTGATGACCTCGGCCTATAACGGCCGCATCGCCGCCGCCGATCAGAAGGACGGCAAGCACTTCAAGGTGGTGTGGGACGGCAGCCTGTTCACCATCGACAGCTGGGCCATGGTGAAGGGCACCCCCAACAAGGCCGAGGCCTACAAGTTCCTCGACTTCGTGGGCCAGCCCGCGGTGCAGAAGGACCTGCCGCCGCTCACCAACTACGGCGTGACCAGCAAAAAGTCGGTCAGCCTGATCAAGCCGGCCGTGCTGGAAAACCTGCCGACCTCGCCGAAGAACATGGAAAACGTCGTGAAGATCGACGACCAGTTCTGGCTGGAAAACCTCGACCGGCTGACCGAACGCTTCAACAAGTGGGCGGCCAAGTGATGAACCTCCAGGGCGGGGCTTCGGCCCCGCCCGCCGACCGGGTTTTGAGCGACGGCGACGTGCCGCTTAAAGTCCGGCTGCGGCGGGCGGAGCGCGTGCGCAAGATGACCGCTTTCGGGCTGGTGGCGCCGCTGCTCGTTTTCTTGCTGCTGACCTTCGTGGTCCCCATCGCCGGCATGCTGTGGCGCAGCGTGGGCGATAGCGAACTCTCCAAGGTGCTGCCGCGCACCGAGGCGGCCCTGGTGACCTGGGACGGCAAGAGCCTGCCCGGCGAAGCGGCGTTCCACGCCCTGGCCGACGATCTGGCCCAGGCCCGCGCCGACGACACCGCGGTGATCGCCGCCCGCCGCCTGAACTACGACGTCAGCGGCCTGCACAGCGCGGTGATGAGCCTGGCGCGGCATCCTTTCGATCCCGCCGCCACCCCCAGCTACCGCGATGCCGTCATCGCCGTCAACCATCACTGGGGCGATGTGGCGGCCTGGGGCGCCATCCGGCACGCCCGCGGCCCGCTCACCGATTTCTATCTGCTGTCGGCCCTGGACCTGCATCAGGACGCCAGCGGCGCCATTCACCGGGTTTCCGCCGACCGCGCCATCTATCTCGACGTGCTGGCCCGCACCTTCCGCATCAGCCTCACCGTGACCCTGTTCTGCCTGGTGCTGGGCTTCCCCGTGGCCTATCTGCTGGCCACCCAGCCGCCCAAGATCGCCAACGGCCTGATGATTCTGGTGCTGCTGCCGTTCTGGACCTCGCTTCTGGTGCGCACCGCCGCCTGGGTGGTGGTGCTGCAGGACCAGGGCATCGTCAACGATCTCTTGCTGTGGCTGGGCATCATCGATCATCCGCTGCGGCTGATCTACAACGCCATCGGCGTGCATGTGGCCATGACCCATGTGCTGCTGCCCTTCATGATCCTGCCGCTCTATTCCACCATGAAGTCCATCAAGCCGCATTTCATGCGCGCCGCCACCTCGCTGGGGGCGCCGCCCTCGGTGGCCTTCCTGCGCGTTTATCTGCCGCAATGCCTGCCCGGCATCGCCGCCGGCTGCCTGCTGGTCTTCATCCTGGCCATCGGCTACTACATCACCCCCGCCCTGGTGGGCGGCGCCTCGGACCAGATGCTGTCCTACTTCATCGCCTTCTTCATCACCGACAGCGTCAACTGGGGCCTGGCCTCGGCGCTGGGCGCGGTGCTGCTGGGGGCCACCCTGCTGCTTTATGCCGTCTATTCCAAGCTGGTGGGCGGCACCGACATCAAGATGGGATAAGGACATGAGCCTCGCCAACCATCCGCAAACCCTGGGGCAGCGGCTCGGCCGCTGGACGGTATGGACCGCCACCGTTCTGGTGCTGTTCTTCCTGATGGCCCCCATCCTGGCCATCATCCCGCTGTCGTTCAGCTCGGGCGATTTCCTCACCTACCCGCTGCCCGGCCTGTCGCTGCGCTGGTACCACGAGCTTCTGGTCTCGGACAAATGGCTGCCGGCCCTGCGCAACAGCATGATCATCGGCGTTTCGGCCACGGTGATCGCCACCGTGCTCGGCACCCTGGCGGCGCTGGGCCTCAACCGGGCCCGCTTCGCCATGAAGCCCCTGATCATGGGCCTTTTGCTGTCGCCCATGATCGTGCCGGTGATCATTACCGCCGTCGGCGTCTATTTCTTCTTCGCGCCGTTGGGTCTGACCGACAGCTATACCGGCCTGATCCTGGCCCATACCGCCCTGGCGGCCCCCTTCGTGGTGATCACCGTCTCGGCCACCCTGCAGCATTTCGACTATACCATGGCCCGCGCCGCCGCCAGCCTGGGCGCACCGCCGATACGCACCTTCTTCAAGGTGGTGCTGCCGCTGATCCTGCCGGGCGTGGCCTCCGGGGCGCTGTTCGCCTTCGCCACCTCGTTCGACGAGGTGGTGGTGGTGCTGATGATCGCCGGCCCCGGCCAGCGCACCCTGCCGCGCGAAATGTTCAGCGGCATCCGCGAGAACATCAATCCCACCATCACCGCCGTGGCCACGGTGCTGATTGTCACCTCGGTGATCCTGTTAAGCTGCCTCGAAGCCCTGCGCCGTCGCAGCGAACGTCTGACCACCGGCAAGGTCACCTGAAACACGAACGCCCCCGCCGGCACGGCGCCGGCGGGGGCATCGTCGCGGGGCGGGATGAGAAGATCAGAGATAAGGCGGCGTGCAGGCGCTGATCAGTTCGCACTCTTCGTCGCTGACATTGCGGAAGCGGTGCGGCAGCCGGCTGTCGAACAGGTAGGCATCGCCCACCCGCAAAATCTGGGTCTGGCCATCCACTGTCAGCTCGATCTGCCCCTTGATCACCACCCCGGCCTCTTCCGATTCGTGCTGCAGCATATGCGGCTCCGATCCGGTATCGGCGCCCGGCTCGTAGCGTTCGTGCAGCATCTGCAGGCTGTGGTTGCGCAAATCGCCCACCTGGCGGAAGGAGATCTTGCCCTTACGCACCGCGCCCGCCATCTGATGATGATCGGGGATCAGGCTGGCCAGTTCGCGCAGTTCGCCGGCGCGGTAAAAGATCTGCTCGCTGACCAGGTCCTCTTCCGAGCCGAAAAATTCGGCCAGGGTGGTGGGAATGCCCTGCAGCACCTTGCGCAGACTGGCCACCGAGGGGCTGCTGCGGTTCTGCTCGATCAGGGAAATGGTGCCGTTGGTCACCCCGGCCCGCTGCGCCAATTGGCGCTGCGACAAACCATGCTTTTCACGCAGGCCGCGCAAACGCGCGCCGAGATCGAATTCCATACATCCCTCCCACTGGCGATGGCGGCCACTTTAGGGCAGGGCCCCGCGCCATGCACTTGAAATATGGGACCCTTGAAAAATCTCTTATCCCACTCTCCACCAAAGAGTGTTGTTTAATATATTAAACATTGCTAGCCTATTTCCCATCATAAATCGGACAGGCGCCGGTTTTTCCTCCCCCTCTTCAGCAGGAGCATTGCAGGCATGATCACTCTTTCCGACCCTGGCTTGCTGCGCAGCCAGGCCTTCATCGACGGGGCCTGGGTGGATGCCGATTCCGGCAGGCAGTTCCCGGTGCTCAATCCCGCCGACGGCAGCCTGCTGGGGCAGGTGGCCGATTGCGGCGGCGCCGAAACCGAACGCGCCGTGGCCGCCGCCAACGCCGCCTGGCCGGCCTGGCGCGACAAGACCGCCAAGGAGCGCGCCGCCATCCTGCGCAGGTGGTTCGAGCTGATCCTGGCCCACCAGGACGATCTGGCCCTGCTGATGACCCTGGAGCAGGGCAAGCCCCTGGCCGAGGCCAAGGGCGAGGTGGTGTACGGCGCCAGCTTCGTCGAATGGTTCGCCGAGGAAGGCAAGCGCATCTATGGCGACATCATCCCCACGGTGGCCCCCACCCGCCGTCTGATGGTGCTGAAGCAGTCCATCGGCGTGGTGGCGGCCATCACGCCGTGGAATTTCCCCTCCTCGATGATCACCCGCAAGGCCGCCCCGGCCTTCGCCGCCGGCTGCACCGTGGTGCTGAAGCCGGCCGAGGATACCCCCTATTCCGCCCTGGCCCTGGCGGTGCTGGCCGAACGGGCCGGCTTCCCCAAGGGGGTGTTCAACATCGTCACCGGCGCCAACCCGGCGGCCATCGGCAATGTGCTGACCGCCAGCCCCATCGTGCGCAAGCTCTCCTTCACCGGCTCCACCGAGGTGGGCAAGCTGCTGATGAGCCAGGCCGCCGCCACCGTCAAGAAGGTCAGCCTGGAACTGGGCGGCAACGCCCCCTTCATTGTGTTCGACGATGCCGATCTCGATGCCGCCGTGGCCGGGGCCATGGCCTCGAAATACCGCAACGCCGGCCAGACCTGCGTTTGCGCCAACCGTCTGCTGGTGCAGTCCGGCATCTACGACGCCTTCGCCGCCAGGCTGGTGGCGGCGGTGAAAGAGCTCAAGGTGGGGCACGGCACCGAGGGTGGCGTCACCCAGGGGCCGCTGATCAATGCCGAGGCCATCGAAAAGGTGGAACGCCATGTGGCCGATGCCCTGGCCAAGGGCGGAAAACTGGAACTGGGCGGCAAGCGCCATGCCCTGGGCGGCAATTTCTTCGAGCCCACCATCATCACCAACGTCACCCCCGACATGGCGGTGGCCCGTGAGGAAACCTTCGGGCCGCTGGCGCCGCTTTTCAAGTTCGAGACCGAGGCCGACGCCCTGCGCATGGCCAACGATACCGAGTTCGGCCTGGCCGCCTATTTCTACTCCCGCGATATCGGCCGCATCACCCGCGTCATGGAAGGGCTGGAATACGGCATGGTGGGCGTGAACGAGGGCATCCTCTCCAACGAGGTGGCTCCCTTCGGCGGCATCAAGCAGTCGGGGATCGGCCGCGAAGGCAGCAAGTACGGCATCGAGGACTTCATCGAGGCCAAGTACATCTGCCTGGGCGGCATCGACAAGTAGATTTTACCCTCTCCCGGCGGCGGGAACGGCCGCCGGGAGACAAAATAAATCAGGAGTGTTTCCGATCATGTCCAACAGCAATTCCGCTCTTCAGTCCCGCCGCGTCTCGGCCGTGCCGCGCGGCGTCTCGACCATGCTGCCGGTGTTCGCTGCCAAGGCCGAAAATTCCGAAATCTGGGACGCCGAGGGCAAGCGCTATATCGACTTCGCCAGCGGCATCGCCGTGTGCGGCACCGGGCACCGCCATCCCAGGCTGGTGGAGGCCGTGAAGGCCCAGCTCGACGCCTTCACCCATGTCTGCGTGCAGGTCACCCCGTACGAGGGCTATGTGGCCCTGGCCGAGCGCATCAACGACCTGGCCCCCATCCCCGGCGACAAGAAGACCATTTTCCTGACCACCGGCGCCGAAGCCCTGGAAAACGCCGTGAAGATCGCCCGCGCCGCCACCGGCCGCCCCGGCATCATCTCGTTCGCCGGCGGCTTCCATGGCCGCACCATGATGACCATGGCCCTGACCGGCAAAGTCGCCCCCTATAAGCTGAATTTCGGGCCGCTGCCGGGCGAGGTCTATCACATCCCCTTCCCCGACGCCTATCACGGCATCACCGAGGAGCAGTCGCTGCTGGCCCTGAAGACCCTGTTCAAGGCCGATATCGAACCCGGCCGCGTTGCCGCCATTCTCATCGAGCCGGTGCAGGGCGAGGGCGGCTTCAACACCGCGCCCTTCGGCTTCGTGAAAAAGCTGCGCGAGATTTGCGACGCGCACGGCATCCTGCTGATCGCCGACGAAGTGCAGACCGGCTTCGGCCGCACCGGCAAGGTGTTCGCCTCCAGCCATTGGGACGTGGCCCCCGATCTCATCACCATGGCCAAAAGCCTGGGCGGCGGCTTCCCCATCTCCGGCGTGGTCGGCAAGGCCGAGATCATGGACGCCCCCGCCCCCGGCGGCCTGGGCGGCACCTATGCCGGCAGCCCGCTGGCCTGCGCCGCCGGTCTGGCGGTGCTGGAGGTGATCGAAGAGGAAAAGCTGTGTGAGCGCGCCGTCGAAATCGGCAAGATCATCACCGGCCGTTTCGCCAAGCTGGCCGCCACCAACCGCTTCGCCTGCATCGGCGACGTGCGCGCCCTGGGGGCCATGGCCGCCATCGAACTGGTGAGCGACCGCGCCAGCAAGGAACCGGCCGCGGACCTGACCAAGGCCCTGGTGAACAAGGCCGCCGAGAACGGCCTGATCCTGCTGTCCTGCGGCGTTTACGGCAATGTCGTCCGCTTCCTGCCGCCGCTGACCATCTCGGACGCCGTCCTCAACGAAGGCCTGGACATCATCGAGAAGGCCCTGGGCGACCTGGCCAACGCCTGACGCCGGATAAAAAAGAGGGGGCGCCGGCACCGGCGCCCCCTCTTTTTTTATGCTTTCAGGCCAGCTTGAAGGCCGTGCGCACCGCCCCCCAGTTGCGGCCATTGACCACGATGGGGGCATCGATTTCCTTCAGCACCACGAAGGTGCCGCCGCCCATGTCGCGGGCGTAAGTCAGCACCATGGGCTGACGGCAGCGCGCCGCCAGGATGCCGGTGCGGTCGTCGAAGATGCGGCGGTTGCGGCTGTTGCCGGCATTCCACACCGGATCGTCCGGCTTCTGCGGATGGGAATATTTCTTGTTGTGGGCGGCGATATAGCCGTTGCGGTCGGTGATGCAGCAGAACACCATCTGGGCATCGTGGGTCAGCGGCGGCTCGATCAGCTGCGGGAACAGGCCTTCCACCAGCAGGGTATGGGGCGCCAGAACCTGCACCGGATTGGTGCCGGCAATGCCGCGGTAATCGCCGCTGAACAGATCCTCCTCGCCGATGCGGCGGCTGTTCAGGGCCGACAGCAGCGCCTCGGAGGCCTGCCTCGCCACATCCACCGCCAGGGCGATGCGCGGCTGGTCCGCCGCCGCCGCCTGTTCGATGGCCCGCGCCAGCGCCGCCGCCGCCTGCGGTTCGACCTCGGGGAAGGCCACCCCGAAGCCGACGCCGTAATCGCCGACGAAGCGGCAGGGCAGACGCCCCACCCCCTCCAGTTCCACATGGCCCTTGCCGCTTTGCGGACGGGTGCCGGCGCTGGGCACCAGAAGGGCGCCATGCCCGGACAGATCGCCGGTATAGCCCGACAGGACCTGCCCGCCGATCTCGGCCTTGAAGCGCACCGCGGCGGTAAAGCGCGGCTCGCGGCGGCGGTCGCCGCCGGCGGTGCTGTGCAGCACCACGTAAAGACGGCGGCGCAGCGAGCCGATATCGCGGCTGACCTGAGCCGACAGCGAACTGACGGTTTCGGCGGTCTGGCGGGTGGTTTCCACCCCGCCCATCATGTTCTGGGCGTTTTCGGCCACCATGCGGGTATGATCGGCGGCCTCGGAAGCGCTTTTCATGATCTCGGCGGTGGCGATGCGCTGCTCCTCGGCGGCATGGGCCACCTCGGCGGTGATGGTATCGATCTCGCGGATGCCGCTGACCACCGCCTCCACCATCTCCACGGCGCTGCGGGTGGTTTCACCGATTTCCGCCGCCTGGGCGTTGACGTTGGCGATGCCGGTCTCGGTCTGGCGGGCCAGGCCCTTGACCTCGCCGGCCACCACGGCGAAGCCCTTGCCGGCCTCGCCGGCCCGCGCCGCCTCGATGGTGGCGTTCAGGGCCAGAAGATTGGTCTGGGCGGCGATCTGGCGGATCATGGTCACCACCTCGCCGATGCGTTCGCTGGCCACGCTGGCCCCGGTCACGCTCTGGCTGGCCTGATCAGCCCGGTCGCGCGCGCTTTCCGCCAGAGCCGAGCTGGTGGCCACCTGCGAGGAGATCTGCCGTCCCGAGGCTTCCAGCTCCTCGGTGGCGCCGGCCACGGTTTCCACATTGGCGGCGGTCACCTCCACCGAGCGCGCCACCTCTTCGGCCATGCCGCGCAGTTGCTCGGCCACCCGGGCCAGTTGCGCCGCATTGTCGGCCAGGCGGTCGGTCTGCCCGGAAATCTCGCCCACCACCTCCTGCACCTCGCGGTCGAGAACCTCGGTCAGTTCGCACATTTCATCGCGCAGCAGACTTTCGGCGCGGCGGGTGATCTCCTGCTTTTCCAGGGCGGCATAGCCCAGGCGCCCCATCATGCCCCGCAGCAGGGCGGCGGTATCCTGGAATTCGGCCACCGGCTCGTCGGGGCAGGCGGCCGAGAAATTGCCGCGGGCGATATCCTGCAGCACGCTTTCCAGACGGTGCAACGGCTGCTTGACCGCGCGCAAGGCGAAGAGGCCGCCGGCGGCGGCGGCGGTCAGCCCCAGCGCCAGGAAGCCCAGAATCGGCAGCGGCGCATCGCCGCACACCAGGCCTTGCGCCAGCACCACCGCCAGCATCACCGCGAAGGCGGCCCATTGCCGCACCGCCACGCCGTGCCCGGCACGGTTCAGAGCGGCCAGCACCCCGGTTTTCACCACGCGGCCGCGCTCCAGCCGCACCCCGGCGCCCTCCTGGCGCAGACGGGCGTACAGAGCCTCGGCGGCGGCCACCTCGTCGCGGCCCGGCTTGCTGCGGATGGAAATGTAGCCTTGCAGGGCGCCCTGTTCGATCACCGGCGTCACATTGGCCCGCACCCAGTAGAAATCGCCGTTCTTGCAGCGGTTCTTCACCAGCGCCACCCAGGGCCGACCCTGTTTCAGGGTGGCCCACAGATCGGCGAAGGCGGCCTGCGGCATATCGGGGTGGCGCACGATGTTGTGGGGCGCCCCCACCAGTTCCTGTTCGGTAAAGCCGCTGGTCTCGACAAACTCGGCATTCACGAAGGTGATGATGCCGCGCGCGTCGGTCTTCGAGACCAGAATGGCATCGTCGCGCACGCGTATCTCGGTCTGGGTGACCGGTCCATTATCCTTCATGTCCCCTCCCTTATCCTTACTTATTAGCCGTCTGGAGGATCTTCTCTCCGGAGGCGTCCCCCCGGTTTTCTGCCCTGACAGTGCTATAAAAGCATATTACGCCTGCAATACAAGGGACACAGAGGAGGCGGATCGCCAAAACAAAGTCCGTAAGGGTTACTCCCAAAGAATAGGTAAGGGGTTTATATCATCCGCGCCGCCGATGCAGGCGTTCGAAGGCCAGATAGATCACCGGGGTGGTGAACAGCGTCAGGGCCTGGCTGACCAGCAGGCCGCCCACCATGGCCACGCCCAGGGGCTGGCGCAGTTCCGAACCGGTGCCGGTGCCCAGCATCAGCGGCACCCCGCCCAGCATGGCGGCGAAGGTGGTCATCATGATGGGGCGGAAGCGCAACAGGCAGGCCTGGCGGATGGCGTGCACCGGATCCTGCCCCTGCTCGCGCTGCGCCGCCAGGGCGAAATCCACGATCATGATGCCGTTTTTCTTGACGATGCCGATCAGCAGCAGAATGCCGATGAGGGCGATCACCGTCATCGATTCGTGGAACATCATCAAAAACAGCAAGGCCCCCGCTCCGGCCGACGGCAGGGTGGAGAGAATGGTCAGAGGGTGGATGAAGCTCTCGTAAAGCATGCCCAGGATGATATAGACCGCCACCAGCGCCGCCAGAATCAGATAAGGCTGGGTGGCGAGCGAGGCCTGGAAAGCCTGGGCCGTGCCCTGGAAGGTGCCCACCAGGGCGCCCGGCTTGTTGAGCTCGGCCTCGGCCCGGCGGATGCTGTCCACCGCCTGGCCCAGGGAATATCCATGGCTCAGGTTGAAGGACAGGGTGACCGACGGGAACTGCCCCTGGTGGTTGACCGACAGCAGGCTGACCGGCGCCGTATCGTAGTGGGCGATATCCGACAGCGGCACGTTCCGGCCGGTGAGGGGGGAGCGGATGAACAGCTTGGACAGCGTGGCCGGATCGCCCTGCAATTTGGGCAGCACCTCCAGGATGACGTGGTAACTGTTCATCTGGGTGAAGTACTGGGCCACCTGGCGCTGGCCGAAGGCGTCGTAAAGGGTGGCGTCGATCTGCTGCGGGCTGATGCCGAAGCGCGAGGCCTGATCGCGGTCGATGGTCAGGGTCATGGTGGCGCCATCGGTCTGCTGGTCGGTGGCCACGTCCTGCAGTTCGGGCAGGCGGCGCATGCGCTCCAGCATCCTGGGCGCCCAGGCGTTCAGTTCCTCGAGATTGGCGTCCTGCAATGTGTATTGGTACTGGGTTCGGGTCAGGCGCCCGCCCACGTTCACATCCTGGGGCACCTGCATGTAAAGCACCACGCCCGGCACCTTGGCCATGGCCTTCTGCAGACGGGCCATGATCTGCTCGGCGCTGGCCTTGCGCTCGCCCTTCGGCTTCAGCCCGATGAACACGCGGCCGTTGTTCATGGTCTGCGAACTGCTGGCGCCGATGGAGGAGGCGAAGGCATCCACATCGGGATCATGGGCCACCACATCCAGGATGGCGGACTGGCGCCGGTACATCTCCTGATACGACACATCCTGCGAGGTGTCGGACATGCCGAAGATCACCCCGGTATCCTCCTGGGGAAAGAAGCCCTTGGGGATGATCACGAACAGCACCACCGTCGCCGCGAGGGTGGCGAAAAAGCTGGCCAGGGCCAGGCGTTGATGGGACAGAACCCAGTCCAGGCCGCGTTCGTAGCCCTTCAGCATGGCGTCGAAGCCACGCTCGAACATCATGTAAAGGCGGCCATGCCCGGAGGTATGCTCATCCTTCAGCACGCGCGAGCACATCATGGGGGTGAGGGTGAGCGACACCACGATGGACGCCACGATGGTCAGCGATACCGTCATGGCGAATTCCCGCATCAACCGGCCGACGATGCCGCCCATCAGCAGAATGGGCAAAAACACCGCGATCAGCGACAGGCTGATGGAGATGATGGTGAAGCCGATCTCGCCGGCCCCCTTCAGGGCCGCCTGCATGGGCGTCAGCCCCTCTTCCAGATGACGGTAGATGTTCTCCAGCATGACGATGGCGTCGTCCACCACGAAGCCCACCGAGATGGTCAGCGCCATCAGCGACAGATTATCGAGGCTGTAGTGCAGCAGATACATCAGCCCGGTGGTGGCCGTCAGGGCCAGCGGCACGGTGATGCTGGGAATGATGGTGGCCCAGAGATTGCGCAGGAACAGGAAGATCACCAGCACCACCAGGCTGATGGTCAGCACCAGGGTGAACTCCACGTCGGCCACCGAGGCGCGGATGGTGGTGGTGCGGTCGATCAGCACCGAAACCTTCACCGCCGGGGGAATGGAGGCCCGGAGCAGGGGTAACGAGGCCTTGACGCGCTCCACCGTATCGATGACGTTGGCCCCCGGCAGCTTGAAGATCAGGAGATAGATGCCGCGCCGGCCATTCTGCCAGGCCGCCAGCCGGGCGTTTTCCGGCCCCTCCACCGCCCGGCCGATATCGCGCACCCGCACCGGGGCGCCGTTCTTGTAGGCCAGAATGGCGTCGTTCCACGGCCCGGCGGTGAGGATCTGGTCGTTGGCATAGACCGTCAGACCGCGCTGCGGCCCATCCAGGCTGCCCTTGGGCGCATCGGCGGTCAGGGTGGTGATGGAACCGCGCAGATCCTCAAGGCTCAGTCCCAGGGCCGCCACCTTGCCGGGATCGACCTGGAGATGCACCGAGGGTTTCTGCTCGCCGCCGATAACCACCTGCCCCACCCCTTGAAGGCGGCTGATCTGCTGGGCCAACACCGTATCGGCGGCATCGTCCACCGTGGTCAGGGGCAGGGTGTCGGACTGGATGCTCAACACCAGGATGGGGGTATCGGCCGGATTGACCTTGCGGTACGTGGGCGGAGCCGGCAGATCGGTGGGCAGCTGGCCGCCGGCGGCGTTGATGGCCGCCTGCACGTCCTGCGCCGCCGCGTCGATGCTGCGGTCGAGATCGAACTGCAAGATGATGGACGAACTGCCCAGCAGGCTGGTGGACGTCATCTGCGCCACGCCGGGAATCTGCGAGAACTGGCGCTCCAGCGGCGTGGTCACCACCGAGGCCATGGTCTTGGGATCGGCGCCGGGATAGCTGGTGGAAACCAGAATGGTGGGAAAATCCACCTGGGGCAGCGGCGCCACCGGCAGCAGCGGGAAGGCCACCAGCCCGGCCAGGAAGATGGCCGCCATCAGCAGCGTGGTGGCGATGGGGCGGCGGATGAAAGGGGTGGAGAGGCTCATGTTATTTGCCCGCCCCGGCCGCGGGAACCGCCAGAGCCGTCACCCGGGCCCCGGTCCGCAGCCGATACTGGCCGCTGGACACCACTTTTTCGCCGGGCGCCACGCCGGACAGGATCTCGACCAGATCATCGGCGCCGGGCCCGACACGCACGGGCCGGCTGATCACCGTGCCGTCGTCCCGCACCACCCAGACATACCGCCCGTTCTGGCCGTTCAGCACCGCCGACGCCGGAATGGTGGGCACCTGGAGATGGCGCTCCACCAGCAGGCGGCCATTGACGAATTCGCCCGGCCACAACAGCCCGGCCTTGTTGGGCATGGTCGCCCGCAGCTTGACCATGCCGGTGGCGGAATCGATCTGATTGTCCACCAGCACCAGCGTCCCGTGATCCAGCGTTTCGTGATCGTCGCGCGACAGGGTGTCCACCGTCAGGCGGTGGCCGCGCATGGCTTTGAGGATGGGGGTGACGGCATCCTCAGGCAGGGTGAAGATCACCGAAATCGGCTGCAGCTGGGTGACCACCACCAGGCCGCCGGCATCGCTGGGATGGACGATGTTGCCCTGGTCCACCAGACGGATGCCGGTCCGCCCGTCCAGCGGCGAGGTGATACGGGTGTAGATCAGATTGACCCGGGCGCTTTCGATGGCGGCCTGGTCTCCGGCCACGGTGGCGGCAAGCTGCGCCACCTGGGCCCGCGCCGTATCCAGCTGCTGGCGGGAAATATATTGCCGCCCCACCAGACCGGCATAGCGGGCCTCGTCGAGGCGGGCGTTGGCCAGTTGCGCGGCGTCGGAGGCCTTCTTGGCCACGGCCTGATCGAAGGCGGCCTGGAAGGGGCGCGGGTCGACGCGGGCCAGCAGATCGCCCTTGCGCACATCCTGGCCCTCGTGGAACAGCACCTGGACCAGTTCGCCGTCGACCTGGGTGCGGATGGTCACCATGTTGAAGGCCTGCACCGCGCCCAGCCCCTCCAGATAAACCGGCATGTCGCGCCTTTCCACGGTGGAGAGTCCCACCGGAATGGCCGGAGGCGGCGCATCGGCCCGCGCCGCCGGTGCCGGGCTTTGCGCCAGCAGAGTCCAGGCCGCCCCGGCGACAGCCACGGCGGCACAGATGGAGGTGAGCAACGCCCGTTTTTGCATGACCTGTCCTTTGGGCCGGAATGGCCCGATCACTGGAAACCGGGCATGATACGCGCCAGCCCCCCGGCGACTGACGCCACATTCCACAGGCGGCGAAATTTTTGTTTCTCGCGTAAGGGCCGGCGCCTATGGCACGTATCATCGGAACATAAGGCCCCAAGGCGGAAGGAATGACCCCAGGCGACCCCGAAAGAGACGCCGCGCCACCCGGCGGAGAGGACGAGATTTTGATGACCCGCGTGGCCCAGGGCAACGCCGTGGCCTTCGAGATGCTGGTCCGCCGCCATATGCGCCGCGCCCTGGCCATCGCCCAGGGCATCACCGGCAGCGGCGGCGATGCCGACGAGATCGCGCAGGAGGCGTTCATGCGGGTATGGCAGCATGCCGGGCGCTGGGATGCGGGGCGGGCCCGCTTCACCACCTGGCTGCACCGCATCGTGGTCAATCTCAGCCTGGACCGCCGCCGCCGCCCCGCCCTGGTGCCGCTGGAGGGCGCCGAGGAGCTGCCCGAAGAGGGCGAACTGCCGCCCGAGGCCATTGCCCGGCGCCAGGAGCGCCTGGCGGTGGCCGCGGCCATGACCGGCATCCCCGACCGCCAGCGGGCGGCGGTGACGCTGTTTTATTTCGAGGATTTCAGCGGCCGCGAGGCCGCCGGGATCATGGGAATTTCCACCGGCGCGTTCGAGCAGCTGCTGGCCCGCGCGCGCCGGGCCATCAAGGCCGCCCTGGCCGACAAGATCACAAGGGGATAACGCCATGACCGACGAAGACCTGGACCGGCTGTTACGCCATGCCACGCCCGTCATCGGGGCCGACCGCATCGAGCGGGTCAGCCGCGCCGTGCTGCTGCGCCAGGCCCGGCTGGAAACCGCCGCGGCCTCGTGGTTCACCTGGCTCACCGCCCGCGCCTCCGCCGCCTATTGCGCCTTGTTCGTGCTGGGCTGCGTGGTGAACGTGGCGCTGCACCAGGGGGCGGCGGCGCGGCCCGACCTGCTGGCCGCCGTCACCCTGCCGTCGGGCTGGGGGGGCTGAGCCATGAGCGGGCGTCGTTTCTGTTCCGGGCCGCTTCTGCTGGCCCTGTCCCTGGGGCTCAACCTCTTTCTCGCCGGCTGGCTGATCAGCGGCGCGCTGCTGGGGCATCCCCAAACCATCACCCTGCCGGAGCCGCCGCCGGAGGTGATCATCGCCGACGTGGCCCGCGCCCTGCCGCCCGCCGACGCCGACCTGCTCCGGCGCAATTTCGCCAGCCGCCAGCCGGCCATCGATCAGGCCCGCCAGACCTATGTGGCCGCCCTCGACCATCTGGCCCGCGTCATCACCGCCCGCCCCTTCGATGCCGCCGCCTTCCATCAGGCCGCCGATGCCATGCACGCCGCCCACCAAAGTGAGCGCACCCTGTTCCGCGCCACCTTCAGTCAGACCATTCCGCAAATGTCGGACGCCGGGCGCGCCGCCTTCGTCTCCAACCATTTCGGGCATCCGGACGATCATCCATGAAATCCCTGCTGCTGGCCTGTTCCCTTCTGGCCCTGGCCGCCTGTTCGGTCGGCCCCGATTACCAGCGCCCGGCGCAGCCGGTTCCCAAGGGCTGGAGCAACCAGGACCAGGCCGGAGCCTGGCCCGCCGCCGACTGGTGGCAAGGCTTCCGTTCGCCCGGCCTGATGACGCTGCTGGCCCAGGCCCGCCGCGCCAATCCCGACCTGGCCGCCGCCGTGGCCCGGGTGCGCCAGGCCGACGCCGAGGTGAAAATCGCCGGCGGCGCCCTGTGGCCCAGCCTGTCGCTGGGGGCCTTGGGCGAACGCACCCGCCTGCCCACCGGCAACGGCAAGCCGCCGGTGGGCAGCAATCTTTACGACGTGCTGCCCGGCGCCAGCTACGAGGTGGATCTCTGGGGCCGCTACGCCGATCAGGTGGAGGCCGCCAAGGCCCTGGCCGACGCCAGCCGCTTCGACCGCGAAACCACCGCCCTCACGGTGGAGGCCGATCTGGCCGACACCTACTTCGCCATCCTGGCCGGAGAGGACCGCCTGCGGGCCGCCCAGGGCAATCTGACCGCCGCCCGCCAGACCCTGGACGCCCTGACCGCCCGCCTCGGCGCCGGCACCGTCTCGGCCCTGGATGTGGCCCAGCAGCAAAGCGTGGTGGACGGCCTGGCCGCCGCCCTGCCGCCGCTGGAGCAGAGCATCCGCCAGAACCGCGCCGCCCTGGCCCT
>JAJZGK010000259.1 GCA_021798485.1 Pseudomonadota bacterium
CCGGCCAACCATTGAAGTGACTCGTTGGCCGGTATCCAGCGAGCATTGAGCGAGCGGCCAAGGCGGCGGATGCCGCCGCCCGGCGAGGGACGATACAACCGGTCAATTCATTGGCCGGTTGGTATTAGGGCGTGGCGGCGGCGGCCAATCCCAGGGCATCGCTCAAATGATCCACCGCCTGTCCGGCCAGGGCCTGGCGGATGCCGCGGTCCATGCGCCGTTCGGCGAAGCTTTGGCTGGCCTCATCCAGGGCCTGGGCGGCCCCGGTCACCCGTTCGCGGCCGCCGTCGGCGCAGGCCTGCTCCAGATGGGCCAGGGCCTGATCCAGGCTCTGGCGTTCGGCGGGGCTTAAAAGATCGCCGTCGGCGGCCAGGGCGGCCCGCAGCGCCAGGGCGGCGCGGCGGGCTTCCACCACCGCCTCGGCCCGCAGGCGGGCCTCCATGTCGTCGCGGGCATGCAGCTGGGAGGCGCGCAGCATGGCCGCCATTTCCTCGTCGGTCAGGCCGTAGGTGGGTTTCACCGCCACCTGCTGTTCGGTGCCGGTGGTGGTTTCCCGCGCCGACACCGTGAGCAGGCCGTCGGCATCCACGCTGAAGCCGACGCGGATGCGCGCCGCCCCCGCCGTCATCGGCGGAATGCCGCGAAGGTCGAAGCGGGCCAGCGAGCGGCACTGATCGGCCATTTCGCGCTCGCCCTGCAGCACATGGATGGCCATGGCGGTCTGGCCGTCCTGGTAGGTGGTGAACTCCTGGGCCAGCGCCACCGGAATCGGGGTGTTGCGGGGGATCACCTTTTCCACGATGCCGCCCATGGTTTCCAGCCCCAGGCTTAAGGGGGTCACGTCCAGCAGCAGGGTATCGGCGCCCCCGGTCAGGGCCTCGGCCTGGCGGGCGGCGCCCACCGCCACCACCTCGTCGGGGTTGATACCGGTCAGCGGCGGGCGGCCGAACAGCGCCGTCACCCCGGCCCGCACCAGCGGCATGCGGGTGGAGCCGCCCACCAGCACCACGCCCTGAAGGGCGTCGGGGGTCAGGCCGGCCTCCTCGATCACGGCGCGGCAGATGGCCAGGCTGCGCGTCACCAGCGGCCGGGCCAGATCCTCCAGCCCGGCGCGGCTCAAGGCATGGCGGCTGGCCTGGCCGCCGATCTCCAGGGTCCATTCCCCGGCCGGGTGATCGCTGAGATATTCCTTGGCGGCGCGGGCCAGGTGCAGGGCCTGCTTGGCGGCGGCGGAACCGGCGGCGGCCTGTCCGGCGGCGGCGCGCTCGGCCAGAAAATGCTCGGCCACGGCGTGATCGATATCGTCGCCGCCCAGGGCGGCGTCGCCGCCGGTGGCCAAAACCTGGAACACGCCCTTTTCCATGGTCAGCAGCGAAACATCGAAGGTGCCGCCGCCCAGATCGTAAACGGCGTAAAGCCCCTCGGCGCCGTTATCCAGGCCATAGGCCAGGGCGGCGGCGGTGGGCTCGTTGACCAGGCGCAGCACCTCCAGCCCGGCCAGACGGGCGGCATCCTTGGTGGCGGCGCGGGCGGCATCGTCGAAATAGGCCGGCACGGTGATGACGGCGCGGCTGACGGCGCGGCCCTGCAAGGCCGCCTCGGCCCGCTGGCGCAGGGCGTTCAGGATCTCGGCGGACACCTCCACCGGGCTGATGGCCCGCTCGCCCACCTGCAGGCGCAGCATGCCGCCGTCCGAGGCCGGGGCCAGGGCATGCGGCAGAATGCCGGCCAGGCGCTTCACCTCGGCCGCGCCCCGGCCCATCAGCCGCTTGACCGAGCTGATCACCCGATCGGGCTGGGTGGCGAGGATGGCGCGGGCGGCCTGGCCCACCACAATGGCGCCATCCTCGGCATAGGCCACCACCGAGGGCAGCAGGGGCTGGCCGTCGGCGCCGGGCAGCACGGCGGCGGTGCCCTCCAGGGCCAGGGCCACCACCGAATTGGTGGTGCCGAGATCGATGCCGACGGCGGCCCCGGCCTCCCGCTCGTGCGGGGCCGGGGTTTGGCCCGGCTCGTAAATCTGCAGCAGGCTAGACATGGAAGGATTCGCCGCAGCCGCAGCGGCCCTTCTCATTGGGGTTGCGGAAGACGAAGCCGCCCTGAAGCTTGTCCTCCACATAATCCATCTCGGTGCCGAAGATGAACATGCCGGCCTTGGGATCGATCAGCACCGTCACGCCGTGCTGGCGCACCACCTCGTCCAGCGCCGACAGGTCGTCGGCATATTCCAGACTGTAGGACAGGCCCGAGCAGCCCTTGCTGCGCACGCCGATGCGGATGCCGGCCGAGGGTTTGCCGCGCCGTTCCAGCAGGCTGGTGATCTGGCGGGCGGCGGCGGCGGTCAGGGTGATGGGGGCGGGGCGGTCCTGGCTCATTGCGGCGGCTCCTGCGGGGTTTTGCGGCGGTAATCGGCGATGGCGGCCTTGATGGCGTCCTCGGCCAGCACCGAACAGTGGATCTTGACCGGCGGCAGCGCCAGATGCCGGGCGATGTCGGTGTTCTTGATCTCGGCCGCCTCGTCCAGGGTTTTGCCTTTCACCCATTCCGTCACCAGCGAGCTCGAGGCGATGGCCGAGCCGCAGCCGAAGGTTTTGAACTTGGCGTCCTCGATGATGCCCTCGGCGCTGACCTTGATCTGCAGCTTCATAACATCGCCGCAGGCGGGCGCGCCCACCAGGCCGGTGCCGACGGCGCTGTCGGCCTGATCGAGGGCGCCCACATTGCGGGGATGCTCGTAATGATCCACCACTGTGTCGCTGTAAGACATGGCGTCACCTTCTCCTGCGCTTGGCCGTCAGTGCTCGGCCCACTGTATGGATTTAATATCGATGCCTTCGAGATGCATGTCCCAGAGCGGACTTAAACTGCGCAGCCGGGTCACCGCCTCGGCGATGTGATCGATGGCGAAATCCACTTCGGCCTCGGTGGTGAAGCGGCCCAGCCCCAGGCGCAGCGAGGTATGCGCCATCTCGGCGTCGAGGCCCAAGGCGCGCAGCACGTAGGAGGGCTCCAGCGAGGCCGAGGTGCAGGCCGACCCCGACGACACCGCCAGATCCTTCACCCCCATCATCAGCCCCTCGCCCTCGACGAAGGCGAAGCTGATGTTGAGATTGCCCGGCAGGCGGTGATCGAGATCGCCGTTGACGTAAATTTCCGGCAGGCGGGCCCGCAGCCCCTCCAGCAGGCGGGTGCGCAGGCCGGTCAGCCGCGCCGACTCGGCCTCCATCTCTGCCTTGGCGAGGACGCAGGCCTCGCCCAGGCCCACCACCAGCGGCGTGGCCAGGGTGCCCGAACGCATGCCGCGCTCCTGGCCGCCGCCGTTGATCAGGGCCTGCAGGCGCACGCGCGGCCGGCGGCGCACGTAAAGGGCGCCGATGCCCTTGGGGCCGTAGATCTTATGGCCGGAAATGCTCATGAGATCGATGTTCATGGCGTTGACGTCCAGCGGGATCTTGCCCACCGCCTGGGCGCAGTCGGTATGGAAGAACACCCCGTGCCGGCGGCAGATCGCCCCGATCTCGGCGATGGGCTGAACCACCCCGATCTCGTTATGCGCCGCCATCACCGAAACCACGGCGGTGCGCTCGGTGATCGCCGCCTCCAGCCGGGCCAGATCCACCAGGCCGTTGGTCTCCACCGGCAGATAGGTCACCTTGAACCCTTCCGTCTCCAGATGACGGCAGGTGTCGAGCACGCATTTATGCTCGGTCACCAGGGTCACGATGTGATCCTTCTTGTCGCGGTAGAAATGCGCCACCCCCTTCAGGGCGGTGTTGTTCGATTCCGTCGCCCCCGAGGTGAAGATGATCTCCTTGGGGTCGGCGCCGATGAGGGCCGCCACCTGTTCGCGGGCCCGCTCCACCGCATCCTCGGCTTCCCAGCCGTAAAGATGGTTGCGCGAATGCGGATTGCCGAACTTTTCGGTGAAATAGGGCAGCATGGCCTCGACCACGCGCGGATCGCACGGCGTGGTGGCCTGATAGTCCAGATAAACAGGGCGATTGGCCGGCCTGTTTTCGCCGGGACGGGTTGAGCTCATCGCAGTCATGCTCCAGATCCTCACACTCTCATCATCATTTTCAGGCGGCCGAGGCCGCGCTCTTGTCCGCATGCCGGGCCGCCAGGGCGGTAAAGGCATCGCAGAAGGCATCTCCATCGGCGGCCGTGCTGGTCCAGCCCAGGCTGACGCGGACGGCGGCGGCGGCCAGATCGCCGGCCCCCATGGCCGTCAGCACCGGGCTGGGCGCCACCTTGCCCGACGAGCAGGCCGATCCGGCGCTGACCATCACCCCGGCCAGATCCAGGGCCATCACCGCCGTTTGCGCCGAAAGGCCGGGCACGGCCAGGCAACTGGTATTGGCCAGGCGCTCCGCCTCGGCGCCGAAACGGCGCAGGTCCGGC
>JAJZGK010000034.1 GCA_021798485.1 Pseudomonadota bacterium
GGAAAAACGGCTGGGCGCGCGCATGGCGTCAGGGCGCCGCGGCGGCGCCGGCGGGCTTGGCTGCGGGCTTGGCACCGCCGCCATCGGTGGCCAGGAAGATCACCTTGCCCACCATTTCCTCCAGCGACTCGTAATTCTTGGTGTGAACGATGCTGCCGCCGGCGGCGATGGTCTCGTGGCTGTGGCCGGGCATCAGCTTCAGGAACTTTCCGCCCAGCAGGCCTTCGGAATCCACCGTCGCCTCGGTATCCACGGGCAGGTGGATCTTGGGCATGATCGACATGGTGACCACGGCGTTGAAGGTGACAGGATCGATCTTCTGATCCAGCACCGTGCCCACCTTGATGCCGTTGATGCGCACATCGGCGCCGGTGGCCAGGCCGCCCACGCTGGTGAAGGCCGCCGAGATCTTGTAGCCCTTCACCGTGCCGAGATCGGCCTGGGAATAGGCGAACACCAGGAAGAAGCCGGCCACCAGCAGGACCACCGCCCCCATGATGGTTTCGATCAGATTCTTACCCATGGTTCTTTATTCCTTAAAGCCACGGCGCGCCGTCAGCGCGGCGTGGCGGCTTGCTGTTTGGCGCGATTGGATTCGCCCTGGGCGATGATCTGTTCCAGCAGATCCAGAACATTGACCGAATCCTGCGTGGCGTCGAACGACTGGCCGGGTTTCAGATTGGCCTCGTCGCCGCCCGGCACGATGGCGATGAACTTGGCGCCCAGCAGACCATCGGTACGGATCACCGCCGCGCTGTCGTCGGGCACCTGCACATCGGGGCGCAGGCGCAGGGTGAGCACGGCGCGGAACTGGCCATCCAGCGTCTGGCGCACCACCTTGCCCACCGACACCCCCGACAGGCGGATATCGCTGCCGATGCCGACGCCGTCGGCCTTGTTGAAGCGGGCCTGAAGGTTGTAGCCCTCCATGCCGCCCTCGCGGCCGGGGCGGTAGGCCATCCCCAGCACCAGGGCGCCCAGCAGCAGCACACAGGCACCGATAAGGGTTTCTTTTTGTCGGCTGGCGAGCACGGCGTTCGTCCTAACCCCGGCGCCTTAAGGCTGCCAGGCCTGATAGTCGCCGGTGGCGCGGGCGCGCTGCCCGCCCTTCAGATCGTGGCCCGCCGGCAGATAGGCCTGGGCGGTGCCGGTGGCATTGGCCTTGTGCTCGGCGATCCAGGGCTTTTCGGGCGAAGGCTGCAACGGCGCATCGACGGTGTAATGCAGCCAGGCATGCCATTCGGCCGGCACGCGCGAGCCCTCGACCACTCCATTATACAGCACCCAGCGGCGGGCGCGGCGGCCGCGCACGGCGCGGCGCTCCACATAGTAGCGGTTACCCTGGGCGTCGGAGCCAACATACTGCCCCTTGAGCCAAGTGAACAGCAACGTGCCAATGCTCATCTCTAAGTGTCCTTCACCACGCGGTCGGAACTTGATCTTCGAGGGGCGAATATGGCAAATGCCGGCAACAGCGTCCAGAGGCATGGCGCCGCGCCACCGTTTTTTATCCCCGCCAGCCAGCCCATGCGGCGGTTTTTGGCGGTTTTCCGCGCCCTCGCACATTTTCCCGCCCACACATTCTATTGACAGTGTGATCACGGTCACACACCAGATGATGTGTTTCGGATGCGGAAAGAATCGAAAATGTCATTGAACCGCGCCGTCCGCTGACATACCGTGTCTGCCTGTTCCGCACGGCTACACAAGATATTGTGCGCTCCGCCGCAATCCCCCCAGGGCATGGCCCCGAGGGAATGGGGGGTGGCGAGAAGGCGCCGGTGTCGCTGTGCGGTTCCCATACCATTTTCGCATTCGGGGTGAAGGAATATGCGCTTCCAACGTCAGTTCACGACCGCCGGTCAGTCTCCCTACGACGGCATCGGCTTCCGGACCACCTCTTCCGAAATCCGCAATCCCGATGGTTCGGTCGTGTTCGCCCAGAGCGACATCGAGGTTCCCTCCGACTGGTCGCAGGTGGCCTGCGACGTTCTGGCCCAGAAATATTTCCGCCGCGCCGGCGTGCCGGCGGCCGAGGCCCTCTCCCCCGTGCGGGAAGAGGGCGTACCGGCCTGGCTGTGGCGCAAAACCCCCGCCGAAGCCGCCGAAAAAGGCCGCGAAAACTCGGCCAAGCAGGTGTTCGACCGCCTGGCCGGCACCTGGACCTATTGGGGCTGGAAGGGCGGCTATTTCGACAGCGAGGCCGACGCCGAAACCTTCTACGACGAAATGCGCTACATGCTGTGCCAGCAGATGGGCGCCCCCAACAGCCCGCAGTGGTTCAATACCGGCCTGCACTGGGCCTACGGCATCGACGGCCCCGGCCAGGGCCATTCCTATGTGGATTGGAAAACCGGCCAGCTGGTGCGCTCGGACAGCGCCTATGAGCATCCCCAGCCGCATGCCTGCTTCATCCAGTCGATCAACGACGATCTGGTGAACGAAGGCGGCATCATGGATCTTTGGGTGCGCGAGGCCCGCCTGTTCAAATACGGCTCGGGCACCGGCACCAACTTCTCCAACCTGCGCGGCGAGGGCGAGCGCCTGTCGGGCGGCGGCCGCTCCTCGGGCCTGATGAGCTTTCTGAAGATCGGCGACCGTGCCGCCGGGGCCATCAAATCGGGCGGCACCACCCGCCGCGCCGCCAAGATGGTGGTGGTGGACGCCGACCATCCGGATATCGAGAAGTTCATCGGCTGGAAGGTGCAGGAGGAACAGAAGGTGGCGGCCATGGTGGCCGGCTCGCGTCTGGCCAACCAGGCCCTGAACGCGGTGATGGCCGCCTGCCGCGCCTGGGACGGCGCCGCCGACGCCGAGGAGCGCTGGACCCCCAAGGCCAACAAGGGCCTGAAGAAGGCCGTGCTGGAGGCCCGCAAGCTTCAGATTCCGGAAAACTACATCCAGCGGGTGATTCAGTTCGCCCGCCAGGGCTATACCGAGATCCTGTTCCCGGTTTACAACACCGATTGGGATTCCGAGGCCTATCTCACCGTTTCCGGCCAGAACTCCAACAACACCGTGCGCGTGACCAACGCCTTCCTGCAAAAGGTGCTGGACGACGGCGACTGGGAGCTGATCCGCCGCACCGACGGCAAGGTGGCCAAGAGCATCAAGGCCCGCGAGCTGTGGGAACAGATCGGCGAGGCCGCCTGGGGCTGCGCCGATCCCGGCCTGCAGTTCGACACCACCATCAACGAATGGCACACCTGCCCGGAGTCGGGGCGCATCAATGCCTCGAACCCCTGCTCGGAATACATGTTCCTGGATGACACCGCCTGCAATCTGGCCTCGCTGAACCTGATCGCCTTCCGCAGGGCCGATGGCGGCTTCGATATCGAAGGCTACAAGCATGCCGTGCGCCTGTGGACGGTGGTGCTGGAAATCTCGGTGATGATGGCCCAGTTCCCGGCTCCCGAGATCGCCCGCCTGTCCTACGAGTTCCGCACCCTGGGCCTGGGTTACGCCAATATCGGCGGCCTGTTGATGGCCTCGGGCATGGCCTACGACAGCGACGTGGGCCGCGCCTACGCCGCCGCCCTGACCGCCATCATGACCGGCGTTTCCTACGCCACCTCGGCCGAGATGGCCAAGGAGCTGGGGGCCTTCCCCGGCTATGCCAAGAACGCCGACGCCATGCTGCGGGTGATCCGCAACCACCGCCGCGCCGCCTACGGCATGACCGGCGGCTACGAGGCCCTGTCGGTGCTGCCGGTGCCGCTGGACGCCGAGAACTGCCCCGACGACGCCCTGGTGAGCGCCGCCCGCGAAGGCTGGGACGAGGCCCTGCGCCTGGGCGAGGAATTCGGCTTCCGCAACGCCCAGGCCTCGGTGATCGCCCCCACCGGCACCATCGGCCTGGTGATGGACTGCGACACCACCGGCATCGAGCCCGATTTCGCCCTGGTGAAGTTCAAGAAGCTGGCCGGCGGCGGCTATTTCAAAATCATCAACCGCATGGTGCCGCAGGCCCTGGAAACCCTGGGCTACAACGCCGCCGATGTGGAAGAGATCGTGCGCTACGCCGTGGGCCACGGCACCTTGAAGGGCGCCCCGCACATCAACCACGACAGCCTGCGCGCCAAGGGCTTCACCCCGGAGGCCCTGGAACGGGTGGAACAGGCGGTGGTGAACGCCTTCGACATCAAGTTCGTCTTCAATAAATACACCCTGGGCGAACAGTTCTGCACCGACGTGCTGAACTTCACCCCGGCCCAGCTCGACGATCTGTCGTTCGACATGCTGGTGGCCCTGGGCTTCTCGAAGGCCCAGGTGGACGAGGCCAACACCTACGTGACCGGCGCCATGACCCTGGAAGGCGCCCCCTTCCTCAAGGCCGAGCATCTGCCGGTGTTCGATTGCGCCAGCCCCTGCGGCAAGCTGGGCAAGCGCTTCTTGTCGGTGGACAGCCACATCAAGATGATGGCCGCCGCCCAGCCCTTCATTTCCGGCGCCATTTCCAAAACCATCAACATGCCCAATTCCGCCACGGTGGAAGACTGCAAGAGCGCCTACATGGCCTCGTGGCAGCTGGGCCTGAAGGCCAACGCCCTCTACCGCGACGGTTCGAAGCTGAGCCAGCCGCTGCAGGCCGCCCTGCTGGACGATGCCGGTGATCTGGCCGACGACGTGGCCGAGCGCCCCGCCGCCGCCGCCCGCGCCGAGATCGTGGCCGAGCGCATCGTGGAGCGGGTGATCGCCGCCCAGCGCCGCAAACTGCCCGACCGCCGCAAGGGCTATACCCAGAAGGCCATCGTGGGCGGGCACAAGGTTTATGTGCGCACCGGCGAATACGAGGACGGCAAGCTGGGCGAGATCTTCATCGATATGCACAAGGAAGGCGCCGCCTTCCGCGCCATGATGAACAATTTCGCCATCGCCATCTCCATCGGCCTGCAGTACGGCGTGCCGCTGGAAGAGTTCGTGGAAGCCTTCACCTTCACCCGCTTCGAGCCTTCGGGCATGGTGGAAGGCAACCAGACCATCAAGATGTCGACCTCGATCCTCGACTACATCTTCCGCGAACTGGCCATCTCCTACCTGGGCCGCAACGATCTGGCCCACGTAACCCCGCCCGACCTGACCCCCGACAGCCTGGGACGCGGCAACCATGAAGGCAACCTGCCCGCCCCCAGCCTGGGCTCGATGGTGGAACGGCTGGCCAGCCGCGGCTATATGCGCTCGTCGAACCTGCTGGTGCTGAAAGGCGGCTCCGGCTCGGCCACCACCACCGGCCTGACCTCCGCCGCCGCCAGCGCCGCCAACACGGCCCTGGAACAAACCACCGTGGCCCTGGACCCCACCAGCCTGATCCAGGAGTTCGACACCCGCTCGGAACAGATCCGCGAAGCCCGCATGAAAGGCTACGAAGGCGACGCCTGCGGCGAATGCGGCAACTTCACCCTGGTGCGCAACGGCACCTGCATGAAGTGCAACACCTGCGGCAGCACCAGCGGCTGCTCGTAAGGGGCCGCGGCTAAAACGCCGCTATGTTGCGAACGAAGGCTTGAGCTAACGTAGCCATCAAGTGACTCAAACGACCCATTAAAACGGCTCACCCCTCGGGGTGAGCCGCAAAGGGCGAATAAAGGGGAGAAAAACGAGCATTGAGGGCAACTGCCCGAAAGGAATAATGATGAACGCGTTGAGCAAACACCCTTCTGAAGTCAGTGATTTTCTTCTACGCGACATCGCGAAGAAAATTCAGTTAAAGCCCGCTGAGCATGATCTCGCGGAAAGACGCTATGACGACGTCTATAAGTTCCTCAATAAGGATGGCGGGAACCCGATCTACCGGCGTATCTATCCGCAGGGGTCGATGGCTGTGGGGGCAACGATTGCATCGAAATTATCAGACGACGAGTTCGACATCGACGTAGTCCTGGAACTGCACATTGACGACGGCCGCTATACTCCACAGATGGTATTGGACTGGCTGCATCGTGAGCTGTCCAGCTTTCCCTCCTGCAAAATCGTGCGGCAGTCGCGTTGTATCACGCTCGAGTTTCCGAAGATGCACCTCGACGTCACTCCGGCAATCCTGCTACCCGGTCCCGACCGTACCAGTCGGATATTTCATAGCAAGCCCGCATGTGAGGAATACACCCGCATCGCCAACCCATGGGGCTTCGCTGAATGGTTCAAGGACAAGACGGATCGTCGCCACGATCAGACCCAAAGGCTTTTCGCGAAGGACATGGCATCCGAGCCCGTGCCGGAACAACAGACGGTCGATGAAAAGTCCAATGCGTTAATCTGCCTGCAACTGGTCAAACGTTGGCGCAACATCCTTTACGACAACCGGAATGGCAGGAAACCGCCGTCGATCCTGTTGGCAAAGCTCGTCGCGGACAATGCTCGGTATTTCCCGACACTGCTCGACGCTCTCGATGCTCAAGTTGCTCACTTGCGGAAAGCCTTCTACGACGCCTGGATTCAGGATCAGTTGATTCAAGTCTACAACCCGACTTGCCCAGAACACGACAAGCTCTCTGACCGTTGGCCTGAAGATTTGAACGCACAAGAGCAGTTTGCAACAGATCTGGCTCAACTGAATTACGGTGACAGTGCATTTAATTATCTAAATTACGGTGACAGTGCATTTAATTATCTAGGAATTACAGGAACAAAGTGCACTGTCACCGTAATCGGCAAGTGCACTGTCACCGTAATCCCAAGAACTTTTGAATTACGGTGACAGTGCATTTAATTATCTAGAATTACAGGAATAAAGTGCACTGTCACCGTAATCTCCGTATTTTTCATCGAGTCTGAATTGAAGCTCTAAACCCTCCAGATTTTCAACTCTTTGAAATAAAAAGAAACTGGAGGTTTGGAGGCTGGGCCTCCAAACGGGTCTGAGCGGTCGCCCAGCCGCGAAGCGGGGTTTTCCGCCGCCGGTTAAGGCCCGGCCTGCCTGGGCGCCAGACCCACGCCGCCGGCCCGCAGGGCTTCCGCCGTCCAGTCGTTGCAGTTGTAGCCCAGGCTGTAGCCGGTTTTGGCGTCGTAGAAATAGTCGTTGCTCTTCTGCACCAGATCCAGGCGGGGGTGGCCGGCCGGATCGCGGCGCACGCTTGCGGCCACGAAGCGCAGCATGGCGGCGTAGCCTTGCGGCGACAGCCGCAGGCGGCGCGACTGGTGCTGGCCGTCGGCGGGCAGCAGATCGGTGACCACCGAGATCTGCAGGGCGCCATCGGCCGACAGCAGGGCCTGCAGGCCGTCCATGGCGTCGGCGTCGGCGCGGTCGAAATAGCCTTTGGCGCCGAAGCCCATCATCACGTAATGCCCGCCGTCGCGGTCGGGCGGCAGCAGCGGCAGGAAGAAGGGCGGCACCGTTTCCAGCGGCACCTCGATCTGGGTATGCCAGCCGTGCCGCACCAGGAAGATCTCCGGCCCCGGCCCGGTCAGCCCCGGCGGGCGGGCTTCTTGATAGACCGACTCCGAGGTGGTGCAGGCCGACAGCAGCGCCCCCAGCAGCGCCAGCCCCACGCCGGCCGCGGTTGCCCGCGCCCTGAAAAACATCGCCACCCTGGTTCTCCCCTTGCAAAACGGCGCCAAGGTAGCCGCAGCGGAGCGGGGCGGAAAGCGGAAAGCGGGAAACGGTGTTCGGGTGCGGCCAGGCCGTGCGCCAAAGGTCTGTCCAGAACCGCCCCGATGATCGCATCATCGACTTCGCGCCGCCCCGATGCTATTGATCCGCCATGAGCGACACCGGTTTCGAGATTTTCCTGGTTACCGCCCCCGGCCTGGAGCCGGCCCTGCTGGCCGAGGCGCGGGACCAGGGCTTTGCCGCCGCCCGCGCCGTAACCGGCGGCGTGGTGGTGGAGGGCGGCTGGCCCGAGGTGTGGCGCGCCAATCTGCGCCTGCGCTGCGCCAGCAAGGTGCTGGCCCGCATCGGCGCCTTCCGCGCCCTGCATCTGGCCCAGCTGGACAAGCGGGCCCGCAAGCTGGACTGGGCCGCCGTGCTGCGCCCCGATCTGCCGGTGCGGGTGGAGGCGGCCTGCAAGGCCTCGCGCATTTATCACGCCGGAGCGGCGGCCCAGCGCGTGGCCACCGCCCTGCATGAAAGCCTGGGGGCGCCGCTGTCGGACGAGGCCGAGATCTGCGTCAAGGTGCGCATCGACGACGATCTTTGCACCGTCAGCGTCGATAGCTCGGGCGAGCCCCTGCACAAGCGCAAGCACAAGGAGGCGGTGAACAAGGCCCCCATGCGCGAAACCATGGCCGCCGCCTTTCTGCGCCTGTGCGGCTACAGCGGCACCGAGCCGGTGCTGGACCCCATGTGCGGTTCGGGCACCTTCGTTATCGAGGCCGCCGAAATCGCCGCCGGCCTCGCCCCCGGCCGCAGCCGCGCCTTCGCCTTCGAACTGCTGGCCGGGTTCGATCCCCAAGCCTGGGACGCCTTGCGCGCCGCCGCGCCGGGCGCGCCCCCCTCGCTGCTGTTTTACGGCAGCGACCGCGATCCCGGCGCCGTGGGCATGAGCCACGCCAACGCCGTGCGCGCCGGCGTGGGCGGCATCACCCGCTTCACCCCCCAGGCCCTGGCCGCCTGCCAGCCGCCGCCGGGGCCGCCCGGCCTGGTCATCGTCAACCCGCCCTATGGCGAACGGCTGGGCGACCGCAAAAGCCTGATGCCGCTGTACCGCCAGCTGGGCGAGGTGATGCGCAGCCGCTTTTCCGGCTGGCGGCTGGGGCTGATCACCAGCGATGCCACCCTGGCCCGCGCCTGCGCCCTGCCCTTCGCCGCCCCCATCGGCCCGGTGGCCCATGGCGGGCTGCGGGTTTCTCTGTTTTTAACCCCGCCCCTGGCCTGACCAGGGCAATCGGGTGTAGCCGATTGCCCTGTTTGATGTGCGTCCCTCAATCGCCGGGCGCTGGCGTGCCGCCAGCCTGGCTTGCGCGCGAACGCTCGCGCGGGCGCTCAATGCGCCATCGCGCCGAAGACGGTTGGGTGTAAAACAACACCCACGCGGCCATCCGATTGCCCCTGTGTGGCCTGCCCCCGCCTTGCACGCCTGGAGCGCACAGGCTACACTCCCGGCGCATCGGGGCGCCGTATTCGGAAAAACAGCGTCATCACCCTTCCTGTTCACCGGCTGTGGTTCATGCTGTTCAATTCGCCCCTGTTCATCTTTTTATTTCTTCCCGTGGCGCTGCTGGGGTTCCGTTTCACGCGGGCCGTTTCGTGGCGCGCCGCCATGGCCTGGCTCACCCTGGCCTCGCTGCTGTTCTACGCCTGGTGGGCGCCCTGGCGCTCGTGGCCGATCCTGGTTTCGATCCTCTTCAACTATCTGGTGGGGCGCGGCCTGTTCCGCCTGGGAAACTGCCGCCGCGCCGATCTGCTGCTGAAGCTGGGGCTGCTGGGCAATCTGGCCTTTCTCGGCTACTTCAAATACACCAATTTCTTCATGCATAATCTCGACAGCCTGGCCGGCCTGCATTGGCAGATGGCCGAGGTTATGCTGCCGCTGGGGATTTCCTTCTTCACCTTCACCCAGATCGCCTATCTGGTGGATGTGCGCCGCGCCGTGGCCGCCGAGCCGTCGTTTCTGAATTACGGTTTGTTCGTCACCTTCTTTCCCCACCTGATCGCCGGCCCCATCATCCATCACAAGGAGATGATGCCGCAGTTCCAGCGCCCCCGCTCCCAACCCTGGCACGAGGATCTGGCCGTGGGGGTCTCCCTGTTCGCCATCGGCCTGGTGAAAAAGGTGCTGATCGCCGATGCCATCGCCGCCCATGTGGCGCCGGTATTCGCCGCCGCCGGCCATGATCCGGTGCCGCTGACCATGGCCTGGGAAGGGGCCCTGGCCTATACGGCGCAGATTTATTTCGACTTCGCCGGCTATTCCGACATGGCCATCGGGCTGGCCCGCATGTTCGGCATCGATCTGCCCATCAATTTCAACTCGCCTTACAAATCGGCCGATATCATCGATTTCTGGCGGCGCTGGCATATCACCCTGTCGCGGTTTTTGCGCGATTACCTCTATTTTCCCCTGGGCGGCAACCGCCAGGGGCCGGGCCGGCGCTATTTGAACCTTTTAACGGTGATGGTGCTGGGCGGATTGTGGCACGGCGCCAACTGGACCTTCATCCTCTGGGGCGGACTGCACGGCCTGGCCCTGGCCATCAATCATCAATGGCGCGATCGTGTGGGCCTGCGCCTGCCGCGCCTGCTGGCCTGGCTGGCCACCATGGCCGTGGTTATTCCCGGCTGGGTGCTGTTCCGCGCCGCCTCGCTGCACGATGCCCTGCGGCTTTTGAAGGGCATGGCCGGCCTCTCGGGCCTGGGCGGGCTGCACGGCGCCCCCGGCATGGGATCGCTGGGCGGCCTTCTGCTGGGGGCCGGGTTGCTGGTCTTCGCCGCCCTTACCCCCAATAGCCAGGAGATCCTGCGCCTCCAGCATCCGGGATTGGCGCCGGTGCCGCCCGGCCGCCCGGCCTGGCTGACCTGGCAGCCCAGCCGCCTGTGGGCCGTTCTGCTGGCCCTGGCCACCGTTCTGGTGGTTCTCAACCTCTGGAAACAGACGGAATTTCTGTATTACGAGTTCTAGGCGGCCATGATCTCTTTTCTCCGCACCTACTTTGCCATTGTTGCCGTCGCCCTGGGGCTGATCGCCGCCTATACCTATGCCGTCGATCCCTACGCCACCTTCCGCTGGCACGATCTGGCCGGCTTCAACGACCGCAAGATGCTGAAGCGCGACGGCGGCCGGGTCAGCAAGGCGCTGATCGTCGGGCGCGTGCCGTTCGATGTGCTGTTTTTCGGCACCTCCGCCGCCGAAACCGGCCTCGACCCCGCCTCGCCCCAGCTTCAGGGCGCTTCGGCCTTCAATTTCGGCCTGTCGGCGGGCACCGTGCTGGAACTGGCCAGCGCCATGCGCTTCAGCGCCCGCCATCAGCACCCCAAGCTGGTGCTGATCGATCTCGATCCCGTGCTGTTCTGGTCGGCGCGCACCTATAGCGGCGATTACGATCAATCGCGGCTCGCCGGCGCCAGCCAGTGGCCGGTGATGTTCAAGCGGCTGCTGTCGTCGCAGGCGCTGAAGGATTCCTACGGCGTCATGCGGGCCTCGATGCGCCACAAGCCAACCCCCTTCCCCAAAACCGGCTTTCACAACCAGGCGCTGGATACGGCCCGGTTCGAACATTTCCGTTCGACCTTCGAGGCCATGCTGCAAAGCTATCAGCCGTTCTGGTCGCACTATCCCGCCGATTACGCCCGCGACCGCCTGGACCTGCTGCGCCAGGCCGTCATCGGCATGGCCGACCGCCAGGCCCGCGTCATTCTCTTTGTCGGGCCGTTCCATGTGCGCCATATCCAGCAGATCGCCAGCCTGGGCCATCTCACCGATCTGGAAAACTGGAAACGCGATCTGACCCGCCTTGTGGCCGAGGTCAACACGGTGCCGGGACGCAATGCGCAGTTATGGGATTTCTCCGGCCCATCGAGCATCACCGAGGAACCGCTGCCGCCCCATGAACAGGGCCGCATGCGCCATTACTGGGATCCCATCCACTATTCCCAAAGCACGGGAAACCTGATCATGGCCCGCGTGCTGGGCCATGATGCCGGGGTTCCGGCGGATTTCGGCGTCAGGCTGACCCCTCAGGATATCGACAGCGTGCTGAGCGCCGAGCGCCGCGCCCTGGCGGAAGAAACCGCCCGCCATCCCGATTGGCATGCCGTGGATCCGGCCGGGCACGCCCCATAAAGGGCCGCCCGTTTCATGGTGCAACCAGAAATGTGTTGCGCACGCATAAGGAAACAATAATTCTTCAGTACACTTACTGAATAAAAAAAGGGACTTCATGCATGGCTGGCGGCACTCCTGGTATCGGTACCGTTCCGAGTTCACTGCCGCCCGGCCAGATCAACTTTAAACGCATGCGCAAACGCTGGTGGGCCTTTCGTCCGTTCGATCTTTTGGCCCGCTACTGGCCCAGCTTCGGGCGCCGCAAGGGCCTTTTGGTGGTGCGCATCGACGGCATCGGCGATCTTTTGATGTTTTTGCCGGCGCTGGAGCATTACAGCCGGGTTTTCGGCGTGCCCAAGGATGAGATCACCATCCTGGGATCGCACAACTGGAAAAGCCTGGCCCACTCCTTTCTGGCCGATTATCGCGTGAAAACCTTCGACGAGGGGCGGTTCGACAAAAATCCGCTCTATCGGCTGAAAATCGGCCTGTGGGTGCGCCGCCAGCGTTTCCAGAAGGTGTCGTGCGATCTGTTTTTCCGCAAGGCCATGGTGGCCGATACCCTGGTGTGGATGGCCGCGGCGCCGGACGTTTACATGACGCAGCCGTGGATCAGCCGGAAAACCCAGTCGGAACACGCCTATTATCTGGGCCGCCACCGCTATATCGAGACCGGCGCCTATCCCACCCATGAAATCGTCCGCCATTACGCCTATCTCAGCGCCATCGAGGGCAAGCCCCTGCCGCCGGCGCCGCCCCGGCTGCCCTGGCCGCGCGGCCGTTCGGTGGTGCCCGCCGGCCGCCCCTACATCGTGGTGCATTTCGGCTGCAACGAGCCGGGGCGGCGCTGGCCTTTCGCCAACTTCCAGCGCCTGATCGGCGATCTGCTGGATCAGGGGCACCGCGTGGTGCTGACCGGATCCCCCAAGGAAGCCGACGAGCTGAAGGCCTGCCCCGATCTGCTGGCCCGCGACAATCTGATCAATCTGGTGTGCCGCACCGCCCTGGATCAGGCTATCGACGTGATCGCCGATGCCCAGGCCATGGTGGTCAACGATACCGGCCCCGGCCATATCGCCATTGCCCTCGGCGTTCCCACGGTGATGATGCAAGGCGGCGGGCATTTCGGCAATTTCGTGCCCTATCCGCCCGAGGTTTGCCCGCCCCGCGCCCGCTTCGTTTACCAGCCCTGCGACTGCTACCACTGTTTCTACAACTGCACCCGCCGCAAGGTGGACCGCACCCCCTTCCCCTGCTACGTGGAAATCCCCTACGAACGGGTATGGAACGAGGTGCGGGATCTGCTGCGCGAGGAGCGGTAATCCCGCCCGCCTCTATTTGCTGGTGGCGGTATAAACCCCGTCCCAGTCCGCCCCCGGCGGCTGGGCCTGGTATTCGGCGATGCGGCTTTCATAAAGGGCGTAGAGCTTTTCCAGCGGAAAACCCGGCCAGGCCGCCAGCACCTCGGCCATCCCGGCGCGGGCCTCGGCCCAGTCCTGGCGGCGATAGGCCGCCAGCATGGCGGCGTGGCGGGCCCGCATGGCCTGGAAGGCCGGATCGGCGGCCAGGGTTTCATCGCCCAGCAGGGCGTGGATGCGCACCGCCTCGGTCTTGCCCTTCACCTTGATCAGATCCAGCTCCAGGGTGGCGAAGCCGGGGGCGCGGGCATGGGTGTTCTCGCCGATGACGATGCCGACGCCATAAGGCTTCGACTGCCCTTCCAGCCGCGAGGCCAGATTGACGTTATCGCCCAGCACCGAATAATCGAAGCGCTGGTCCGAGCCCATATTGCCCACCACCACATCGCCGGAATTAATGCCGATGCCGATAGCGATGGGCACATGGCGGCGGCCCTCGGCGGCGGCGATCCCGGCCAGCTCGGCGTTCAAGGGGGCGAGATCGGCCATCATGCGAAGGGCCGAGCGGCAGGCGTTGGCGGCGTGATCGGGATCGTCCAGCGGCGCGTTCCAGAAGGCCATGATGCAATCGCCCATATATTTGTCGATGGTGCCCTTGCCGGCCAGGATCACATCGGTCATCGGCGTCAGGAAGCGGTTGATCAGCCGGGTCAGGCCCTGCGCATCGGCGCCGAAACTTTCCGAGATGGTGGTGAAGCCGCGGATATCGCAGAACAGCAGCGTCATATCGCGGGTTTCGCCGCCCAGCTTCAGCAGGCCGGGATTATCGGCCAGCTTCTCCACCAGCGCCGGCGACATGTAGCGGCCCATGGCGCCGCGCACATAGCGCTTCTGCGCCTCTTCCCGCGCGAAGCTGCCATAGGTGGTGATGATGTAGCAGCCCAGCGCCGTCAGAATGGGAAACACCGCATCGTACAAAGTGAGCTTGCGGGAAAACGCGTACCACGAGCCCCCGGCCAGGGCGCCGGCCACGCCCAGAAACAGCAGCAGGGTCCAGCGGGCGCCGATCAGCGGCACCAGCACGATCATCAGCAGCCCCGCCGCCAGCGCCGCCAGAATCTCCACCAGCGGCGCATAGGAGGGATAGACCAGCTGCTGGGCGTAAAGGATGGATTCGATCAGCTGCGCATGCACCTCCACCCCGGGAATCTGCCGCTCGGTGGCGATGGTGCGGATATCCCCCAGCCCCACCGCCGAGGTGCCCACCAGAATGAGCTTGCCCGCCACCCGCGCCGGATCGAAATGCCCCGACAGCACATCCCGGGCCGGAATGAAAAGGCTGGGATCATGGGCGCGGGCATAAAGCCACACGCGGCCATGGCTGTCGGTTTCCACCTTGTTGTGGCCCAGCTTGATGAAATGGATGCCGTCGGCCGCCGTCATGATGCCGAAGCTTTCGCTGGCGGTGCCCAGGCGCAAAAGCTCGGTGGAAAGCGCCGGGTAAAGATCGCGGCCATCGGTCACCACCACCGGCACCCGCCGCACCACGCCGTCGGCCTCGGGCGCCGGGGTCACCACCCCCCAGCCGGCGGCGGCGGCATCCAGCACCGGGGTGTTGCGCAGCACCGCCGGATAATAGGAGCCGCGGATGGCCAGCCAGGGCAGCGGATCGCTGGTGCCGAAACGGCCCCAGCCCGGCACGGCGGGCGGCGCCGGCGGATGGGCGCTGCGCGGCTTGTCGAGCCCGGCCATGCCCAGCACCACCCGGCCGCGGCGGATGGCGGCGGCGAACACCGCGTCGTTGCTGGGCAGAGCCTCCAGCCGCCGCGCCGTTTGCGCGTCGAGGCCCGGCAGGGCGCGGGCCACCTGGGCCGGCGACAGGCGGTCGGGCTCGGCGAACACGATATCGAAGCCCACCGCCACCGCGCCCGCCGCCGTCAGATGATCGAGCAGGGTGGCCAGCAGGGTGCGCGGCCACGGCCATTGCCCCACCTGGGCCAGGCTGGCCTCGTCGAGATCGACGATGGCCACCGGCGGCGCGGCCGGAGCCGGGCGCGGCTTCAGCTGCTGATAAAAATCGAAGGTTTTGGCGCGGGCGATCTCCAGAAGCTGCGGATCGGCCAGGCGCATGGCCACCAGGCCCACCAGCACCGCCAAAGCCACCAGCCGCCCGCCGCCCGCCAGGCCGAGCAGCGCCGCCGCCAACCGTTTCGCCATTCCCCCCACCCTTTTCGTCCCCATCACGTCCGGCCTCGCGCCCGCTTTTCCGAGCGGCAAGACTACCGGAAGACGAAAGCGAATCCGACTCATCTTGCCAAAAATCATTTTTCGTTTGCCAGCCCCCAGGACTTCAACCACAACAGTCGCATGCGCTCGCTGTTATCGCCCTGGCTGATCCCCATCATCACGCCGCTGAAGCCGGTCTTCCGCGAGGTGATGATGGTCTCGATGTTCGTCAACACCCTGGCCCTGGCCCTGCCCATCTTCATCCAGCAGGTGTACGACCGGGTGGTGGCCCACAACGCCCTCAGCACCCTTTACGGCCTGATCATCGGCATGGTGATGGTGCTGCTGTTCGACTTCGTGCTGCGCCAGACCCGTTCGCGCATCATGCAGCGGGTTTCGCTGGTCATCGATGTCGAAGTGGGCGAAATGCTGTTCGACAAGATCCTGGCCCTGCCGCTGCGGCTGCTGGAATCCCGCCCCGCCGCCTATTGGCAGCAGCTGTTCCAGGATGTGGATCTGATCCGCAACACCCTGTCCGGCTCGGTGGCGCTGCTGCTGCTGGATCTGCCCTTCATCCTGCTGTTCCTGGTGCTGATGTTCATCATCGCCGAGCCGGTGGCGCTGGTGTTCCTGTGCCTGTTTCCGCTGTTCATCACCCTGGCCTGGCGCTCGGGCTCCAGCCTTTACCACGCCAGCGGCGTCGAACGCGGCAAGCAGGCCGGGCGCGATGCCCTGGTGGCCGAGATGATCGCCGGGCGCACCACGGTGAAGGCCCTGGCCCTCGATCATTGCCTGAAACCCTTGTGGGAGGAACGCCAGGCCGCCACCATCGAGTACTCCATGCTGCGCGGCGCCCGCTCCGACGGCTATGTCAATCTCGGCGCCCTGCTCACCTTGTCGACCAATCTGATCATGACCTCGGTGGGCGCCCTGATGATCATCGACCACAAGCTGACCATGGGCGCCCTGGTGGCCTGCAACATGCTGATGGCCCGGCTGCTGGCGCCGCTCAATCAGCTGGTGGGGGCCTGGCGCGGCTTTTCCGCCCTGCGCCAGTCCACCCAGCGCCTGGGCGCCCTGCTGGCCGAGGAGGAGCAGCGCCAGACCGGCAGCCTGCATATGGGCCGCCCCCAGGGGGCGCTGACCCTGGACGACGTCTCCTTCGGCTACGACCCCCGCCGCGCCCCCACCCTGAACGGCCTGTCGCTGGTGATGCCGGCGCACGGGCTGACCGCCATCCTGGGCAAGAACGGCAGCGGCAAGACCACCCTTTTGAAGCTGATGCAGGGCCTTTACGCCCCCTTGAAGGGCCGCGTGCTGCTGGACGGCGCCGATATCGCCCAGTTCGGGCGGCGCGAGCTGGCCGGCTGGATGGGCTATGTGCCGCAGGAATGCGTGCTGTTCACCGGCACCATCCGCGACAATATCGCCCAGGGCATGGCCGACGCCACCGACGACGACGTGCTGCGCGCCGCCCGCATGGCCGGGGTGCACAGCTACATCATCGATCTGCCCGACGGCTACGGCAGCGAGATCGGCGAGGCCGGATCGCGGCTGTCGGCCGGGCAGCGCCAGCGCATCGCCCTGGCCCGCGCCCTGATCGGCGATCCGCCGGTGCTGCTGCTGGACGAGCCCTCGGCCAGCCTGGACCGCCAGGCCGAGGAATCCTTGCGCGACACCTTGAGCGAACTGGCCCGCGACCATACGGTGGTCATCGTCACCCATAGCGCCGTGCTGCTGCCGGCCTGCCGCAACGTGGTGCTGCTGGACCAGGGCCGCATCGCCACCGCCGGCGCCGCCGCCGAGCTGCTGCCCCGCCTGTTCCCCGCCTTGCGCGGCGCCGCCGGAGCCGACGCATGACCCGCCCGCGCGATCTGATCGACCGCTACCCCCTGCCCGACTGGCGGCCCGTCGGCCGGGTGGTGATGGCGCTGCTGGCGCTTTTGTTCCTGTGGGCCTGCTTCGCCCAGCTGGACGAGGTGGCCACCGCCAGCGGCGACGTGGTGCCGGAAGGCAAGGTCAAGCTGATCCAGAACCTGGAAGGCGGCATCGTGCGCGATATCGCCGTGCACGACGGCCAGCGGGTGAAAAAAGGCCAGACCCTGCTGCTGCTGGAACTGCCCAGCGCCGTCGGCAACAAGGATGATCTGCAGGTGCGCATCGACGGCCTGGAGCTGACCCGCGCCCGGCTGCTGGCCGAGGCCAGCGACAAGCCCCTGGCCTTCCCCGCCGCCGAGGCCAAGCGCCAGCCCGCGCTGGTGGAGGCCGAGCGCCGCTCGCACGAGGCCCTGCTGCAGAATCTGCAAACCAGTCTGATGGTGCTGCAGGACCAGCAGAAGCAGCGCCAGCTGGAGGTGCGCGAACTGGAGGCCAAGCAGCGCTCGGTCAATTCCAGCCTGGCCCTGAGCCGGGAAAAGCTGGCCATGTCCACCAGCCTGCTGAAAGACGGCCTGACCTCGAAGATCGAGCATGTGCAGACCCAGAACGACGTGGAGGCCCTGAACGGCCAGGCCCAGGCCCTGCAAAGCTCGGTGCCGCGCGCCGAGGCCGCCCTGGCCGAAGCCGTCAGCCGCATCGCCGAGGAAAAGGTGAAGTTCCGCCAGACGGCGGAAAGCCAGCTGACGGAAACCGAGCTGAACCTGGCCCGCAGCCGCCAGATGATGAACCAGGCCTCCGATCAGCAGCGCCGCGCCAACATCACCTCGCCCATCGACGGCATCGTGAAGAACCTGCGCGAAAACACCATCGGCGGCGTGGTGGGGCCGGGCGCCCCCATCATGGAGATCGTGCCGGTGAACGAGCGCCTGAACATCGAGGCCAAGCTCTCTCCCGCCGACCGCGGCTATGTGACGGTGGGCCAGAAGGCCGAGGTGAAGATCTCCGCCTATGATTACACCATCTATGGCGGCCTGGACGGCAAGGTGATCATGGTGGCCGCCGACACCACCACCGGCCCCGACAACCAGCCCTATTACCGCGTCATCATCGAAACCGGAAAATCGGCCCTGGGCGATCACGGCGAACTGCCCATCACCCCCGGCATGCAGGCCCAGGTGGATATCCACACCGGCCGCCATTCGGTGCTGCACTATCTGCTGACCCCGGTGCTGAAACTGCGCGACGACGCCTTTCACGAACGCTAGAAAGAAACCAGGTCAGGCGGCTTACCAGCAGTTTCATACCCGGTGGGTCCGCTCCGTCGGTGGCACTGATACAGGACTCTGCGCCACGGCCCCTCCCTTAAGCCGTCTTGGCCAGGCTTGACC
>JAJZGK010000035.1 GCA_021798485.1 Pseudomonadota bacterium
CCGTTGCCGCCGCCGAAGCCGCCAAGGCCGAGGCCGCCAAATCCGTTGCCGCCGGGCCGGGGGATGCGTCATGAGCCAGTTTACCGTTCGCAGCGGGCCTTTTACCCATGCCCCCACCAGCGTGCGCGCCACCATGGTGCTGGTGCTGCTGGCGCTGCTGCCCGCCACCGCCTTTAATCTGTGGCTGTTCGGCTGGCCGGCCCTGCTGATGTTCCTCTCCACCGTGCTCTTCTGCCTGCTGGCCGAGGCGGGCTGCCTGATCCTGGCCAAGAAGCCCCTGATGCCCAGCCTGGGCGATGGCTCGGTGGTGCTGACCGGCTGGCTGCTGGCCATGAGCCTGCCGCCGTGGGCGCCGTGGTGGATCTGCCTCCTGGGGGCCATTTTCGCCGTGGTGCTGGCCAAGCATCTGTTCGGCGGCATCGGCCAGAACGTCTTCAACCCGGCCATGGTGGGACGGGTGGCGCTGCTGGTGTCGTTTCCCCTGCAGATGACCGCCTTCGTCTCGGCCCGGCCCCTGGGCTCGGCCTCGGCTCCCGGTTTCGGGCAAAGCCTGGGGATGATTTTCGGCCATACCCCGTGGCCCGATCAGGTCAGCGCCGCCTCGGCCCTGGGCTATGTGAAAACAGAGCTGTCGCGCGGGGTGCCGGTGACGCAATCCATGCATCATCTGCCCGATCTGATGGACATGGCCCTGGGGCTGCATCCCGGCAGCTTCGGTGAAACCTCGGCGCTGCTGCTGCTGCTGGGCGGCCTGCTGCTGCTGGCGCGCCGCGTCATCACCTGGCATATCCCGGTGGCGGTGATGGGCAGCCTGTTCCTGCTGGCCAGCCTGTTCCATGCCGCCGACCCCGGCCGCTATGCCGGCGGGCTGTTTCATCTGCTGTCGGGCGCCACCTTCCTGGGGGCCTTTTTCATCGCCACCGATTATGTCACCTCGCCCATCACCAAAAAGGGCCAGCTGCTGTACGGCTGCGGCGTGGGCGGGCTGACCTGGCTGATCCGCACCTTCGCCGGGTATCCCGAGGGCATGGCCTTCGCCGTGCTGCTGATGAACGCGCTCACCCCCATCATCGACCATCATCTCCGGCCGCGCGCGTTCGGCCGCACCCCGCAAGGCGAGCCGCTGCCGCTGAAGGAGCGGACATGATGCCGCAACGCCCCCTTGTACACGCCCTGATCCTGGGGATCTTCTGCCTGGTGTTCGGGGTGATCCTGGCCACCACCGATGTCTTCACCCACGACACCATCAAGCTGCGGGCGGTGGAGGATCTGCAAAACTCCCTCACCCTGGTGATTCCGGCCTCGATCCACGACAACAACCCGGTGTCGGATGCCGTGGTGGTCAAGGATAACGGCCGCGCCGTCACCGTCTACCGCGCCATGAAGGGCGGCAAGGTGACGGGGGCGGCCTACGCCATCGAGGGCGTTGGCTACGGCGGCCCCATCACCCTGATGCTGGGGGTGGACCCCGAGGGGCATATCCTGGGGGTGCGGGCCACCGCCTTTCACGAAACGCCGGGCCTGGGCGACCGCATCGATGCCGCAAAATCGGACTGGATCACCCGCTTCACCGGCCTGTGGCTGGGCAACCCGCCCGCCGACAAGTGGAAGGTGAAGAAGGATGGCGGCGTTTTCGACCAGTTCGCCGGGGCCACCATCACCCCGCGCGGCGTGGTGGCGGCCATCCGCAACGGGCTGGCGTTCTTCGCCCAACATAAGGCAGATATTCTGGAGGTGCGCCGATGACCGCCGATTACGCCAAGATCTTCAAGGACGGCCTGTGGGAAAACAACGGTGTGCTGTGCCAGATGCTGGGCATGTGCCCCACCATGGCCATGACCACCAGCGCCACCAACGGCCTGGGCATGGGGCTGGCCACCCTGTTCGTGATGGCCAGCTCCAATCTGCTGATCGCCGCGCTGCGCAACTACATCACGCCGCAGGTGCGCATTCCGGTATTCATCCTGATCATCGCCGCCATGGTCACCCTGGTGGATATGACCATGAACGCCTACATGCACGAGCTTTACAAGGTGCTGGGGCTGTTCATTCCGCTGATCGTTTCCAACTGCCTGCCGCTGGGCCGCGCCGAGGTGTTCGCCGCCAAGGAGCCGGTGCTGCCGTCGTTCTGCGATGGGCTGGCCATGGGGCTGGGCTTCACGGCGGCGCTCACGGTGATCGGCGCCATGCGCGAGATCACCGGTTCGGGCACCCTGTTCGCCGATGCCTCGCTGCTGCTGGGGCCGGCCTTCAAGGTGATGGAGCTTCGCCTGCTGCCGCAGGGCGACGGCGTGCTGATGGCGGTGCTGCCGCCCGGCGGTTTCCTGGCCACCGGCCTTTTGCTGGCGGTGAAGCGCATGATCGATATCCGCGCCGGCAAGCCCATCATCATGGCCGGCGCCCATTGCAGCACGTAAAGGGGATGGACATGCTGAAGATCCTGGTCGTCTACGCCCATCCGCCCCGGCAGGCGCAGGTGCCGGTGGCGGTGGAGGCGGGCGCCACCGTGCGGCAGGCCATCGAGAAATCGGGCCTCCTGACCCGTTTTCCCGAAATCGATCTGGCGCAGAACAAGGTGGGGCTGTGGGGGCGGCTGGCCAGCCTCGACGCCGTTCTGGACGATGGCGCCCGCATCGAGATCTACCGCCCCATCACCGCCGACCCCAAAACCGTGCCCCGGCGCAACCAGAAGGCCGAGGGCTGAACGCAACCCGCCGCCGTCCCTCGCCGGGCGGCTGCATCCGAAAGCCTTGGCCGCTCGCTCACAGCTCGCCGGAAACCAGCCAACGAGTCACCTCGACGGTTGGCCGGTATAAGACACTGCCGATGGTTCTTCACACCATCAGCATGATGGTGTAATATACCATCATGACGGCGGAACTGATGGTGAGACGGCGGGTTGTGTTCAGCGATGGCGATCTTGTCGAGGCTGTTGTCTGGACCGTTCCCACGCCTGTTCCGCCGACGGAACACGGTTTCAAATATCGTTTGGTGCTGATTTCCGGTGGCCGCAGGGTCGTTGGTTTTGATAACGAGCGGGGACGGGGAGATCATCGCCATGAAGGCGATCTCGTCAGCCCCTATGCCTTTCGGGGCATCGACCAACTGCTGGAGGATTTTGCCTGCGCAGTTGAAGAATGGAGGCAAAGCCATGGCCGCGCTTAAAGCGAAAATCGAGGTGGGAACCTCCCTGCGTCAGGCTTTGGCGGAGGTGGGAACGGCTTGGAAGGCTGCGGTCGCCGGTCAGCCGGTGGAGGCCAGCGATACCCTGTGTTTTGTCGATTGGGAGGCTCTGGTGGCGGTTCTGACCCCCAAGCGTTTCGATCTGATCCGCCATCTGCGGCGGGAACCGGCGGACAGCATTCGGGCTTTGGCCCGTGCGCTGAAACGCGATTACAAAAATGTTCATGCCGATGTGATGGCTTTGGAGGCCCTGGGCTTGATCCGGCGTGATCCCGATAGTGGAAAAATCACGGCGGAGTTGGATCAGGTGGCCTCCATCATCAAATTCGCCGCCTGATCCTCTTCTCATAAAAAGCCCGGACCGTGAGGGTCCGGGCTTTTTCGCGTGCGATTTTATTTTTGCGGCTTCAGCGCCTGTTCCCAGCCGGCGCCGGTGGCCACGAACAGGCGGGCGGCGGTGGTCAGGAGCTGGGCCCGGGCTTCGGCGTAGGACTGGCGGGCCTGGGCGGCGTGGTTTTGCGCCTCCAGCAGGGTGGGCAGGGTGATCTCGCCGGCCTGATAGCTGGCGCGGGCCATGGCGAAGGCCTGTTGCGCGGCGCTGTTGGCGGTTTCCGCCGCCGCCAGGCCCTGGCGGCCATGCTGCACGGCCTCCAGCAGATCGGCGGTCTGGTTCAGGCCCTGCACCACGGTCTGCTCGTAAAGGGCCACGGCGGCATTGTAGCCGGCCACGGCGCTTTTGCGGTTGGCCTCGATGGCGCCGCCCTCGAACAGCGGCGCCAGGATGCCCACGCCCAGACCGGCGCCGCCGTAGCCGCTGCTGAACAGCTGATGCGGTTCGAAGGCGCCTTGCAGCACCGAGGCCGACAGGGTGATGTCGGGGTAGGCCTGGGCGGTGGCCACCCCCACCTTGGCGCTGGCCTCGTGCAGCATGGCTTCCGCCGCCAGAATATCCGGGCGCTGATGCACCAGGGCCGAGGGCAGGCTGACCGGCAGCGGCGCCGGCAGGGTGAAATCGGCCAGATCAAAGTCGGGGGCCTGCCATTCGCCGGGGCCTTTGCCCACCAGCACCGCCAGGGCGTGGCGGGCCATGGTCAGCTGCTGGCGCAAGGCGGGCAGGCGGGCGCGGCTGGCGGCGGCCTGGGTTTCGGCCATCAGCAGATCGAGATGGCTGCCGTAGCCCCGCTGTTCCGACAGCCGGGCCAGGGCCACCGACTGGTCGGCGGCCTTCACCATATCCTCGGCGGCGGCGGTCTGGGCCCGCAGCATGGCGATGCTGAAGGCCTGCGTCGCCACATTGCCGGCCACCGCCAGGCTGGCCGCCGACAGTTCGTAGCGCCCGGCATCGGCCTGGGCATCGGCGGCCTCGATGGCGCGGCGGGTTTTGCCGAACAGGTCCAGCGAATAGCTGACCTCGCCGCCCACCGAATAGAGATCGAACACCGGCGGCGGCATCTTGAAGCCGAACTGGGCCAGATCCTCCTTGTTGCGGGCGGCGCCGGCGGTGGCGGCCAGGTGGGGGTAGAGGCCGCTTTCGGCGGCATCCACCTGGGCCCGCATGGCGGCCAGATTGGCGCGCGAGGCGGCCAGATCATGATTGGCGGCCAGGGCCATGGCCACCACCTTGTCCAGCTTGTCCGAGCGGAAGCTGGTCCACCAGGCGGCGGGGGCGGTTTTGCCCAGGGCGATCCCGGCCTTGTCGGGGGCGTTGCCGCCGTAGGTATTGACGGCGGGGGCCTTGGGCGGGGTGAAGTCCGGCCCCACGGCGCAGGCGGAAAGGGCCAGGGCCAGCAGCGGCACGGTGGTCAGCAGAGCGCGGTTCATTCCTGGTTCTCCTGGCTGAAGGGGCGGCCATCGTCACGCAGCCAGACGTAAATGGCGGGGATCACCAGCAGGGTCAGCACGGTCGAGGAGGCCAGCCCGAACAGCAGGGAAATGGCCAGACCCTGGAAGATGGGATCCAGCAGGATGAAGGAGGCGCCGATCATCGCCGCCAGGGCGGTGAGCAGGATCGGGCGCACGCGGATGGCGCCGGCATTGATCAGGCAATCGCGCAGGGGCAGGCCTTTCTGCCGTTCGTGCCGGATGAAATCCACCAGCAGGATGGAGTTGCGCACGATGATGCCGGCCAGCGAGATGAAGCCGATCATCGAGGTGGCGGTGAAGGGGGCATGGAACAGCCAGTGCCCCAGCACGATGCCGATCAGGGTGAGGGGGATCGGGGTCATGATCACCAGCGGCAGCTTGAAGCTGCCGAACTCGGCCACGATCAGGAGATAGATGGCCAGAATGGCCACGCCGAAGGCGGCGCCCATGTCGCGGAAGGTGACGTAGGTGATCTCCCACTCGCCGTCCCACAAAAGGGTGGGATGGCTTTCATCCGTGGGCTGGCCGTGGAAGGCCACCACCGGCTTGCCGTACTGGCCCCAGTCCACCTTGTCCATGCCGTCCTGCACGGCGAACATGCCGTAGATGGGGGCTTCGAAGGCGCCGGCCAGATCGGCGGTGACCATCTCGGCGTAGCGGCCGTCGCGGCGGAACAGCGGGTAGGAGGCCTGCTCCCTGACGATATGCGCCACGTCGCCCAGGTCCACCAGGCCATGGGCCGAGGGGATGGGGGTGGAGAGCAGGCGCTGGTCCAGCTCCCGGCTGGATTTGGGCAGGTCGATGACGATATCCACCGGATCGATGCCCGGCCCCTGCTGCGACACCCCCAGGGTTTCACCGTTCAGCAGGATGGAGAGGGCGGCGTTCACCGCCCGCTGGTCCACGCCGTAGCGCTCCATGCGGGTACGGTCCATCACCACGTGCATGCGCTGGGCCGGCACGCCGAAGCTGTCGTCCACATCGACGATGAAGGGCACCTGCTGGAACACCTTGCGCAGGCGCCGCGCGCTATCGCGGCGGGCCTCGGGGGTGGGGCCGTACACCTCGGCCAGCAGGGTCGAGAGCACCGGCGGGCCGGGCGGCACCTCCACCACCTTCAGGGCCGATCCGGCGGGCAGATGCAGGGCCTGCAGGCGGTGGCGGATATCAAGGGCGATGGCATGGCTGGCGCGGTCGCGGTCGTCCTTGGGCAGAAGGTTGATCATCAGATCGCCCATCTGCGGCTGCTGGCGCATATAGTAGTGGCGCACCAGGCCGTTGAAGTTGAAGGGCGCCGCCGTGCCGGCATAGGACTGGATCGAGGTCAGCTCGGGCAGCGAGGCCAGCAGCCGCGAGGCCTCCAGCAGGGTGCGCTGGGTTTCCTCCAGGCTGGAGCCGCGCGGCAGGTCCAGCACCACCTGCACCTCGGACTTGTTGTCGAAGGGCAGGAGCTTGACGGTGACGGTCTTGGTGTAGAACAGCACGCAGACGGCGATGGTGGCGCCCACCACGCAGGCCAGGAACAGCTTGGCGTTGCGGCGGCTGGCCAGCACCGGCCGGGCGATGCGGCGGTAGAGGCGGCCCAGCGGGGTGTCGGCGCTATCGTCGTGGCCGTGGCCGCCCTGGGCCAGGCGCTGGCCGAAGCGCAGCATCAGCCAGGGGGCGATGGTGACGGCCACGAAGAACGAGAACAGCATGGCCGCCGAGGCGTTGGCCGGGATGGGGCTCATATAGGGCCCCATCAGCCCGGAGACGAACATCATCGGCAGCAGGGCGGCCACGATGGTCAGGGTGGCGATGATGGTGGGATTGCCCACCTCGGCCACCGCCAGCACGGCGGTGTGCACCCTGTCCTCCTTGGGGGCCATCTTCCAGTGGCGCACGATGTTCTCGATCACCACGATGGCGTCGTCCACCAGGATGCCGATGGAGAAGATCAGCGCGAACAGGCTGACGCGGTTGATGGTGTAGCCCATCATCCAGGCGGCGAAGAAGGTGAGCAGAATGGTGGTGGGGATGACGATCAGCACCACCGCGCCTTCGCGCCAGCCGACAAAGGCGGTGATCAGCAGCACGATGGAAAGGGTGGCCAGCTCCAGGTGGAACAGCAGCTCATCGGCCTTGTCCTGGGCGGTGCGGCCGTAGTTGCGGGTGACGTCGATCTGCACGCTGTCGGGGATCAGGCCGCCCTTCAGGGTTTGCAGCCGGTCCAGGATATCCTTGGTCACCACCACGGCGTTGGAGCCCTCGCGCTTGGCGAAGGCCAGGCTGACGGCGGGCCGCACCGACATTACGCCCTTTTTCACGGTGATCTGGTCGGTGATATGGTCGTCGGGGCGGCTGGTGAGGGCGATGGTGGCGACATCGCGCACATAGACCGGATGGCCGGCGTGGGTGGTGAGCAGAAGATGGCCCACATCGGGCAGGTGGCGCAGAGAGTTGCCGATCTCCACCGGCAGCTCCTGGCCGGATTGGCGCACATAGCCGCCGGGGAAGCTGGCGTTGGCGGCGGCGATCTTGGCCGACAGCACGTCCAGGGTCACGCCGTAGCGGGCCAGTTTCACCGGATCGGGCTCGACGCGGATCTGGTCGGGGGCGCCGCCGACGATGTAGGTCAGCCCCACATTGTCCACCTTGTCCAGCTCGTGCTGGAGATCGCGCGCCAGCTTGTAAAGCTGGCCCGAGGTCCAGCGGTTTTCCAGGCCCGGCTTGGGCGACAGGGTCAGCACCAGGGCCGCCACGTCGTTGATGCCGCGGGCCACGATCAGCGGTTCGGGCACGCCGGCGGGCATCTGGTCGTAATGGGCGCGCAGATGCTCGTGGATGCGCAAGGCGGCGGTATCCTGACTGGTGCCCACCTTGAACCGGGCGGTCACCACCACCTGATCGTCCTCGGTCTGGGAATAGACGTGCTCGACATCCTTGATGCCCTTGACGATATCCTCCAGCGGGCGGGTGATGCGCTCCTCGGCGGCGGCGGCCTTAAGACCGTCGGCCCGCACCATGATATCCACCATGGGCACGCTGATCTGCGGCTCCTCCTCGCGCGGCAGCACCATCAGGGCGATGCCGCCCAGCAGCACCGCCAGCAGCAGGATCAGCGGCGTCAGCGGCGAGGTGATGAAGGTCCGCGTCAGGCGGCCGGACAAACCCAGGGACGGACCACTCATGGCTTCACCAGCTCATCCCCGGCGACGAGGCCGGTCAGGATTTCGGTCATGCCGTCATGGGCGGCGCCCGGCTGCACCGGGATATCGCTGCCGTCCTTCAGCCGCACATAGTAAAGCCCGCCCTTGCGGGTCACATAGTCGGCGGGCACCTCGAAGCCCTGATGGCGGCCCACCGGCACCTCCACCTCGGCGCGTTCGCCGATGAAGAAGCTTTCGATGGCCGGCACCGCCACATCCACCCGCACGCGGCCGTTGACGATTTCGGGATACACCAGGGCGACGCGGCCCTGTTCGGCGGGCTCGCCGCCATCCTGGCGCACCGTCACCGTCTGCCCGGCCTTCAGATCATGGGCGTGGCCCTCGGGCAGGTCGATGCGCACCACCCGTTCGGCGGTGGCGATGGACAGCACCGGCTCGCCGGGCTGCACATAGTTGCCGCGCACCGCCTCCACCTGCAGGATGCGGCCGGACACCGGGGCGGTCATATGGCCGTCGCGCACCATGTCGGCGGCGCGGGCGCGGGCGGCGCGGGCGGCGGCCAGCTGGCCGGTCAGGGCGTCGCACTGGGCCTGGGCCTGCTCCAGCTGCCGCTGCGAGGTCACCCCCGGCTGGCGCAGGGCGGCCACGCGCTTCAGTTCGGCGGCGGCGGCCTTCTGCTGGGCCTCCAGGGCCTTCACCTGGCCGTCGGCCTCGTTCAGCTGGGCGGTCACCTTGCCGTCCTGCACCAGGGCCAGCAGTTGGCCGGCCTTCACGGCATCGCCCTCCCGCACCAGAAGGCGCACCAGGGTGCCGGGAATGCGGGCCCGGATCTGGGTTTCCCGGTGGCCCTGGATCGAGCCGGCCACGGCCTTGTAGTCGATGATGGTCGTCGGCTGAACGGTTTGGCCCGCCAGGGCCTGGCCGTACAACAGCAGTGAGAGGGGGGCGGCGATCAGCAGGGGCTTCATGGGCGGGTTTCCGGCATTTATAGCGATTAGGCTTGCTGAGTATATTCGGCTGTGCTAATTTAGCAAGCATGAATATATAGGTGCCTGGAGGAAATCCGAAAATGGCTTTAGATCGACTGGTGATGGCGTTCGCGGGGGTGATGATCCTGCTCAGCCTGGCCCTGACCCTGTGGGTCAGTTCCTACTTCATGTGGTTCACCGCCTTTATCGGCGTGAACATGCTTCAGGCCGCCTTCACGGGCTTCTGCCCGGCCGCCCTGATCTTCAAGAAGCTTGGCGCCAAGGCGGGCTGCGCCTTCCGATAAGATTTCAATCTTAAATCGTGGCGAGCGGAAGGGGCAAGCCAATAAAACCAGGCCAATATAACAACGAACGTATGCGGGAGGTTTCCATGGCACATGTAGTCGTTCTGGGGGCTGGTATCGGCGGGGTTTCCGCCGCGCTGGAAATGAAGGACGCCCTGGGCAAGGACCATCGGGTCACGGTGGTGTCGAACCTGGCCGATTTTCAGTTCACCCCGTCCAATCCCTGGGTGGCGGTGAACTGGCGCAAGCCGGAACAGGTGTCGGTGCCGCTGGCGCCGGTGTTCGAGAAAAAGAAGATCGATTTCATTCCCGTTGCCGCCCAGAAGGTGCATCCGGCGGAAAACCGGCTGGAGCTGGTGGACGGCCGGTTCCTCGAATACGACTATCTGATCCTGGCCACCGGCCCGCATCTGGCCTTCGACGAGGTGCCGGGTCTGGGGCCGGAGGCCGGCAACACCGTTTCCGTCTGCACCCTGAAACATGCCCTGCTGGCCTCAAAGGCTTACGAGGAGTTCTGCAAAAATCCGGGGCCGGTGATCATCGGGGCGGCCCCCGGCGTGTCGTGCTTCGGCCCGGCCTACGAATTCGCCGTCATCCTGGAAACCGATCTGCGCCGCCGCAAGATCCGCGATCAGGTGCCCATCACCTACATCACCCCCGAGCCCTATGTCGGCCATCTCGGCCTGGGCGGTGTGGGCGATACCAAGGGCATGCTGGAATCGGCCCTGCGCGAACGGCACATCAAATGGATCGCCAACGCCAAGATCACCGAGGTGCGGCCCGATCTGGTCAAATGCACCGAGCTGACCGACGAGGGCGCGGTGAAGAGGGAGCACGAGGTTCCCTACAAATACGCCATGATCATGCCGGCCTTCAAAGGTATCGGCGCGGTGATGGGGGTCGAGCATCTGGTCAATCCGCGCGGTTTCGTGCTGATCGACAAGAAACAGCGCAATCCCACCTACCGCAATGTCTTCGCGGTGGGGGTGGGCGTGGCCATTCCGCCGGTGGAGGTGACCCCGGTGCCCACCGGCGTGCCCAAGACCGGCTATATGATCGAATCCATGGTCACCGCCACGGTGCGCAATATCAAGTCCCTGATCGAAGGCGGCGAGGCCACCGAGGAAGGCACCTGGAACGCCGTCTGTCTGGCCGATTTCGGCGATCGCGGCGTGGCCTTCGTGGCGCAGCCGCAGATCCCGCCGCGCAACATCAACTGGGCCAGCGAGGGGCGCTGGGTGCATGTGGCCAAGATCGCCTTCGAGAAGTATTTTCTGCGCAAGGTGCGCAAAGGGCAGAGCGAGCCTTTGTTCGAGCGCTATTCCATGAAGCTGATCGGCATTGTCCGCCTGCGTGAGAAAAAATAACGGCGCCGCCGCAACTCCTGGGATGCGGCGGCCTTGGAAAACCGTCATTGTGGCGGTCAAGGGTGCGGTGCAGCGGATACCGCCCGCGAACAGGAGCTGATGGCAAATGCTGGCTTTGCTGAAACGTTTTTTAGGTCTTTCGAGCAACCCGGAGAAACAGGTGATGAACGCGACCATCAAGAAAGTCAGCCCGACGGAACTGGTGCAGTGGCTCAAGGAAGGGTCGGCCGTGGTGGTGGACGTGCGCGAGGCGCAGGAACATCAGGCGGGCCATATTCCCGGCGCCGTGCTGGTGCCCTTGTCCTCGTTCAACCCGGCCAAGGTGCCGGACAGCGCCGGCAAGCATCTGGTGTTCCACTGCCAGATGGGCCGCCGCTGCGGCCCGGCCTCGGAGATGATGGCCGCCTCGGGCTTTGCCGGCGATATCTATCGTCTGGACGGCGGCTTCAACGCCTGGGTCAATGCCGGCGGCGCCGTGAAGCGGTGAGTGAGAACCGGTTGGTCTGAAAAAGAGGGCCGGTGCGGAACACCGGCCCTTTTCAGATCGGGCCGGGAGAACGGCCCTAAAGGATGATGAAGAAGTCAGTCCTTTGTGACCGGCGCAGGATACCCCGATTTTCCCGCGCCGCAAGGCAGGGAGGGCGGATGTCTTTAAACCTTCACGGGATGGCCGCCGCCAGGGGACTGGCGCCACAGCCGCAAGGCCAGGCCCAAGCCGCCGGCGGCCAGCAGGCTCATGGCCAGAAAAGCCCGACCGCCCCAATCCTGATAGAGCGGCCCCGCCGCCAGCATGGCCAGCCCCGGCACCATGCCGTTGGCCACCGAGGCGTAAAGCCCCTGGGCGCGGGCCGACAGGGCGGGCGGCGCCGTGCGGGCGATGTAATGCATGGCCCCGAGATGGGTGGCCCCGAAGGTGAAGGCGTGCAGGAACTGCACCGCGGCCAGGGCCAGGGGATCGGTGGTCAGGCCGAGAACGGTCCAGCGCAGCGCCCCGGCCAGGCCGCCGGCGGCGATCAGCAGCGGCGGCCCGAAGCGGCTCACCAGACGGCGCCCGAAGGCGAACAGCAGCACTTCGGCCACCACCCCCTCCGCCCATAAGGCGCCGATCACCGTGCCCGGCAGCCCGGCCGCCCGCCAGTGCAGGGTGGCGAAGCCGTAATAGATCATGTGGCTGACCTGGATCAGGCTGGTGGCGGCCAGGAACAGCGGAAAGCCGCGGCTTCGCAGCAATGGCCGCAGCGGCAGGCGCGGCGGCGCCTCTGTCCGCGCCTGCCGGTCGGCGGGCAGCGGCCATACCGCCAGGAAGGTCAGGGCCTGGCCGGCGACGATGGCGGCCAGAATGCTCCAGCGCGGCGCGTCCAGCAGCCAGCGCCCGCCCAGCATGGAGGTGGCGATGAAGGCCAGGCTGCCCCACAGCCGGATGCGGCCGTAATCGAGATCGTGCCGCAGCGCGCTCTGCATGGTCAGATTGTCGCTCAAGGGGACCAGGGCCGAGAAGCTGGCGGCGGCCAGCAGGGTGACCAGCAGCAGGGCGGAAAAGCCCCGGGCCGGGGCGAACAGCAGCGAGGCCAGCACGGCGATGCCGCTGAAGACCAGCAGCGCCGTGCGCCGGGCGCCGTGCCGGTCCACCACGTGCCCGGCCACCGGATTGAGAATGATCTTGATGAAATAGGCGGCGGCCAGCAACTGCCCGATGCGGGCCGGATCGAGGCCCTTGGCGGAAAGATACAGCGGCCAGAACGGCATCTGCACGCCGATCACCCCGAACAGGGCGGCATAGAACAGCGACAGGCGCAGCGACAGGCCGCCCCGGCTCATGCTCCCGGCCCGGCCAGGGTCAGGGCGGCGATCCAGGCCTGACCCAGGCTGACGCCGGGATCGCCCGGCGAGGCGGCGCGGGGCAGAAGCACGGCAAGGCCGCGCGCCGCCAGCCGGTCGCCGAGATCCCGGCGCAGCACGGCGTTGAAGAAACAGCCGCCGCTCAAGGCCACATGGCCGATGCCCTGCGCCTCGGCCGCCTGTGCGGCCCAGTCGGCCAGGGCGGCGGCCAGGGTGCCGTGGAACAGGTTGGCGCCCTCGTCCGCCGGGCGCCCGATCAGGGCTTCCAGAAGCGGCAGGCAGTCCAGCACGCCATCGCCGATGCTCCAGCCGCCGGTCAGCACGCAAGGCGCGGTGGCCAGGGCTTCCAGAGCCATGGGGGCCTGGCCCTCGAAGGCGGCCACCGGGGTGAGGCCCAACAGGCCGCAGGCGGCGTCGAACAGCCGTCCGGCGCTGGAGGTGAAAGGGCAGTTGACGCCGCGCGCCAGAATGGTCTCCAGCCGGGCGGCGGCGGGATAGGGCGCGAAGCGGCTGGCGATTTCGCCGCCGCGGCCCAGGCGGTGCAGCACCGCGGCGGCCATGCGCCAGGGTTCGCGCGCCGCCACATCGCCGCCGGGCTGGGCCAGCGGGGCCAGATGGCCCAGGCGTTTATATTGGGGGCCGTCCACCCGCAGCAGCTCGCCACCCCAGCTCTGCTGGCCGGGGCCCAGGCCGAAGCCGTCCAGGGCCAGGCCGATCAGCGGTCCCTGATGGCCGTGCTCGGCGGCCACGGCGGCGATATGGGCATGGTGATGCTGCACCGCCAGCGCCGGCGCCGCCTGGGCCTGGGCCCAGCGGCTGGAGGCGAAATCGGGGTGCAGATCATGGGCGATCAGGCGGGGCGGGCCGCTCATCTCCGCCATCAGGGCGGCGGCGGCGGCCTCGAAGGCGCGGATGGCCTCGGCGCTGTCGAGGTTGCCCACCACCGGGGTGATCACCGCCCGCGTCCCGTCGATGGCGCAGAGGGTGTTCTTGAGAAAGGCCCCCGCCGCCAGAACCGGCGGCAGGGGGCGGGGCAGGGGCAGGCAAAGGCGCATGGCCGCCCCGGACATCATTCCGCCGGGGCGGGCGGGGCCTCGCCGCCCTTGTGGGCGTTCAGCCGCCGCATCAGCCGCTCGGTGGGCAGGGCCGACAGCATGGCCGTGGCCAGGGCGGCGGCATAGGGGATGGACTGCACCGACAGCACCAGGGCCCACATGCGGGCGTCGAGATCATGCCAGCCCTTCACGAACAGGATCAGGGCGGCGCAGATCCACTGCGACAGCATGAGCACGGTTTCTTCCGAGGCCATCATGAAGGCGGCGGTCCAGGCCGCCTTGTCGGCGCATTTCGGCGTGCGCAGGAAGGGGATGGTTTTGGTGAACACCCCCTGCCACATGGCCTTGCCGATGTAATAGGTCAGCCCCATGCCGGCGATGGCCGAACCGATGCGCTGGCGCCAGTTGCATTTGACGCGGGTGGAATAGAGGAACAGGTGGTGCACCAGCTTGGCCACGAACACCCCCACCGTGGGCATGACGAAAATGGCCATGGGGAAGTCGAAGATGCGCGGCGCCGCCACCAGGCCGATGGTCCAGAACACCGACAGCACGGTGAACAGCAGATAGAAGGCATCGGCGAACCACGGCAGCCAGCCGGTGACGAAATGGTATTTCTGGCTGGCGGTCAGGCCGGTGTCGCGGAAGGGCATCAGGGCGCGCCAGTGGCCCTTCAGGATCTGCACGGCGCCGTAAGCCCAGCGGAAGCGCTGCTTCTTGTAGGCGGTGAAATCGTCCGGGGTGAGGCCGTGCCCGAAGCGGTGCGACAGATAAACCGATTCGTAGCCGTGTTCCAGCAGGCGCAGCCCCAGCTCGGCATCCTCGGTGATGGTCCACTCCGACCATTTGCCGGTATCTTCCAGGGCCTTGCGGCGGATCAGGGTCATGGTGCCGTGCTGGATGATGGCGTTGTCCTCGTTGCGCGCCACCATGCCGATATCGAAGAAGCCGGCATATTCCCAGTTGATGCATTCCTTGAACAGGTCGAACTCCCATTCGCGGTGATCCTGCGGCGCCTGCACCCAGCCCACCTTGGGATTTTCGAAATAGGGCACCAGGGTGGACAGCCAGTCGGGCGTGACCTGATAGTCGGAATCGATCACGCCGATCACCTCGGCCTCGGGATCGGTCTGGGTCAGGGCGAAATTGAGCGCCCCCGACTTGGCCCCCGGCCACTTGCCCAGATGGTAGAATTTGAAGCGCTCGCCCAGTTCGGCGCAATAGGCCTGCACCGGTTTCCATACCTCGGGGTCGCGGGTGTTGTTGTCCAGCACCAGCACTTCGAAGTTGGGGTAATCGAGCCGGGTCAGGCTGTCCAGGGTCAGCTTCACCATCTCCGGCGGCTCGTTATAGCAGGGCAGATGCAGCGATACCTTGGGAAAGCGGGTGGGCTTGGGCGCGGTTTCCGGGGAAAAATCCCGGCGGCGCTGGCGGGTCCAGGTCAGTTCGGTCATCTCGTAGCCGGCGATCAGCACCACCACCAGCAAGATGAGCTGGGCCGGCATCAGCACCGAATACATCAGCTCGGTGGAGGGGGCGAAATCGCGGATCATCGGCACCGTGCCGGTCCACACCATCAGCGATACCGCGAACTGCACCAGAACGGCGAAGAAGATTTTGCCCCGCGTGCGCAGGTGCTGCCAGTTGGTCAGCAGCCACATCACCGGCAGAAGGGCGATCAGGGTGGCGGTGATGGCCTGCACCGGCCACTGCTTCACTTCCTGCACCGGCTCAACCATGGAGAATTTGGGGTTGCGGTCGGCATCCCACAGGCCCCAGTGGGTGCCCACGGTCCATTCGAAGGCCTTTTTCCACGGCTGGTCGAAGGCTTCGATGACGTTGTAGTCCAGGCCGTCCTCGGCGGCGCGGTTCAGGAAGCGGCGCAGGAACAGGGCCTGGTTGATCACCGAGGGCTCGGCCTGCTGGCGGCCCTTGCCCGCCGAGGGCCAGCCCACCTCGGCCAGCATGATATGCTTGTCGGGATAGATGGCCTGCACGGCCTTCACTTCGCCGAACACATAATCCACGGCGCTGCTCACCGGCATGCCTTCCCAGTAGGGCAGCACGTGCAGGGCGATAAAATCGGCGGCGCGCACCAGTTCGGGATGGGACAGCCAGACATAGGCCGGCTCGGCGGTGGACACCGGCTGGCGGATCCGCTCCTTCACCCGCTTGATGTAGCGGATCAGCTGCGGCACCGTGGCCTCGCCGCGATAGATGGTCTCGTTGCCGATGATGACGCGGCTGACGTTGGGATTGGCCAGGGCCATGCGGATGGCGCCGTTCAGTTCCTCCTCGTTGGAGGTGAGGGCGGCCATCTGCAGATTGTAGGCCTTAAGCTCGTCGGGGCTCATGTCGGCGCGCTTCTTGTCGAGGCGCAGATTGGGTTCGCTCAAGGCGCCGCGGATCCAGGCGCCGGCGGTCACCGTCAGGCCGTATTTGGCGGCCATGGCCGGTATGGCCTGATCGTTCTTTTCCGAGGAATTATAAAGGCGGATGGCCTTCACCTTCTTGGCCACCAGGGCCAGATCGCTGTCGATGGAGGACAGCGGCGGATATTTGTTCTGGAAGGGATCGTCGTCCTTGCGGAAGGGGCTGAACGAGATCGAGCTGATCTCGCCGTCCCAGGCCACGCCGTTGGCCGGGCGGTTCATCAGCCACCACACGCCAAGGTTCCCGAAAATGATGCACAGAAGGACGAAAAGACCGGAAAAGCGGCGCAGCATGTTAGTCTTCTTAAACTCTTTCAGAGCGATGGGATCCGCTGCTCGCGGCGGCAGAGGGGCTGCCCGGCGAGGCGGGGCCCGATCATTCCGAATATAGCCGAAATGCCAAATGGGGCATACCGAATTTAAGAGTCTTGGCGGGGCTCCGGCGATGGGGTAAGCCTTGGGGCTTTCCGTTACCCAGCCTGTCCGGGAGATCATGATCAGCATCAGCCGCCGCATCGCCGAGGAACTGTCGGTTGCCGAACCCCAGGTGGAGGCCGCCGTGCGCCTTCTCGACGAAGGCAACACCGTGCCTTTCGTCGCCCGTTACCGCAAGGAGGCCACCGGCGGCCTCGACGACACGCAGCTGCGCCGGCTGGAGGAGCGTCTGGGCTATCTGCGCGAGCTGGAAGACCGCCGCGCCGCCATCCTGAAATCCATCGAGGAGCAGGGCAAGCTGAGCGCCGAACTGGCCGCCGAGATCGCCGGCGCCGATACCAAGGCCCGGCTGGAGGATCTTTATCTGCCCTATAAGCCCAAGCGGCGCAGCAAGGCGCAGATCGCCCGCGAGGCCGGGCTGGAACCCCTGGCCGAGGCCCTGCTGGCCGATCCCGCCCTGTCGCCCGAGGCCGCCGCCGCCTCTTATGTGGATGCCGATAAGGGTGTGGCCGATAGCAAGGCGGCGCTGGACGGCGCCCGCCAGATCCTGGTGGAACGCATGGCCGAGGACGCCGATCTTCTGGGCGCCCTGCGCGAACATCTGTGGGACACCGGGCTCATGGTGTCGCGCCTGGCCGAGGGCATGGCCGAAAAAGGGGCGAAATTCGCCGATTACTTCGACTACCGCGAGCCCATCAAGGTCATTCCCTCGCACCGCGCCCTGGCCTTGTTCCGGGGGCGCAACGAGAATGCGCTGCTTTTGAAGTTGCAGCCCGCCGACGAGGAGGAGGGCAGCCGCCTGGCCGGGGAATGCGAACGGCGTATCGCCGCCCGCTTCGGCATCCGGGACCAGGGCCGCGCCGCCGATGTCTGGCTTTTGGAAACCGTGCGCTGGGCCTGGCGGGTGAAGATCCATCTGCATCTGGAAATCGAGCTGATGAACCGCCTGCGCGAGGCGGCGGAGACCGAGGCGATCCATGTGTTCGCCCGCAATCTGCAAAGCCTTTTGCTGGCCGCCCCGGCCGGCATGCGCGCCACCATCGGCCTCGATCCCGGCATCCGCACCGGCGTCAAGCTGGCGGTGATCGACCGTACCGGCCAGGTGGTGCATACCGGCGTTATCTATCCGCATCCACCCCGCAACGACTGGGAGGGGGCCCTGCGCGAGCTGGCCTCGCTGGCGCGGCGCTTCAAGGCCGAACTGGTGGCCATCGGCAACGGCACCGCCTCGCGCGAGACCGACAAACTGGCCGGCGACCTGATGCGCCGCCATCCCGAGCTGGCCTTGAGCAAGGTGGTGGTGTCCGAGGCCGGGGCCTCGGTCTATTCCGCCTCGGAAGTGGCGGCGCAGGAATTCCCCGAACTGGATGTTACGGTGCGCGGCGCCGTTTCCATCGCCCGGCGGCTGCAGGATCCCCTGGCCGAGCTGGTCAAGATCGATCCCAAGGCCATCGGCGTCGGCCAATATCAGCACGATGTGGATCAAAGCCAGCTGGGCCGCAGCCTGGATGCCGTGGTGGAGGATTGCGTGAACGGCGTCGGCGTCGACGTCAACACCGCCTCGGCGGCGCTGCTGGCGCGGGTGGCCGGCCTGGGGCCGGTTCTGGCCCGCAATATCGTGGCCCGCCGCAACGCCCAGGGGCCGTTCGGCAGCCGGAACGATCTCCGCGCCGTGGAGCGTCTGGGCCCCAAGGCCTTCGAGCAGGCGGCGGGCTTCCTGCGGGTGGTGGGCGGCGTCAATCCGCTCGACGGCTCGGCGGTGCATCCCGAGGCCTATCCGGTGGTCGAGCGCATCGCCGGGGCCACGGGCCGCGATCTGAAGGGGCTGATCGGCGATAC
>JAJZGK010000036.1 GCA_021798485.1 Pseudomonadota bacterium
TTAAGGGAGGGACTGCGGCATCCCTCTTGTCGTCATGCGCGGGCTTGACCCGCGCATCATAAGACGGCGTCTCCTCCCACATGGATGGCCGGGTCAAGCCTGGCCAAGACGGCTTAAGGGAGGGGCCGTGGCGCCGAGGCCTGTATCAGGGGCCGTGGCGCCGAGGCCTGTATCAGTTGCCACCGACGGAGCGGACCCACCGGGTATGAAACTGCTGGTAAGCCGCCTGACCTGGTTTCTTTCTAGTAGGGGGTCACCACGCCGTCGATATCGGTGGGCACGCTGTCGTGGCGCAGAGGCGCGTGCTTGCTGTTGAAGGGCATGGGGGTCACGCCCGGTTTGGGCACGCAGATATAGCTGGCCTGGGTCGAGGACAGCCAGTCGCACTGGCCCTGGGTCACCCGCCACAGCTTGGCGGTGCGGCGGTAGCGGGCGCAGGTCTGCTCGGCCAGCGCGTCGGCCTGTTTGCGCGCCGCCTCGTCTCCGCTGGAGCAGACCATGACGAAGCCGGTCTGATTGAGACGGTACGAGGTCTGCACATAGGGCGCCTCGGTGCCGCAGGCGGTCAGCGAGGCCAGGGCGGAGCAGGCGAGAAGGGCAAGGGAGGCGGCGCGGCGCATGCGGGCGGTCCTTGGGAAAAAAGCTTCTAGGAGGCTGTCTCCGTAATGCGAATGGCCGTAAAGGCGGGCCTTTTCGCACACTATTGCGTCGAAAACCGCTTCCGATGCACCGCATCGCTGCGCGCTTTTCTCCTGATATTGCACAAAAATACCGCGCTTTCCGACTCATCCGATGACGGAGACAGGCTCCTAGTGTTTAGCGCAAGCGGGCCGGGGCAGGCCATGGAAATCTGGCGTTGGCATTCGGCGCCGGGGCGCCTATCTATGGAAAACCCGCCGCCGCTTCCGGGGGCGGGAACAATCCCCCTGCGATGAGGGCTTGGCCTCCTGTCCGTTTGGCGGTAAAGCAATGTTCTTATGACCGGACCGCTGGATTCCTACCGACGCCATCTTGCCGATGGCACGCTCCGCCCGGATGTGGCCCAGGCCATGGCGGTGGAAAAATTCGAAAGCCTCGCGCGGGCGCTGTCGTCCTATGCGCCCCAGCAGGGCGAGCGGGGCTGGCTGTCGCGTTTCGGCCTGGGGGCCAAATCGCCGCGCCGCCTGGAATGGCATCCCGGCGATTGCGAAAGCGCCGTGCCCAAGCAGGGGCTTTACCTCTACGGCGAGGTGGGGCGCGGCAAATCCATGCTGATGGACCTGTTCCACAGCACGGCGCCGGTGGCGGCCAAGGCGCGGGTGCATTTCCACGAATTCATGCGCGACGTCCATGCCGCCATCCATGCCCTGCGCCAGGATAAAAACCGCAAGGACGGCGATCCCATTCCGGCGGTGGCCCGCCAGATCGCCGACCGCTCATGGCTGCTGTGCTTCGACGAGATGCAGGTCAGCGATATCGGCGATGCCATGATCCTGGGGCGCCTGTTCGATCACTTGTTCGCCCTGGGGGTGGTGGTGGTGACCACCTCGAACCGCCATCCCGACGATCTTTACAAGGACGGGCTGCAGCGGGAGCGGTTCCTGCCCTTCATCGCCGAGATCAAGCAGCGCCTGGATATTCTCGAACTGAATTCCGACCGCGACTACCGTCTGGGCCGCAAGCGGGGCATGCAGGTCTATCACGCGCCGCTGGGGGCCAGGAGCAGCGCCGAGATGACGCGCTGCTTCGCCCGCCTGACCAACGGCATGCCCGGTCTCGAGGAGGAATTGGAGGTGAACGGGCGGCGCTGGGTCATCCCCAAGGCCGCCGACGGCGTCGCCTGGTTCTCCTTCGCCGATCTGTGCCAGAAGGCCCTGGGCGCCTCGGACTATCTGAAGCTGGCCACCCATTACGATACGGTCCTGGTCTCGGATGTGCCGCTGCTGTCGCCGGCCAACCGCGATGCCGCCAAGCGTTTCGTCACCCTGATCGACGCGCTTTACGAGCACAAGGTCACCTTCGTCTGCTCGGCGGCGGCGCCGCCGCAGGATCTTTATCCTAGCGGCGACGGCGCCTTCGAATTTCAGCGCACGGTCAGCCGGCTGATGGAGATGCAAGCGGCGGATTACCTGGGCCAGAGGCATCTGACGTGAGGGCGCGGGGATCCCCGCCGTCTCTTGCGGATTACGTCCGCCCCTAACCGGAAGGGTGGGCAGAAACTACCCTGGGTAGGGTTTCGCCAGTGGAGTCAACGCGTTAGCGTGAAGCAGAGGAGGAAAGGACGTATAAGAGGTGGGGAATTCGCTTGGGATTTCAGGGCTTAATCCTGGTCTTGAACGGGTCAATCCCCTTGCCCTAACTCACGAATCGCGCTACGAAAAGCCGCCCATTGGTTCATGCTGCACCGTCACGCAGCGTCTGTTTGATCAGTCACACCACAGCGTTTGAACTTTCATAACACACCGTCCGAGAGGCAAAATTCATGGCTCGCAAGAAAATCGCTCTCGTTGGCGCCGGCAATATCGGCGGCACCCTGGCCCATCTGATCGGTTTGAAGGAACTGGGTGACGTCGTCCTGTTCGACATCGCCGAAGGCACTCCGCAGGGCAAGGCCCTGGATATGGCCGAATCGACCCCCATCGAGGGTGTGAACGCCGCCTACACCGGCGCCAATGATTATTCGGCCATCGAAGGCGCCGATGTGATCATCGTCACCGCCGGCGTGGCCCGTAAGCCCGGCATGAGCCGCGACGACCTCATCGGCATCAACGCCAAGGTCATGTCCCAGGTCGGCGCCGGCATCAAGCAGTATGCCCCCAACGCCTTCGTGATCTGCATCACCAACCCGCTGGACGCCATGGTGTGGGTGCTGCGCGAAGTCTCCGGTCTGCCCCACAACAAGGTGGTGGGCATGGCCGGCGTGCTCGACTCCGCCCGCTTCCGCTACTTCCTGTCGGAAGAGTTCAAGGTTTCGGTGGAAGACATCACCGCCTTCGTGCTGGGCGGCCATGGCGACACCATGGTGCCGCTGCCCCGCTACTCCACCGTTGCCGGCATTCCGCTGCCGGATCTGGTGAAGGCCGGCTGGACCACCCAGGAAAAGCTGGACCAGATCATTCAGCGCACCCGCGACGGCGGCGCCGAAGTGGTGGCCCTGCTGAAGACCGGTTCCGCCTTCTACGCCCCCGCCGCCGCCGCCGTGCAGATGGCCGAGGCCTATCTGAAGGACAAGAAGCGCGTTCTGCCCGTCGCCGCCTGGGTTGACGGCCAGTACGGCCTCGACGGCATCTATGTCGGCGTGCCCACCATCATCGGTGCCGGCGGCGTGGAGAAGGTCGTGGAAATCGAACTGGACGACGCTGAAAAGGCCGAATTCGCCAAGTCCGTCGACTCGGTGCGCGGTCTGATCGCGAAGTCCAAGGAACTGATGCCCAAATAACAACAGCGATAAACCGGCACAGACATATCTCAAGGCGAGGCTTCACATGAATATTCACGAGTATCAAGCAAAGAAGCTGCTTGCGAAGTACGGCGTTGCCGTGCTTCGCGGCGGCGTCGCCTACACCCCGGCCGAAGCCGAACAGGTGGCCAAGGACCTGGGCGGCCCGGTGTGGGTCGTCAAGTCGCAGATCCATGCGGGCGGCCGCGGCAAGGGCAAGTTCAAGGGCAAGGAAACCGAAGGCGGCGGCGTGCGCGTCGTCAAGTCGGTGGATGCGGTGCGCGATAACGCCGCCAGCATGCTCAACCAGGTTCTAGTCACCCATCAGACCGGCCCGGCCGGCAAGGAAGTCAAGCGCCTCTACATCGAGGAAGGCTGCGACATCAAGCGCGAGCTTTATCTCGGCATGCTGATCGACCGCGCCACCAGCCGCGTCACCATCATGGCCTCCACCGAGGGCGGCATGGAAATCGAAGAGGTGGCCGCCACCCATCCCGAAAAGATTTTGAAGGTCGCCATTGATCCGGTGGAGGGCTTCCAGCAGTTCCATGGCCGTCAGATCGCCTTCGGTCTGGGTCTGGAAGGCAAGCAGGTCAACACCGCCGTCAAGTTCATCGGCGCCCTCTACAAGGCCTTCATCGACCTCGACTGCTCCATCGTCGAGATCAATCCGCTGGTGGTGACCGGGGCCGGCGAAATCATCGCCCTCGACGCCAAGGTCAACTTCGACGACAATGCCCTGTTCCGCCACAAGGATGTGGAAGAGCTGCGCGACGAATCGGAAGAGGATCCGGCCGAGCTGGAAGCCGCCCGCCACGCGCTGAACTACATCAAGCTCGATGGCACCATCGGCTGCATGGTCAACGGCGCCGGTCTGGCCATGGCCACCATGGACATCATCAAGCTTTATGGCGCCGAGCCCGCCAACTTCCTCGATGTCGGCGGCGGCGCCACCAAGGAACGCGTCACCACCGCCTTCAAGCTGATCCTCTCGGATCCCAATGTGGAAGGCATTCTGGTCAACATCTTCGGCGGCATCATGCGCTGCGACGTCATCGCCGAAGGCGTGGTCGCGGCGGCCCGCGAAGTCAGCCTCAATGTTCCGCTCGTTGTGCGCCTGGAAGGCACCAACGTCGAGTTGGGGAAGAAGATCATGGCGCAGTCGGGTCTGCCGATCATTGCCGCCGACAACCTCGCCGACGCCGCCGAAAAGGTGGTCAAGGCTGTGAAGGAGGCCGCATAAATGGCCGTTCTCGTCAATAAGAACACCAAGGTGATCTGCCAGGGCTTCACCGGCGCCCAGGGCACCTTCCACTCCGAACAGGCCGTGGCCTACGGCACCAAGATGGTCGGCGGCGTCACGCCGGGCAAGGGTGGGTCCACCCATCTCGATCTGCCGGTGTTCGACACCGTGGCCGAGGCCAAGGACAAGACCGGCGCCAATGCCAGCGTGATCTATGTGCCGCCGCCCTTCGCCGCCGATGCCATCCTGGAAGCCATCGACGCCGAAATCCCGCTGGTGGTCTGCATCACCGAGGGTATTCCCGTGGTCGACATGCTGGCGGTCAAGCGCGCCCTGCAGGGCTCGAAGACCCGCCTCATCGGCCCCAACTGCCCCGGCGTGATCACGCCTGGCGAATGCAAGATCGGCATCATGCCCGGCCATATCCACAGCCGTGGCAAGGTGGGCATCGTGTCGCGTTCCGGCACCCTCACCTACGAGGCCGTGGCGCAGACCACCGCCGCCGGCCTGGGCCAGTCCACCTGCATCGGGATCGGCGGCGATCCCATCAACGGCACCAACTTCGTCGATGCCCTTGAAATGTTCCTGGCCGATCCGGAAACCGAATCCATCATCATGATCGGCGAAATCGGCGGCAACGCCGAGGAGGACGGCGCGGCCCTGATCAAGGCCAGCAAGGTCAAGAAGCCGGTGGTCGGGTTCATCGCCGGCGTCACCGCGCCTCCGGGCCGTCGCATGGGCCATGCCGGCGCCATCATTTCCGGCGGCAAGGGCGGTGCCGGCGACAAGATCGAGGCCATGAAGCAGGCCGGGATCACCGTCGCCGATTCGCCCGCCTCGCTGGGCAGCACCATGTTGAAGGTGCTGAAGGGCTGATCCCCCTTTGGCATCCCGTTTGTCGTAGCCAAGAACCGCCAGCCGGCGGCAATTACCAAGAACCGCCAGCCGGCGGCATTCAACCGCGCCGTGGCAACGACCACGGCAATTAGGGAGCGGGCGCGGCGATGAGCCGCGCCCACTACAACGGATGCAGCAAGAGCAGATGTCCTTCCTGACGGGTGCCAACGCCACCTACGTCTCCGAGCTTTATGCCCGCTTCGTCGAGGATCCCTCGGCGGTGGACAGCGGCTGGGCCACTTTCTTTCGGGATCTGAACGATGATGGCCGCGCCATCCTCGCCGAACTGAAGGGCGCGGTTTGGAACAAGAACGGCAACAAGGTGATCGGCGCTGCCGCCGAGGACGCCCCCGCCGCCAAGAAGGATGCCAAGGGCAAGGCCGCCGCCGGCCCCTCGGCCGAGGAGATGCGCCGCGCCATCCTCGATTCCGTGCGCGCCATGATGCTGATCCGCGTTTATCGCGTGCGCGGCCATCTGGAAGCCTCGCTCGATCCCTTGGGCCTGCATAAGCCCGAGCCGCATCCGGAACTGGATTATCACAGCTACGGCTTCACCGACGAGGATCTCGACCGCGAGATCTTCATCGACAACATGCTGGGGCTGGAAACCGCCACCCTGCGCACCATTCTCCGCATCCTGCGCCAGACCTACTGCGGCACCATCGGCGTGGAGTTCATGCATATCCAGGATCCCGAGCAGAAGAGCTGGATCCAGAAGCGCATCGAAAGCATCCACAACCACACCGATTTCACCGAGCGCGGCAAGAAGGCCATCCTGGAACGCCTGACCGAGGCCGAGGGCCTGGAACGCTTCCTGCAGATGAAGTACACCGGCACCAAGCGCTTCGGCCTGGAAGGCGGCGAATCGCTGATTCCCGCCCTGGAGCAGATCCTGAAGCGCGGCAGCCAGCTCGGCCTGACCGATGTGGTGGTGGGCATGGCCCACCGCGGCCGCCTCAACGTGCTGACCAATTTCATGCGCAAGCCCTTCGCGGCGCTGTTCTCGGAGTTCCAGGGCAATCCCGCCATGCGCGAGGATTTCCAGGGCTCGGGCGACGTCAAGTACCACCTCGGCACCTCGGGCGACCGCGACTTCGACGGCAATGCCGTGCATCTGTCGCTGACCGCCAATCCGTCGCACCTGGAAGTGGTGGATCCGGTGGTGCTGGGCAAGGTGCGCGCCAAGCAGACCCAGACCGACGATGCCGGGCGCGATCACAGCATGGGCATCCTGATCCATGGCGATGCCGCCTTCGCCGGCCAGGGCGTGGTGCACGAATGCTTCGCCATGAGCCAGATCAAGGGCTACACCACCGGCGGCACCGTGCATGTGGTGGTCAATAACCAGATCGGTTTCACCACCGCCCCGCAATATTCCCGCTCCGGGCCCTATTGCACCGATGTGGCCAAGATGGTGCAGGCGCCGATCTTCCACGTGAACGGCGACGATCCGGAAGCCGTGGTGCATGCCGCCCGCATCGCCGCCGAGTTCCGCCAGGAATTCAAGGCCGACGTGGTGATCGACATGGTGTGCTACCGCCGCCATGGCCACAACGAAAGCGACGAGCCGGCCTTCACCCAGCCCCTGATGTACCGCAAGATCGCCTCGCACCCCACCACCCGCCAGCTTTACGCCAAGAAGCTGATCGAGGACGGGGTGATTACCCAGGAGGACAGCGACAAGCTGGTGGCCGATTTCCAGGCGCATCTGGAGGCCGATTTCGCCGCCGCCAAGTCCTACAAGGTCAACAAGGCCGACTGGCTGGAAGGCAAGTGGGCCGGCCTCGGCGTGCTGGACGATGAAGAGGAGATGCGCGAGGAGCGCACCGACGTCTCCCTGGAGCTGCTGAAGGAGGTGGGCGAAGCCATCTCCCGCGTGCCGGAGGGCATCAACGTCAACCGCAAGATCGTCCGCCAGCTGGAAGCCAAGCAGCAGATGATCCGCACCGGCCAGGGCATCGACTGGTCCACCGCCGAGGCGCTGGCCTTCGGCACCCTGTGCGTGGAAAACACCCGCGTGCGCCTGTCGGGCCAGGATTGCGGCCGCGGCACCTTCTCCCAGCGCCATTCGGTGCTGGTGGACCAGGAGACCGAGGCTCGCTATGTGCCGCTGAACAACATTCGGCCCGGCCAGGCGCAGTACGAGGTGATCGACTCGCTGCTGTCGGAAGAGGGTGTGCTGGGCTTCGAATACGGCTATTCGCTGACCGAACCCAACGGCCTGACCCTGTGGGAAGGCCAGTTCGGCGATTTCGCCAACGGCGCCCAGGCCATCTTCGACACCTTCATCTCCTCGGGCGAAGCCAAGTGGATGCGCATGTCGGGCCTGACCATCCTGTTGCCGCACGGCTACGAGGGGCAGGGGCCTGAACATAGTTCGGCCCGCTGGGAGCGCTATCTGCAGATGTGCGGCGAAGACAACTGGCAGGTGTGCAACTTCACCACGCCGGCCAACTATTTCCACGCCCTGCGCCGTCAGGTGCGCCGCAACTTCCGCAAGCCCCTGGTGGTGATGACGCCGAAGTCGCTGCTGCGCCACAAGCTGGTGGTCAGCGCTCTCGAGGACTTCGGTCCCGGTTCGCGCTTCCGCCGCGTGCTGCCGGAAACCCAGGCCCTGAAGCCCGATGCGGAGATCCGCCGTGTGGTGCTGTGCTCGGGCAAGGTCTATTACGATCTGTTCGAGGAACGGGCCAAGCGCGGCCTCGACGATGTGGCCATCGTGCGCGTCGAGCAGCTCTATCCCTGGCCGAAGGAAACGGTCATGCGCGAGCTGGGCCGCTACGCCAACGCCGAGGTGGTGTGGTGCCAGGAGGAGCCGGCCAATATGGGCTGCTGGACCTTCGTCGACCGCCGCCTCGAATTCATCCTGGAAGAGCTGGACCACAAGAGCCGCAAGCCGGTCTATGTGGGCCGCAAGGCCGCCGCGTCGCCGGCGACCGGCTTGAATAAAACCCATGTGTATGAACAGGCCCTCTTGGTCGAACAGGCGCTGACCGGCGCGGTGTTCACGCTGCCCCAGCCGTTCCGCCGGGTGTCCAAGATGTCCAAAATCCAGAACGTCAAGTAAGGCGAGGCGAGGCAAGACCCATGACGACCAATATCGTGGTGCCCACTCTGGGCGAATCCGTGACCGAGGCGACCATCGCCAAGTGGTTCAAGAACGTCGGCGACGCCGTCAAGGCCGATGAGCCGCTGGTGGAGCTGGAAACCGACAAGGTGACCGTGGAAGTGCCCGCCCCGGTGGCCGGCACCCTGACCGATATCCTGGCCAAGGACGGCGACACCGTGGCCGTGGGCGCCGTGCTGGGCATTCTGGGCGCCGCCGGTGCCGGTGCCGCCGCTCCGGCTCCCGCCGCCAAGGCCGCCGCCGCCGTTCCGGCTCCCGCCGCCGCCAAGGCCGCTCCGGCCGCCGGGCATCCCCCGGCCCCCTCGGCCGCCAAGCTGATCAAGGAGAACAGCCTGGATGCCGGCGCCATCGCCGGCTCCGGCAAGGACGGCCGCATCACCAAGGGCGATGTGCTGAACACCCTGGCCGCTCCGGCTGCCGCTCCGGCCCCCGCCGCGCCGCGCGCCGAGGACCCGCGCGAGCAGCGCGTCAAGCTGACCCGCCTGCGCAAGACCATCGCCAACCGGCTGAAGGAAGCGCAGAACACCGCCGCCATGCTCACCACCTTCAACGAGGTGGACATGACGGCGCTGAACGCCGTGCGCGCCCAGTACAAGGATGCCTTCGAGAAGAAGCACGGCACCAAGCTGGGCTTCATGTCCTTCTTCGTGAAGGCCTGCGTCACCGCTCTCAAGGAATGGCCGGCGGTCAACGCCGAGTTCACCCCGGACGAGATCATCTACAAGAACTTCTACGACATCGGCGTGGCTGTGGGCACGCCCAACGGTCTGGTGGTTCCGGTGGTGCGCGACGCCGACAAGCTGTCGTTCGCCGGGGTGGAAGCGGCCATTGCCGGCTACGGCAAGAAGGCCCGCGACGGCAAGCTGACCATGGACGAAATGACCGGCGGCACCTTCACCATCTCCAACGGCGGCGTTTACGGCTCGCTGATGAGCACGCCGATCCTCAACGCCCCGCAGTCGGCCATCCTCGGCATGCACAAGACCATGCTGCGCCCCATGGTGATGCCCGACGGCAGGATCGAGGCCCGCCCGATGATGTATCTGGCGCTGTCTTACGATCACCGCATCATCGACGGCCGCGAGGCGGTGTCGTTCCTGGTGCGCGTCAAGGAATGCATCGAGGACCCGCAGCGCATTCTGCTGGATATGTAAGCGAACGCGGCCTCTCCCCCACCGGGGAGGGGCCGATGTTTTTCTGAAGACGGTTTTTGAAGAACGTGGGGTTCTCCATGAGTGATACGACTTTCGACGTGGTGGTGATCGGCGGCGGTCCGGGCGGTTATGTGGCGGCGATCCGCGCCGCGCAGCTGGGCCTGAAGGTGGCGTGCGTGGAAAAACGCGGCAGCCTGGGCGGCACCTGCCTCAATGTGGGCTGCATCCCCTCCAAGGCGCTGCTCACCTCCTCGCACCATTACGAGGCCGCCGGCCACCATTTCGCCGAGCACGGCATCAAGGTGGGCAAGCTGGAACTGGACGTGGCCGCCATGATGGCCCGCAAGGCCAAGGTGGTGTCGGACAACACCAAGGGCATCGAGTTCCTGTTCAAGAAGAACAAGGTGGCCTATGTGATCGGCGCCGGGCGCATCGCCGCCCCCGGTTCGGTGGAGGTGACCGCCAAGGATGGCGCCGTCTCCACCCTGGCCGCCAAGTCCATCATCATCGCCACCGGATCCGACGTCACGCCGCTGCCCGGCGTCGAGATCGACGAGACGGTGATCATCTCCTCCACCGGCGCCCTGGAGCTGCCCCGGGTGCCCAAGCATCTGGTGGTGATCGGCGCCGGCGTCATCGGTCTGGAGCTGGGTTCGGTGTGGCGCCGCCTGGGCGCCGAGGTCACCGTGGTGGAATTCCTCGATCGCGCCCTGCCGCTGCATGACGGCGAGATTTCCAAGCAGATGCAGCGCATCCTGGAACGCCAGGGCATGAAGTTCCAGCTCTCCACCAAGGTGACCGGCGCCAAGGTGGCCAAGGGCAGCGCCACCCTGACCCTGGAGCCCGCCGCCGGCGGCGCCGCCAGCGAGCTCAAGGCCGATGCCGTGCTGGTGGCCATCGGGCGGCGCCCCTATACCGACGGCCTGGGCGCCAAGGAAGCCGGGGTGGAGATCGACAAGCGCGGCTTCATCCAGGTGGACCAGCATTTCCAGACCGCGGTCAAGGGCGTCTACGCCATCGGCGACGTCATCGGCGGCGCCATGCTGGCCCACAAGGCCGAAGAGGAAGGCGTGGCCCTGGCCGAGATCCTGGCCGGCCAGGCCGGACATGTGAATTACGACGCCATCCCCGGCGTGGTCTACACCTGGCCGGAAGTGGCCAATGTGGGCCAGACCGAGGAGCAGCTGAAGGCCGCCGGCGTGGTCTACAAGGTGGGCAAGTTCCCCTTCACCGCCAATGGCCGCGCCCGCGCCATGGGCGATAGCGACGGCTTCGTGAAGATCCTGGCCGATGCCGCCACCGATCGCGTGCTGGGCGCCCATATCATCGGCCCCAATGCCGGCGATCTGATCGCCGAGGTGGTGCTGGGCATGGAATTCGCAGCCGCCAGCGAGGATATCGCCCGCACCTGCCATGCCCACCCGGCCCTGGGCGAGGCTGTCAAGGAAGCTTGCCTTGCCGTCGATGGCCGGGCTTTGCATATTTAAACCGGATATCCCTCCGGCCTGGAAAGAGAGCGGCGGCAACGCCGCTCTCTTTGCCGTTTTTTCATAAGGTCTCATGACACCGCTGTTCGGACACCGCCGGCCCGCCATCTCCCGCCGCCATCGCGTGCTGGCGCGCCGCCTGTCGCTGGTGGGGTCGGGCTCCACCCTGATGGTGTTGGGGGTGTTGTCGGTGCCGTCGCCGATTCCGGTGGGCTTCGTGCTGTTCGTGCTGGGTCTGTTCATGGCCGCCAAGGGCTCGCGCCGGGTGCGCCGCAACGTCAAGCTGCTGCGCCGCCGCGTGCCGCTGTTCTCGCGCAGCCTCAATCACGCCAAGCCGCATCTGCCGTCGCCGGTGCGCAGCTTCATCGAACGCAGCGATCCGGAAAAAGAATGCTGAACGGGTGGTCAAAGCGGCGCCGCTCCTGTACATCAGCACAACGTTTGTGTGTCCGCCCGTGATGGTGTCTCTATGGCCAAAATCTCCTTCGTCTGCCCGCTGTTCAACAAGGCCCCCTATCTGGAAGGGGTGGTGGCGGCCATGGCCCGGCAGGCTCTGGGCCACGAACGCCAGTTCATCTTCATCGACGATGGTTCGGTGGATGGCTCCCTCGATATCGTCAAGGCCTTGACGCAAGGCTGGGACAACTGTCTCTACCGCTACCAGGAGAATACCGGTCCTTCCGGTTCCACCAACGCCGGGTTCGCCCTGGCCGACGGCGATTACGTCAAACTGGTGGGCAGCGACGATATCCTGGCGCCCTTCGCCACCGATCTGCTGCTGCGCGGCCTGGAGGAAACCGGGGCGGTGGCCATCTACAGCCATCAGCACTATTACAACCGCCTGGAAGAGGTGGTGTTCGATCCCGCCCAGACCGGGCGGCCTGCCCGGCGCGCCGAGGATGGTTTGGCGCTGGTGATCGGCCGCACCATTTCCGGCACCAGCCAAACCCTGTTTTCCATGCCGGCGGTGCGGGCGGCGGGCGGCTGCGATCGCCGCGTCTTCGCCGAGGATTTTTCGCTGGCCCTGCGTCTGGCCCTGCAAGGCCCCATCGCCACCCTCGATGCCGTCACCGCCTTCGGCCCGGCCGGCGAGGGGGAACGCATCATGGTGGCGCGCAAGCATCAGGTGTTCCACGACTACAATCTGGCCATGGCCCTGTTCCTGGCCGATCATCCGGAGCTGCCGGACCGCTATGCCCGCCTGGCCTTGCGGCGGGCGGCGGGGCGGGCCGAAAAATGGGTGCGCCGCGAAGGCGGCGGCGAGGCGGCGGCCTGGCCCTACCAGGCCTTGCGGCTGCGCGGCTATCTGCCCTTCGGCAACCCCGCCGCCCTGCTGCCCGCCACCCTGAAGGCCTTCGAGGTGGGCCCCATCGCCCGCCAGCGCAGCATCATTCGGCCCAGCCAGGCATAAAAAGGGGGGAGACGCTGTCTCCCCCCTCTGCCGTTTTCGCTTTTACGCCGCGGCGCGGCGGTTGATGGCCGAGAGCACCGCCTTGAAGGCGGCCACCGAGATATCCTCGTCCAGGCCGGCGCCGCACAGGCTGCCGTCGTCGCCGGCGATCTCCACATAGGCGGCGGCGCGGGCATTGGCGCCCCGGCCCACGGCATGCTCCTGGTAATCGGCCATCTGCACCTCCTCGCCCAGGCTTTTCAGGGCGTCGATGAAGGCGTCGATGGGGCCGTTGCCGGTGCCGCGCGCCGAAACCCGGCCCTGGGGGGTGTCCAGCACCACGGCGATGCGGCCATCGGCGCCGTCATGCTCGAAATGGTGGCTGACCAGGGCGAAGGGGCTGCGGGGCGCCAGATAGGTTTCCTCGAAATGCCGCCAGATCTGCGGCGCCGACAGCTCCTTGCCGGTGGCCTCGGCGGTTTTCTGCACGATCTGCGACAGTTCCACCTGCAGGGCGCGCGGCAGTTTCATGCCGTAGTCCTGTTCCAGCAGATAGGCCACGCCGCCCTTGCCCGACTGGCTGTTGATGCGGATCACCGCCTCGTAGCTGCGGCCGAGATCGGCGGGATCCACCGGCAGATAGGGCACCTCCCACTGGTTGGCCCCCGACTGGCGCAGGGCGGCCAGGCCCTTCTTGATGGCATCCTGATGCGAGCCGGAAAAGGCGGTGAACACCAGTTCGCCGGCGTAAGGATGGCGCACATGCACCGGGATCTGCGTGCAGTCCTCGGAGACCGCCATGATGCGGTTGATGTCGGACATGGAGAGCTTGGGGTCCACCCCTTGCGTCATCATGTTCATGGCCAGGGTGATGAGATCCACATTGCCGGTGCGCTCGCCGTTGCCGAACAAGGTGCCTTCGATACGGTCGCCGCCGGCCAGCAGGGCCAGTTCGGCGGCGGCCACGGCGGTGCCGCGATCGTTGTGCGGATGGATGGAAACCAGGATGGACTCGCGGTTTTGCACATGGCGGCAGAACCATTCGATCTGATCGGCATAATGGTTGGGGCTGGCCATTTCCACCGTGGCCGGCAGATTGACGATCATTTTCCGGGCCGGGGTGGGCTGGAACACCGCCATTACCGCCTCGGTGATCTCCACCGCGTAATCCAGCTCGGTGCCGGTGAAGCTTTCCGGGCTGTACTGGAACATCACGCGGGTTTCCGGCATGGCGTCGGCCAGCTGCTTGATCAGGGCGGCCCCGGTCACGGCGATGCGGGTGATGGCCTTGCGGTCGGCGCCGAACACCACGCGACGCTGCAATTCCGAGGTGGAGTTGTAGAGATGCACGATCACCGATTTGGCGCCCTTGATGGCCTCGAAGGTGCGGCGGATCAGATGCTCGCGCGACTGGGTCAGCACCTGGATGGTGACATCGTCGGGGATCATGCCCTCATCGATCAGCATGCGCAGAAAATCGAAATCGGTCTGCGAGGCGGCGGGAAAGCCCACCTCGATCTCCTTGAAGCCCATTTCCAGCAGCAGCGCGAACAGGCTGCGCTTCTTCTCCGGGCTCATGGGCTCCACCAGGGCCTGGTTGCCGTCGCGCAGATCGACGCTGCACCACTGCGGAGCCTGGGTGATGGCGCGGTTGGGCCATTGGCGGTCGGCCAAGGGCACGGGGGTAACGGGGCGGTATTTGCCGAAGGGCATCTGGTCCATGACGAAACTTCCTGATCAAAGGAGAAAAAAACAAGGTGAACGGCGGGATCAGGACAGCGTCACAGTCGCGCCAGATGGCGCGTGCGGCCGATGATCAGACGCTTGCAGCGGCTGAACGGCGGACGACGGCGGGACGGAAAATTCTTAGGGGAGGCGATAAACATGATGATCGGTTCCAAAAGGCGCGGCAACGACGGAAACCCGGCTCTCTAGCGAGGCCAGGTCCAGCAGTCGTAGCAGCGACAGATTGGAGGCGCGATCAGTCATGTGAAATTCAGTATCACCCGGCGGCGGCGCTGTCCAGGATCTTTCAACGGCGGGCGCCGCTGTTGATGAAGGTCATGGAAAACCTTCCGCGCCGCCGCGATCCTGCCGGGGTGAGCCCCGCTTAAGGAAACCACAATGCGGCTGATCGAGACCCTGCAAGCCGAACATGCGCTGATCGATCGGATGTTGGGGGCATTTTGCGCCTATGTCGACGGGCTGGCCGCCGGAGGCGCCGATCCCGCCGATGGGAAAAGCTTCGCGGCCTTTTTCACCCTGTTCGCCGCCGGGTACCACCATGCGCGCGAGGAAGGCCTGTTCCTGGCCGCGCTGGTGCGGGAGGCCAGGCTGCCGGAGCGGCGCGGGCCGGTCTGGGCGGTAACGCGGGAGCATGCCCTGATGGCCTCCTGGCTCGGCGAACTGGCGCCGTTGCTGGGGCGGCGGCCGGGCGGCGCGGCCGAGGGCGACCGGCTGCAGGCGCTGACCAGGCGCTATGCCCATGCCCTCTGGCGCCATATCGACGCCGAGACGTCCGTTCTTTATCCCGAGGGCGTCGGGCGCCTGCGCCTGTGCGGCCTTTACGCGCTGCCCGACCGGGCGATGACCGGGGCCGAGGCCGCCGCCCGCGACGGCGCCGAAGCCCTGCTGCGCCGCTATCCGCCGGTGGTGGACGCCACGCTGCTGCGCGGCGACGGCTGCTTCCTGTGCCAGGCCCATGGCCTGACCTGCGAGGGGCTGGAGGCCGAATGGTGGAGCGAACTGGAATGGGATGCCTTTTATGCCGGCGATGTCAGCGATTGAACCCGCCCCGGCTTACTCCGAACGGCGGCGGGCCCGGGGATGGGTGTCGTTGTAAACGCTGTTCAGGCGGGCGGCGTCGATGGCGGTATAGCGCTGGGTGGTGCTCAAGGAGGCGTGGCCCAGCAGCTCCTGGATGGTGCGCAGATCGCCGCCGCCGGCCAGCAGGTGGGTGGCGAAGGAGTGGCGCAGGGCGTGCGGGGTGGCGCTGTCGGGCAGGCCCAGCAGGCCGCGCAGGCGGCGCATCTGCCGCTGCACCACGCCGGGATTGAGGCGTTTGCCGCGGGCGCCGACGAACAGGGGGGCTTCGGGGCCGCCCGGCCAGGGGCATTGCCGCAGATAGTCGTCGATGGCCAGGGTCACTACCGGCAGCAGCGGCACCAGGCGTTGTTTGTTGCCCTTGCCGGTGATGACCATGGCCTCGCCGTGCGGAGTTTGGCCGCGGTCGAGGGCCAGGGCCTCGCCCAAGCGCAGGCCGCAGCCGTACAGCAGGGTGAACAGGGCCAGATCGCGGGCCGCCATCCAGGGCTGGTCCTGCAGTTCGGCGGCCGAGGCCAGGGTGTCCAGGGCATCGTCGGGCGACAGGGCCTTGGGCAGAACGCGCGGCGGGCGCGGGGCGCGCACGGCGGTAAGGGCGGGGTTGTGCACCAGGCCGCTGCGGTCGAGATAGCGGAACAGGCTGCGCAGCGACGACATCAGCCGGGCCATGGAGCCGCGCCCCAGGCCGTCATGGGCGCGGCGGGCCATGAAGGCGCGGAAATCGGCGGGCGACAAAGCGGCCAGATGGGCAAGGCCGGGTTCCTCGCCCAGATGTCCGGCCAGGAAGGCGATGAAGGCGGCCACATCGCGGCTGTAGCCGTCCAGGGTATGGGCCGAGGCCCGCCGTTCCGCGGCCAGCCAGGCGGTCCAGCCCCGCAGGGCGGCCTGCAGCCGGCTGTCGGCCAGAAGAAGGCTCATGCCCGCCTCCGTTACGGCGCCGGCCACCAGCGGGCGATGCAGTCCTCCATGACGCGGGCCAGGAACGACAGCAGTTCGGTGCCCTGGCTGGTATGGAAGGTGCGGCCGTTGAAGGCGCCCAGGGCCAGCAGGCCGGGCGGACAGCCCGGCGGATCGAGGCGCACCAGGGCGAACGAGGCCACCGAGCTGGCGGCATCGCCGAAAATCACCGGATCGCCGTTGCAATGGCCGCGCAGCATCACCTCGCTGCAGCCGATCACCTGGTCGAGCAGGCCGGCGGGCAGGGGGTGCACGCCGGGCAGGATCACCGGATGCTCGTCGATCTCGAAGCCCAGGGCGCAGATATCCACGTCGAGCAGGGCGGGCAGATCCTCGGCCACCACCTGCACCAGCCCGTCCATGCCGGCGGCGTCGAGGATGGAGAGGGCGGCCTCCAGGGTGCGGTTCTGGGTCGACATGTTGCTGCGCGAGGTGCTGATCAGATGTTCGGCACAGCCGCGCATCTGGTCCAGTTCCTGGCGCAGGGTGCCGATCATATAATGCTGCAGGTCCACCACCGCGCCGCCGTCGAAGCGGGTGGGCGGGGCCATTTTGGCGATGAGATCGGGGTGCTGGGCCAGAAAATCGGGGTGGGCGCGCAGGTAGGCCACCACCTGCGCCTCGCTCACCGGGGGGGCGGCCGGCCGCTCCAGGGATTCGCCGCTTTTGGCCATGACGTCAGGCTCCCAGAATGCTCTGTCCGGTGCGGGCCCAGTCGTCGAGAAAGGCGGCCAGACCCTTGTCGGTCAGCGGATGGTTGTAAAGCTGGCGCAGCACGGCGGGGGGGATGGTGGCCACATGGGCGCCCAGGCGGGCGGCCTCCACCACATGGCCGGGATGGCGCACCGAGGCCACCAGCACCTCGGTGCGCAAGGCCGGGTACTGGTCGTAGATGCCGACGATATCGGCGATGAGGTCCATGCCGTTCTGGCCGATATCGTCGAGACGGCCGACGAAGGGCGAGACATAGGCGGCGCCGGCCTTGGCGGCCAGCAGGGCCTGGGCCGCCGAGAAACACAGGGTGACGTTCACGGCCACGCCGTCGTCGGAGAGCGCCTTGCAGGTCTTGAGGCCGTCCACCGTCAGCGGCACCTTCACCGCCACGTTGGTGGCGATGGCGGCCAGGCGGCGGCCTTCGCGCAGCATGGTGTCGAAGTCTGTGGCGGCCACCTCGGCGCTGACCGGGCCGGGCACCACCGCGCAGATCTCGGCCACCACATCCAGGAATTTGCGGCCGCTTTTGGCGATCAGGCTGGGATTGGTGGTCACGCCGTCCACCAGGCCGGTGGCGGCCAGATCGCGGATTTCGGCGATATCGGCGGTGTCGATGAAGAACTTCATGACGGAACTCTTTTCTTGGCCCAACGGAGAGGGGCAGGCACAAGGCGGCTCCGGCGATGCCGGAGGGATGTTGCGCTGCTCCAGGCCGGAACACTAAAGTGTCGGCATGCCTTCCGCCAGCCTCAAATCCGGACAGACCGCTCAAATTTCCCCGTCCCGTCTTTTTTCGCCGGGACAGCGGGTGGCCGTGCTGCTGCCGCTGCCGCTGGCCGGAGCCTATGATTATAAGGTGGCCGAGGGGCAGGCCCTGGCGGTGGGCGATCTGGTGCGGGTGCCCCTGGGCGGGCGCCAGGCCGTGGGCGTGGTGTGGGGGCCGGGGCAGGGCGACGTGGCGGCGGAAAAATGCCGCGCCGTGGCCGAACGCTTGCCGCTGCCGCCGCTGCCGGCCCCCTTGCGCGCTCTGGTGGACTGGGTGGCGGCCTATACCCTGTCGCCGCC
>JAJZGK010000037.1 GCA_021798485.1 Pseudomonadota bacterium
CGCAGGCGCAGCAGGACGGCGGCGAGGGCGCCCAGCCAGGCCGCCAGCAGCAAAACATGCGGCCAGCCCGGCAGATGGCGCGGCAGATCCAGCAGGGCCGCCGCCAGGGCCAGGGCGAGCAGGGCCGGCAGCGGCCACAGCAGCTGGGTCAGCCGTTCGAACAGCCAGAGGGCGGCGCTCCGCCCGGCGGTCAGCCGCGGTCGGGCGTCAGCCATTCCGGCAGGCTCTCCAGGGCCAGCATGTCCTCGAAGCTGGGCCGGGCGCGCACCACCGAGAACCGGTCGCCGGCCACCAGCACCTCCGGCACCAGCGGACGGGAATTGTACTGCGACGACATGGCGGCGCCATAGGCGCCGGCGGTGGCGAAGGCGATGAGATCGCCGGCCTCCAGCGGCGGCAGGGCCCGCTGTTTGGCGAAGGTGTCGCCGCTTTCGCAGATGGGGCCGACCACGTCCATGGCCCGCAGCGGCGTTCCGGCGGCGGGTTCCCGCACCGGGCGGATATCGTGGTGGGCATCGTACATGGCCGGGCGCACCAGATCGTTCATGGCGGCGTCGCAGATGGCGAAGGTGCGGGTGGCGCCTTCCTTGACATAGACGATGCGGCTGACCAGCACCCCGGCATTGCCCACCAGCAGGCGTCCCGGTTCCAAAATCAGCCGGCAGCCGAGATCGCCCAGGGTCTCCCGGATGATGGCGGCATAGGCCTCGGGCGAGGGCGGTTCCTCGTCGTCGTAGGGCACGCCCAGGCCGCCGCCCAGGTCGATGCGGCGGATATCGATGCCGTCGGCGCGCAGCATCAGCACCAGATCGCGCACCCGGGTGAAGGCATCCTGGAAGGGTTGCAGCTCGGTCAGCTGCGAGCCGATATGCACGGCCACCGCCACCGGCTCCACCCCGGCCATCTGCTTGGCGCGGCGGAACACCTCGCGGGCGCGGGTCCATTCGATGCCGAACTTGTTCTCCTTGCGGCCGGTGGTGATCTTGGCGTGGGTGTTGGCGTCCACATCCGGATTGACGCGCACGCCGATCTCCATGCGCCGCCCCCGCTCGCGGGCCGCCTCGTCGAGGGCGGTCAGCTCGGGTTCGGATTCCACGTTGACCTGTAAAATGCCGGTGTCCAGGGCCAGATCCAGTTCGGCGCGGGTTTTGCCCACGCCGGAAAACACGATCTTCTCCGGCGCCACGCCGGCGGCCAGGGCGCGGCGCAGCTCGCCGCCCGACACCACGTCGGCTCCGGCCCCCAGGGAGGACAGGGTGCGGATCACCGCCAGATTGGCATTGGCCTTCACCGCGAAGCAGATGGTGGCGTCGAGCCCGGCCAGGGCATCGCGGAACACCGTGTAATGGCGGGTCAGGGTGGCGGTGGAATAGCAGTAGAACGGAGTCCCCACCTGTTCGGCGATGCGCGCCAGGGGAACGTCCTCGGCGCACAGTTGGCCGCGATGGTACTGGAAATGGTTCATTGTTGCGAAGACTCCGGGGGAATGACCGTATCGATGGCCGGCAGCCCGCCCACGCCGGGCTGGCCGATGGGGTTGCTTTGCAGCGGGTTGCCGTTGCTGATGGTGGTGCGGCTGGTGGCCTGCTGTTGCTGCAAGAGGCCGCCCAGATCGACGCGGGGATTGCGGACGGAGGGATCGAGATAGGTGCCGTCCTTGGCCTTCAGGCTTTGCAGATCCTGCTGGTCCCATTCCGGCGGCAGGGCGCGGCCGGCCTGTGGCGGGTTGGCCGGGACGGGCGCTTGCACCGCCGTGCCGGCGGGCTTGTTGCCGGCGGGATAGGCCTGGGGATAATAGGCGCCGGGCGGCGCCAGCGGCCGTCCGGCCTTGCCGCAACCGGCCAGGGGCAGGGCGGCCAGCAGGGCCAGCAGCAGGGCCGGACGCGAAGGCAACGGACGGAGCATGGCGGGCCTCCCCTACAGGAACCGCTGGCGGGCGGCGGCCACGGCGGCGGCGACGTTGGCCGGCGCGGTGCCGCCGAAGCTGGTGCGGCTGGCGGCCGAGGCTTCGACGCTCAGCACCGAGAAGACATCGGCGGTGAGGCGGGCATCGATGCCGCGCAGTTCCTCGAGCGACAGATCCTCCAGGCCGCAGCCCTTGTCCTCGGCCAGGCGCACGATGCGCCCGGTGATGTGGTGGGCCTGGCGGAACGGCACCCCGGCCACCCGCACCAGCCAGTCGGCGATATCGGTGGCGGTGGTGAAGCCGGCGCCGGCGCTGTCCTTCAGGCGCTGGGTGTTGACCTCAAGGTCGCGGATCATGCCGGTCATGGCGGCGATGGACAGTTCCAGGGTGTCGGCGGCCTCGAACACCGGCTCCTTGTCGTCCTGCATGTCCTTGGAATAGGTCAGCGGCAGGCCCTTCATGACGATGAGCAGGGCGTTGAGATTGCCGATGACGCGGCCGGCCTTGGCGCGCACCAGTTCGGCGGCGTCGGGGTTGCGCTTCTGCGGCATGATCGAGGAGCCGGTGGTGTAGCCGTCGGACAGCGCGACGAAGCGGAACTGCGCGGTGGTCCACAGCACCAGTTCCTCGGCCAGACGCGACAGATGGGTGGCCGAGATGGCGGCGGCGGCCAGGAATTCCAGGGCGAAATCGCGGTCCGACACCGAATCCAGGGAATTGGCGGTGGGGCGGTCGAAGCCCAGGGCCTCGGCGGTCATGTGGCGGTCGATGGGAAAGGAGGTGCCGGCCAGGGCGGCGGCGCCCAGCGGGCATTCGTTCATGCGGGCGCGGGCGTCCTTCAGGCGCGAGCGGTCGCGGCCGAACATTTCCACATAGGCCAGCATATGGTGGCCGAAGGTCACCGGCTGGGCAGCCTGCAGATGGGTGAAGCCGGGCATGACGCTGGCGGCGTGGGCCTCGGCCTTGTCCAGCAGGGCGGCCTGCAGCCCCCGCAGGGCGCCTTCCATGCCCTCCAGGGTATCGCGCACCCACAGGCGGAAATCGGTGGCCACCTGATCGTTGCGGGAGCGGGCGGTGTGCAGGCGGCCCGCCGCCTCGCCGATCAGCTCGGCCAGGCGGGTTTCCACGTTCATGTGGATGTCTTCCAGCTCGGTCTTGAACTGGAACTGCCCGCTTTCGATCTCGGCCAGGATGCGGTTCAGGCCGTTCTCGATGGCGGTGCCGTCGGCGGCGCTTAAGATTCCGGCCTTGACCAGCATGGCGCAATGGGCCTTTGATCCCCGGATGTCCTGGGCGTAGAGGCGCTTGTCGAAGCCGATCGAGGCATTGATGCGCTGCATTACGGCCGACGGGCCACCGGCGAAGCGGCCGCCCCAGATGGTGCTGGCGCTGGGCTGGTCTGAAGTTTGGGTCATGGACATCTCGGGTAGATAAAGGACGGTCAGATGATGAAACGCGGTCTCTTTCCCGCCGCCTGTGGGGTGGCAATCGCCATGTTGGCGCTGGTCCCGGCGGCTGAAGGAGCCGTCTGGGGCGTACCCTACAACGTTCCCGCGCCCTCTGGAAGCATCGAGCGGGTTTCCGATCTCAGCACCACCTCGCGCATCGCCATTCCCGATCTGATCTTTACCGACGCCAGCAATGTGCCGGTGCATTTAAGCCGCTACAAAGGCAGCGTGGTGGTGGTCAACTTCTATTCCCAAAACTGCGGCCCCTGCATGAAGGATCTGCTCTACATCAACCGTTTGCAGGGCAACTTCCCCAAGGAGCCGCTGGTGGTGCTGGCGGTGGACGAGGACAATGTGCAGCCCCGCACCCTGCTGCCCTTCCTGCGCCATCAGAATCTCGGCTTCCTGCGCCCCTTCAGCGATCCCAGCAATATTTCCGCCAACGCCCTGGGGGTCAAGGGCCTGCCCAGCAGCATCGTGGTGGACAAGGCCGGCAAGCTGGTGGCGGCGGTGCAGGGCAATGTGGTGTGGGATTCCCCCGCCGTGCAGACGGAGATCGGCCGCCTGCTCCGGGAATAAGACCGGCCAACCCGTTACGTCAACGGTTGGCCGGTCTTACCCCGCGGTCCGGCGTGTCCGGTTGCAGGGGCAGGCGCCCAGCCGCACTTCGATGCCGCGGGCCCGGAAGGCGCGGTGCATCAGAAGGGCGGCGCAGATGCCGATATAGCTGCCCATGATGACGTCGCTCAGGTAATGCACCGAGGTGGCGACGCGGCTGAAGGCCACCAGGGCGGCCAGCAGCAGCCAGGCCCGGTTGTAGCGCGGCACGATCACGGCCAGCGCCATCATGGCGGCGAAGATGGTCTGGCTATGCCCCGAGGGGAAGGAATTGATGGCCCAGTGGGCGCTGAAGGGGTGGAAGCCGTACAGCCCCTGTTCGAACAGGGCGCGGGGCCGGTAGCGGCCCACCACCACCTTCACCGCATCGACGAACAGCCCCGACAGCGCCACGGTCAGGAAGAAATAGAGCAGGGCATCGGCCCGGCGGCGCCAGCGTCCGGCTTCGTCGCCATAAGCGGCGCGGGCCTGCTGCCAGCGGCAGGCCAGCCACAGCAGCGGCGGCGGGATCAGCCAGACCCCGCCCAGCCCCAGGGTGGTGACGATCTTGAAGAAGCCTTCCCAGTTGCTGCCGGGCAGGTGCTGCTTGAACCACAGGGCCACGAAGCGGTCGAACAGCAGGTAGGACAGCAGGGCGGCCAGCAGGCACCACAGGGCGGCGGCGGCCAGCGGCCAGCGGCGGCCGAGGGCGGTCACGGCCCGTCCGGCGGCGGCCAGCAGATCGAGGAGCGGGGCCAGCCGGCTCATGGCGCCGCCTTCAGGGCCCAAAGGCCGAGATCGGCGGGACGGCCGCGCGAATAATTGAAGCCGTCCACCTCGCCCACCTGCTCGGCCCGCACATGGGCGGCGGCCAGGGCGGCCTCGAAGGCCGGCCGGGAGTTGGCCTCGATGACGGCCACCCCCTGGGGATGGCTTTCCAGGAAGACCACGGCGCCGGGGGCGTCGGTCAGATCGGTTTTGGTGCCGCGCAGGAACACCAGGCTGGGTTCATGGAAGCCGACGGCGGCCACCGGCACCTCGGCGGGCAGCATCTCGTTGATGCGCTGGCTGAGGAACATGCGGTCGAGGCCGGGCAGAACGCCCTGGAAAATGCCGGCATAGGCCAGCACGGCGCCAGCCAGGGCGGCGGCCAGGGCATGCTGATGCTCGCCCTTCCAGGTGAACCAGGCCGGCAGCAGACCGGCGGTGAGGGCGCCGGCGGCGGCGAACAGCGACAGCGGCGAAAAGCCCTCGCCCAGCTTGAAGGGGGCGAGAATGGCCAGGGCGGCCAGGGCCAGGGCCACCAGCAGCCACAGCCCGGCATAGAGCTTGCTCCAACGGGCGCGCAAGGTGTCGTCGTTGGCGGCGATGGCGATGCCGGCCAGCAGGGCCAGGGCCGGGAAGGTGGGCAGCACGTAATGGGGCAGCTTGGTGGGCACCAGTTCGAACATCAGCCAGGCCGGCACCACCCAGGCCAGGCAGAAGCGCAGGGCGGCGGCCTGGCGGTTTTTCACCGCCCGCACGAAGCCCGGCACCATGAACAGCGAGCCCGGCCAGGCCAGGGCCGAGAACAGCAGCAGGAAATAGCCGGGCGGGGCGCCGTGGCTTTCCTGGCTGCCCAGCAGCTTGGGCAAAAGATCGGTCTTCACCGCCTGGCCGATGAACTGGCCGTGCGTGGCCTGGCTGACGGCGGCGGCCCAGGGGGCGACGATGGCGGCGGCCACGATCACGCCCATGATCGGGCGCAGGCCCTGCAGCCACAGGATCTTGCGGTCGGCGATGCACAACGACAGGGCGGTGAGCAGCGCCACCACCGGCACGATGGGGCCCTTGATGAGGATGCCGAGGCCCATGGCGATCCAGAAGGCGAGAATTTCCAGCTGGCCGGGCTTCTTGCCCACGCCGCGGCCAACCATGTAGAAGCGGCCCAGCACCCCTTGCACGGCCACCACGCAGGCCAGCAGCATGGCGTCGGTCTTGGCCTGATGCCCCTCGCTGACCAGGATCAGCGAACAGGCCAGCAGGGCGGCGCCCATCAGGGCGGCGGGGCGCCCCACCAGGGCCTGGCCGAAGGCGAAGGTCAGCAGCACGGCGGCCAGGGCGCCCACGACCGAAGGCAGGCGATAGGCCCAGATGCTTTGTTCGGCATGAAAGAGGCGGGCGGAGGCGGCCTGCATCCAGTAGATCCCCGCCGGTTTCTTGGCGCGGCTCTGGTCCTGAAACTGGATGCGCACGAAATCGCCGGTTTCCAGCATCTGGTGCGAGGCCTGGGCGAAGCGGGATTCGTCGCGGTCGATGGGCGGCACCGAGGCCAGGCCGGGCAGATAAAGCGCCAGGCACAGCAGGGTCAGGATCAGATAGGGGCGCAAGCCGTTGGTTTGTCCGAACATCGGTCCTCCGGGAAGGAAACACCCCGCCCTCCGGAAAGAGGGGCGGGGTGTTAGCTCTAACGCCGGGACGGCCCGGCTGCAAAGGCAAATTAGCGGGTGGGGACCGGTTTTTCGCCGCTGTAGTCGTAGAAGCCGCGGCCGGTCTTGCGGCCCAGCCAGCCCGCTTCCACATACTTCACCAGCAGCGGGCAGGGGCGGTACTTGGTATCGGCCAGGCCGTCGTGCAGCACATGCATGATGGCCAGGCAGGTGTCGAGGCCGATGAAGTCGGCCAGTTCCAGCGGCCCCATGGGATGGTTGGCACCCAGCTTCATGGCGTTGTCGATGGAATCCACCGAGCCGACGCCCTCGTAAAGGGTGTAAACGGCTTCGTTGATCATCGGCAGCAGGATACGGTTGACGATGAAGGCCGGGAAGTCTTCGGCCGAGACCGAGGTTTTGTTCAGGCGGGCGACGAAGTCCTTCACCGTGGCGAAGGTATCCTCGCCGGTGGCGATGCCGCGGATCAGCTCCACCAGCTTCATCAACGGCACCGGGTTCATGAAATGGATGCCCATGAACTTGGCCGGCCGGTCGGTGGAGGCGCCGAGGCGGGTGATGGAGATGGAGGAGGTGTTGGAGGCGATGATGGCGTCGGCCTTCAGCACCGGGCACAGCTGGGCGAAAATCTGGCGCTTCACGCTTTCGTTTTCGCTGGCCGCCTCGACCACCAGATCGCAGTCGGAGAACAGGGTGTAGTCGGTGCCGGTGGTGATGCGGCCCAGGGTGGCGGCCTTGTCCTCTTCCGACAGCCTGCCCTTGGCCACCTGACGGTCGAGGTTCCTGGTGATGGTGGCCAGGCCCTTGGCGATGGCGGCCTCGGAGACATCAAGCATCTTCACCTGGAAACCGGAGGCGGCGACGACATGCGCAATGCCGTTACCCATCTGTCCGGCGCCGATCACGCCAATGGTCTGGATCATCTGAACATCCTTATGAGGGAAAGGAACACGAGGGGGAGCCGGGGATTATTTCCCCAGCTCGGCGGAAAGTTCCGGCAGGGCCTGGAACAGGTCGGCCACCAGTCCGTAGTCGGCCACCTGGAAGATGGGGGCCTCCTCGTCCTTGTTGATGGCGACGATGATCTTGCTGTCCTTCATGCCGGCCAGATGCTGGATGGCGCCGGAGATGCCGACGGCGACATAAAGCTCGGGGGCGACGATCTTGCCGGTCTGGCCCACCTGATAGTCGTTGGGCACGAAGCCGGCATCGACGGCGGCGCGGCTGGCGCCGACGGCGGCGCCCAGCTTGTCGGCCACGGCCTCGATCAGCTTGAAGTTCTCGCCCGAGCCCATGCCGCGCCCGCCGGAAACGATGATGCGGGCGGCGGTCAGTTCGGGGCGCTCCGATTTGGAGAGCTGCTGCGAGACGAAGCGGCTGCTGCCGGGATTGGCGGCGGCGGCCACGCTCTCGATGGCGGCGCTGCCGCCCTGGGGTGCGGCGGCCTCGAAGGCGGTGCCGCGCACGGTGACCACCTTGACGGCGTCCCTGCTCTGCACGGTGGCGATGGCGTTGCCGGCATAGATGGGGCGCTGGAAGGTGTCGGCCGACAGCACGGCGGTGATGTCGGAGAGCTGGGCCACGTCGAGCAGGGCGGCCACGCGGGGCGCCACGTTCTTGCCGAAGGTGGTGGCGGGGAAGAACAGCCCCTGATAGCCGGCGGCCAGGCCGGTCACCAGCAGCGACAGCGGCTCGGCCAGGCCATGGGCATAGGCCGCATCCTCGGCCAGCAGCACCTTGGCGACGCCGGCGACGGCGGCGGCGGCCTCGGCCACCGGGCGGGCGTTCTGGCCGGCGACCAGCACATGCACCTCGCCCAGGCGGGCGGCGGCGGTCACGGTATGCAGGGTGGCCGCCTTCAGGGCGGCGTTATCGTGTTCGGCGATGACGAGAACGGCCATCTTAGATCACCTTCGCTTCGGATTTCAGTTTGTCCACCAGTTCGGCCACGCTGCCGACCTTGACGCCGGCCTGGCGCCTGGCCGGCTCTTCCACCTTCAAGGTGATCAGGCGCGGGGCCAGATCGAGGCCGAGATCGGCGGCGGAGAGGGTGTCCAGCGGCTTCTTCTTGGCCTTCATGATGTTGGGCAGGCTGGCGTAGCGCGGCTCGTTCAGGCGCAGATCGGTGGTGACGATGGCCGGCAGGCTCACCGCCAGGGTCTCGGCGCCGGCGTCCACCTCGCGGGTCACCTCCAGGCCGTCGGCCTCCACCGTTACCTTCGAGGCGAAGGTGGCCTGCGGCCAGCCCAGCAGCGCCGCCAGCATCTGGCCGGTCTGGTTGCTGTCGTCGTCGATGGCCTGCTTGCCCAGAATGACCAGGCGCGGGGCCTCCTTCTCCACCAGGGCCTTCAGGGCCTTGGCCACGGCCAGGGGCTGCACCTCGTTGTCGGTCTGCACCAGGATGGCGCGGTCGGCGCCCATGGCCAGGGCGGTGCGCAGGGTTTCCTGGGCCTGGGCCGGACCCATCGACACCACCACGATCTCGGAAACCTTGCCGGCCTCCTTCAGACGCACCGCTTCCTCGACGGCGATCTCGTCGAAGGGGTTCATCGAAAATTTCACATTGGCCGTTTCCACACCGCTCTGATCCGCCTTGACGCGGATTTTCACGTTGTAGTCCACGACCCGTTTCACGGCGACAAGGGCCTTCATTGGTCGTTCTCCTGATTGCGGCCGCGCCAGGCCTTGCTGTTCCATCCTCCGGCCGCGAACCATGGCATTATTGTTCAGGGGGCGGGGGGCGCTTGCCGTGGAAAATAAAGCCTGGCGGCGCTCCGGTCTATGACTCCTCTGCTCAAATCGCCTGACATATTTTGCCATGAGGATTATGCTGGCGGCATGCATGCCATCCGTTCCGCCACCGAGAAGGGCACCGTCTCCATCCTGTTCGTCGAGGCCGTTCTGGACAGCCTGCGGGAAAAAGGGGTGGACGGGCGGCCGGTGCTGGAGCGCAGCGGCATTTCCCCGGCCCTGCTGAGCCTGCCCGAGGCCCGGGTGACCGCCGCCCATTACACCGCCCTGCTGCGGGAAACCGCCAAGGTTCTGGACGACGAGTTTTTCGGCCAGGACAGCCGCCGCATGAAGATCGGCAGCTTTTCCATGCTGTGCCATTCGGTGGTGCATTGCCGGCGGCTGGATCAGGCGGTGCGGCGCACCCTGGATTTCTTCAATCTGCTGCTCGACGATCTGCACGGCGCCCTGGAGGTGAGCGACACGGCGGTGCGCCTGGTGGTGACCGAGCGCCACCCCGAGCGCCCGGCCCGGATTCTGGGCCAGGAGGCGCTGCTGATGTTCACCCACAAGCTGGCCTGCTGGCTGGTGAACCGGCGCATTCCCATCCGCGAGGCCGCCTTCCGCTTTCCCGAGCCGGCGCAGGGGCGGGAATACGCCCTGATGTTCTGTCCGGCGCTGAGGTTCGGCCAGCCGAAAACCGTGCTGACCTTCGACCCCGGCATGTTCCTGCTGCCGGTGGTGCGCGGCGAGGGGGGCTTGAAGGAGTTTTTACGTCAGGCGCCGGAAAACCTGCTGGTGCAATACAAGGACAGCCAAAGCCAGGCCGCCCGCATCCAGCGCCGTCTGCGTCCTCTGCCGCCCGCCGACTGGCCCAGCCTGGAGGTGATGGCCGGCGAGCTCAACTGCTCGCTCTCCACCCTGCGCCGCCGTCTGGAGGCGGAAGGGCAATCCTACCAGCTGATCAAGGACCGCCTGCGCCGCGACATGGCCATCAACCTGCTGGCCGATCCGGAGCGCAGCATCACCGGCATCGCCCTGGAGCTGGGCTTCGCCGAACCCAGCGCCTTTCACCGCGCCTTCAAGAAATGGACCGGAGCGCGGCCGGGGGAATACAGGCCTGTTTTATTCAGCGGCGTCGTTGGCGGGGCGGGGCGATAGGGTGCGGTAGCGGAAGGTGCCGTCGCCGGTGGCCACCACCGCGCCGTCGGCATCGCGGATCTCGGCCCGGGTGAAGAAGATATTGCGGCCGCCGCCCTGGCTGTGGGCCTCGGCCACCAGCCGGCCCGCATGCGCCGGTTTCAGGAACTTCACGTTCATGGCGATGGTGGCGCAGCCCCGCTGCTCATCGTCGGTTTCGGCATAGATGCCGGCAAAGCCGGACACGGTGTCGAGCAGGCTCATCAGCACGCCGCCATGCACGCTGCCGGCGCCGTTCTGGTGATCGGGGCGGATTTCCAGCTCGACACGGGCGAAATCCGGGCGCCATTCGGTCAGCTCCACGCCCAGCGCGGTGTTGAAGTTGGCCTGGCCGCCGCTGCCGCCCGATCCGGCCGACAGATATTGCATGGCCAGAAGATGCCGGGGCTTGGACATGGGGTTTACCTCTGGGGATATGAACGCAACGGTTTGCATATGGGGCAAAGCCGCTCCGGACTCAATGGGCTTTATGCTGCGCCCGCGAAACCGGGAAAACGGTTGGGGGATGAATTTTTTATGAGCGGCGCCTTGCATCCGGCCCGTCTTTCCGCGAAAACAGGCAGGTTTGGATCCGTGGATGGGATGCCGGCGCTAGAGCGCGCTGCGATTGGATTGAATCGCGCTCTTAAGCCCGAGCGGCGCTTGAGCCATGAAAAAGCGGAGCTTTTTCACTCTTGCAAAGTCTAGAGTGGTTCAAGCGAAGCGCGAAACGCTCTAAGGAGAGTACGATGGTCGATACGGTGATTTTGCCGGGGGCGGAGGCTTTGACGGAACAGGCCATCGATCCCACCCTGGATCTGCATGCCGAGATCGAGCGGCTACGCCGCGAACGCAAGGCGGTGATTCTGGCCCACTATTACCAGGATGGCGAAATTCAGGATCTGGCCGATTTCGTCGGCGATTCCCTTGATCTGTCGCGCAAGGCGGCGGCCACCGACGCCGAGGTCATCGTCTTTTGCGGCGTGCGCTTCATGGGCGAGGTGGCCAAGATCGTCAGCCCGCAAAAGACCGTTCTGATCCCCGACGCCGAGGCCGGCTGCTCGTTGGAGGATTCCTGCCGTCCCGAGGCCTTCAAGGCCTTCCGCGACCAGCATCCCGACCATATCGCCCTGACCTACATCAACTGTTCGGCCGAGGTGAAGGCGCTGTCCGATGTGATCGTCACCTCGTCGAACGCCGAGGCCATTCTGGCGCAGATGCCCGCCGACAAACCGATCCTTTTCGCCCCCGATCGCCATCTGGGCAGCTATCTGGCCCGCAAGACCGGGCGCGACATGACCCTGTGGCCGGGCTCCTGCATCATTCACGAGCAGTTCTCGGAACGGGAACTGATCAAGCTGAAGACGCAGCACCCCAAGGCCCTGGTGGCGGCCCATCCCGAATGTCCGGAAGGCATTCTGGCCCATGCCGATCATGTGGGCTCCACCCGCTCGATCCTGGATTTCGTGCTGGCCAGCCCGGCCGATAGCTTCATCATCGCCACCGAGCAGCACATCATCCACCAGATGCAGAAGGCGGCGCCGCACAAAACCTTCATTCCGGCCGCCGGGGCCGACGGCAGCTGCGATTGCGCCCGTTGCCCCTTCATGGCCAAGAACACCCTGGAAAAGATCTACCTGGCTCTGAAGAACGATGCTCCGCGCATCGAGATGCCGGAAGCCCTGCGCCAGGATGCCTTAAAGCCCCTGCAACGCATGTTGGACCTGTCGGTGAACGTCAATGTCAGCAAACCTTCCCTCTGATCTCAACGGCGCCGTCGAGCGCCTGATCGACGATGCCCTGGCCGAGGATATCGGCCCCGGCGACGTTACCAGCAGTTCGGTCATTCCCGAGGCCCTGCGCTTCAAGGGGGTGATGGCGGCGCGCGAGGACATGGTGGTGGCGGGCATGGAATTCGCCCGCAAGGTCTTCCACAAGGTGGTGCCGGAAGCCCATTTCGAGGCCCGGGTCAGGGATGGCGACCGGGTGGCGCCCGGCACCGTGCTGGCGGTGATGGAAGGCCCGGCCCGCGGCCTGCTCACCGCCGAGCGCACCGCCCTTAACCTGCTGCAGCATCTTTCGGGCATCGCCACCCTGACGCACAGCTACGTGGAGCGCATCGCCGGCACCGGCGCCGTGCTGCTCGATACCCGCAAAACCATTCCCGGCCTGCGTCAGGCCGCCAAATACGCGACCCGCATGGGCGGCGCCCAGAACCACCGCATGGGGCTCTACGACGGCGTGCTCATCAAGGACAACCACATCGCCGTGTGCGGCTCGGTGGCCGAGGCGGTGCGCCTGGCCAAGGCCGCCCAGACCGGCAAGGTGGAAGTGGAGTGCGATACCCTGGAGCAGGTGGCCGAAGCCGTGGCCGCCCAGGCCGATATCATCCTCCTCGACAATATGGCCCCCGAAACCCTGCGCCGGGCCGTGGCCCTGGTGGCGGGGCGGGCCAAAACCGAGGCTTCGGGCGGGGTGACGCTGGAGAGCATCCGCGCCATCGCCGAAACCGGGGTCGATTACATTTCGGTGGGGCGTCTTACCCAGTCGGCCCGCGCCATCGATATCGGCATGGACTGGGCGGCGGAAGAACAGCCATGAGCACCATTCCCGTCTATGACGTCATCGTTTTGGGCAGCGGCGCCGCCGGTCTGACCACGGCGCTGCTGCTGGCCGACACCTGCAAGGTGGCGGTACTGTCGAAATGCGATCTGTCGGAGGGCAGCACCCTTTACGCCCAGGGCGGCATCGCCGCCGTGCTGGACGCCACCGATTCCACCGAATACCACATCAACGACACCCTGGTGGCGGGCGCCGGTCTGTGCGATGTCAATTCGGTGCGTTTCGTGGTGGAGAACGCCGCCCAGGCCATCAAGCGCCTGATCGGCTACGGCGTGGAGTTCACCCGCGATGATCAGGCCACCGGCGGTCCGGTCTATCACCTGACGCGGGAAGGCGGCCATAGCCGGCGGCGCATCATCCACGCCGCCGACGCCACCGGCCGCGAGGTGGAAACCACCCTGGAAGAACGGGTGCGGGAAAACCCCAACATCACCGTTTACGAATATCATCTGGCGGTGGACGTGCTGCGGGAGAAAACCGCCGAGGGGCGCCAGGGCCGCTGTTTCGGCGCCTATGCCCTGGACCGCAGGAGCGGCAAGGTCAACCTGTTCCGCGCCAAGGCGGTGGTGCTGGCCACCGGCGGCGCCAGCAAGGTTTATCTCTATTCCTCGAACCCCGACAGCTGCACCGGCGACGGCATCGCCATGGCCTGGCGGGCCGGCTGCCGGGTGGCCAACCTGGAATTCATGCAGTTCCACCCCACCTGCCTTTACCATCCCACCGCCAAGAGTTTCCTGATTTCCGAGGCGGTGCGCGGCGAGGGGGGGCGGCTGCTGCTGCCCAACGGCGAGCGCTTCATGCCCCGTTTCGACGAACGGGCCGAACTGGCCCCGCGCGACGTGGTGGCCCGGGCCATCGACCATGAGATGAAGCGCCTGGGCATCGATTACGTGCTGCTGGACATCAGCCACCAGCCGGCGGAGTTCATCCTTTCCCATTTCCCCACCATCCACGCCAAATGCCTGGAACTGGGCATCGATATCACCAAACAGCCGATGCCGGTGGTGCCCGCCGCCCATTATACCTGCGGCGGCGTGATGACCGATCATCTGGGCCGCACCGACGTGCCCGGCCTTTACGCCGTGGGCGAGGTGGCCTTCACCGGCCTGCACGGGGCCAACCGCATGGCCTCCAACTCGCTGCTGGAATGCCTGGTGTACGGCGCCTCGGCCGCCAGCCATATCCTGGAGCAGCTGACCACGCTGCCGGAACCGCCCCAGGCCCCGCAGTGGGATGAAAGCTGGGTGACCAATTCCGACGAAGAGGTGGTGGTCTCGCATAACTGGGAAGAGCTGCGCCGCTTCATGTGGGACTATGTGGGCATCGTGCGCACCACCAAGCGCCTGGAGCGGGCCCAGCACCGCATCGAGCTGCTGTTGTCGGAGATCGATGATTATTACGGCTCGTTCCATGTGTCCAACGACCTTCTGGAACTGCGCAATCTGGCCCTGGTGGCCAAGCTGATCGTGCGCTCGGCCCTGCAGCGGCGGGAAAGCCGGGGGCTGCATTACACCCTGGACTTTCCCCATACCGACCCCATCGCGGCGCCGCAAAACACCATTCTGGTGCCGAAAAAATTCCGTCTGGCCCCGCAGCCGTGATGTGAAAAAGGGAGGCCTCGGCCTCCCTTTTATACCAACCGCCCAATGAATTGACCGGTTGTATCGTCCCTCGCCGGGCGGCGGCATCCGCCGCCTTGGCCGCTCGCTCAAGGCTCGCTGGGTACCGGCCAACCCGTCACTTCAATGGTTGGCCGGTATTATTTATACCTTATAGCCGATTCGCACCGCGCCCCAATGCTGGCCGTTGACCATCACCGGCGCCGACAGATCCTTCATCAGAATAAAGGTGCCGCCGCCCATGTCGCGGCGGTAGGTTTGCAGCAGGAAGGGTTTCTGGTTCTTGCCGGCCCGCTGGGCGGTGCGGTCCTTGTAGATGCGGCGGTTGCGGCTGTTGGCGTTGTTCCACACCGGATCCTTGCCCTGGGGCTGGCTGTATTTGCGGTTATGGGTGGGCAGGTAGCCGTTGCGGTCGATGGTGCAGCAAAACGCCAGATCCGGGTGGGTGGTCAGCAGCGTGTCCTGCAGATCGGTCAGCAGCTGGTCGGTCAGGCGGGCATAGCGGGTTTCATACTGCTGCGGATCGGTGCCGGGGATGGGGCGGTACTCCTGATCGAAAAGATCGGCCTGGGAGATGCGGCCGGCGCGGATGGCCTCTTCGAACAGAGCCGACACCTGGCCCGAGGTTTGCTGGATCAGTTCGATAAAGCGGCTTTCCGGCGTGCGCAGGCCCGAGGCGGCGATGTAGTTCATCACATCCTCGCCCCGTTCCAGCACCGTCAGAATGCGCTGGTCGGCGGTTCGCAGATCCTGGGCGGTGCGCTTCACGCCCTCGCTGAAATCATCGATCTGGCTCAACACATCGCGGCAATGGCCCATGCTGGCGCTGGCGGCGCCGGAAATGGTTTCCACCTTTTCCCCCACCGCGCTCATGGCCGAGTTGAAGCTTTCCAGGGCGCCGTTGATCACCCCCACCCCCTGGTTGACCGAGCCGGCCACCCGCACGGTCTGGCTGCTGGTATCGATCAGCTGGCCGATATTGCCGGACAGCTCGTTCACCGTGGTATCGATGCCGGTGGTGGTGGTATCGGTCTGGCGGGCCAGATGCTTGACCTCCGAGGCCACCACGGCGAAGCCTTTTCCGGCTTCGCCGGCGCGGGCCGCCTCGATGGTGGCGTTCAGGGCCAGCAGATTGGTCTGGCGGGCGATGGTCTGAATGTTTTTCGACATGCCGCGCACGGCGGACAGCGATTGCCCCAGGGTTTGCAGGCGGGTTTCGATGCCCTGCACCGATCCGGCCAGCTTCTGCACATCGCCCAGGGCGGCGGCGGCGGCGCTCATCGAGGCCGCCGATTGGGCCGAGGCGGCTTCCGTGACCTGATTGGTTTCCTGCCCGGCGGCATCGATGCGGGCGATGGCGTCGCGCAGGCCGCCGGTCAGTTCCCGCAAATGGGCGAACAAGTCCTCCTGATGGCGGACGAAACTGGCCATGCCTTCGATATTTCCGGCGATTTCGGCCACTTCGATACTCAAGGAATCCACCATCCGCACCACGCCGGCGGCAAATTCGTGCAATTGATCCGCACTGTCGTCAAAAGGCATTCTTCGTCTCCCGCGTTGCCTTGCCCCCTTTTATTTTTTTCTTGCAGATCGAAGGGGCCTATCGCAACAAATGCGAAATGTGAAGGCGGGATGTCAAGACGAATCGGGGTTAAGCGCAGCTTTTGATGTAAATTAAAATAAATCTTCAATCAGTTGTTTTGCGGCTGTTTTTCCCGAAAGAATTGCGGATTCCAGGGTGCAGGGCAGGCCGGTGGCGGTCCAGTCTCCGGCCAGGTACAGGTTGCGGCCCTGGCGGCTGGCCGGGCGCAGGGCATTGGTGGCGGCATCGTGGCGCAAGGTGGCCTGCCGCTCCTTGAAAATGCGCCAGGCGGCGGGCGGGCGGCTTTGCCCGGTGATGCGGGCGATATCGCGCCAGAGCAGCCGGGCCAGCAGTTCGGCCGGCCAGTCCAGCAGGCTGTCGGCGGCCGAAATGGTGGCCGAAACAACATTGCAGCGGCGGAACAGCCACTGGGCGAGGCCGTTTTCCACCCCGATGGGGCCGTGGTCGGCCCCGGCGCCGTCGCGGCAGAGGAAATGGCCGTTGATGATGGCCCGGCCCGGCAACGCGGGCAGGTGCGGCAGGAAAGTGGCGGCGCGGTGCCAGGGCAGGGCCAGCACCACCCGGTCGTGCCGTGACAGATGGCGGTCGTAATCGTCGAAGCGCAAGGCGTCCACCCGGTTCTGGCGGAAGATCACCTGGCGCAGCGGATGGCCAAGGCGGATCTGCACGCCGAGATCGCTTAAGGTCTCCAGGGCCGGCTGCACGAAAATCTCCGACAGGCCGCGTTGCGGCAGCAGCAGGCGCCCGGCCCAGGGGCCCTGCCACAGGCTGCGGGCCAGAACGGCCCCGAACAGCCGGGCCGAGGCCTGGGCGGGCGGCGTGTTCAATGCCGCCAGACACAAGGGAGACCAGACATCGCGGTAATGTTCCAGCCCGACCAATCGGTCGGCCACGCTGGCGCGGCCGGGATGGCGCAATTGGCCCAGGCTGCGCGCCAGATCGGGCAGCAGCCGGTACGGCGGCAGGGACCGGCGCCGGCCATCGGCGGCATCGGCCCGGATCAGGGTGACGGGGGCGGGGGCCAGGCCGCCGCGGCTGCCGATGCGCCGGAGATAGGCCAGGGCGTGGCGGTTGCCCCCCACCAGAACGTGGCTGCCGTTATCCAGGATGACGCCCTGGCGGGCATCGCGCCACGACCGGCAGCGCCCGCCGGCCTGGGGGGCGGCCTCGTGCAGTTCCACATCCTGTTCATGATCGGCCAGGGCAAGGGCGCAGGCTAGCCCGGCCACCCCGGCGCCGATGACGACCACCGTCATGCCCGCGCGCTTTCCGTTTCTGTTTCGCAACGGCATCGTAGCGGCAGATTCCGGTTACGCAAAGCGCCGCCGCTGCCTATATAGAGGCGATTGCTGCTGACGAGGCCGTTTTGAAACCCGATCCCGCTTCCCTGTCGCTGGCCGCCCGCGATGTGCGCCGTTACGACCGCGACCGTTTCGTGCTGGCCCTGCTGGCCCCCGCCGCCCGGCGCGAGGCGCTGTTTTGCCTTTATGCCTTCAATAGCGAAATCGCCCGCGTGCGCGAACTGGTGAGCGAACCCTTGATGGGGCGCATCCGCCTGCAATGGTGGCAGGACAAGCTGGAGGCCATCTATGCCGGGACCGACCGGCGCGATCACCCGCTGGCCGATGATCTGGCCGGGGTGATCCGCGCCCACGGCCTGCCGCAGCGGCTGTTCATCCGGCTGTTGCAGCAGCGTCAGGCCGATCTGGAGCCCGATCCCTTCGCCGACCGCCAGGCCCTGACCGACTATGTGGAGGCCACCGCCTCGGGGCTGGCGCAGCTTTCGGCCTGTATTCTGGGCGGCGCCGATGAGCCGACCGTCCGCGCCGCCCACGAGGCCGGCATGGCCTGGGGATTGGTGGGGCTGCTGCGGGCCCTGCCGTTCCAGGCGGCGCAGGGCCGGGTGATCCTGCCCGGCGATCTGCTGGCCCGGCATGGCGTGGCCGCCGCCGATCTGCTGGCCGGGCGCACAAGCCCGGCCCTGGCCGCCTTGAGCCGCGACCTGGCCCAGGAGGCCGCCGGGCATCTG
>JAJZGK010000260.1 GCA_021798485.1 Pseudomonadota bacterium
CCCGTCCGCCATCACCAGCGAGGCCCGGCCCGGCGGCGGCGGCGGCACCTCGCGCCCGGCCCAGGCCGACCACAGCAGGGCGCGCAGGGCCTGGGCCGCCGGCTTCAGCATCTCGGGCAGATAAAGGCTTTCCACCCCCAGACGCACCCCCAGGCGGGCCAGGGCCTTGCGGTCGCCGGGAGTGAGCGCCGCCAGCAGCGGCTCGGCCCCGGCCCGCGGCATCGAACCCAGCCCCAGCCCCAGCTGATAGACCAGCCCCCGCGCCGGACCCGGCAGCGCGGCGGCCAGCGCCCGCATCAAGGGCGCCGCCGCCAGGGCCAGATGATCGCGCAGCCAGGCCGACAGCCGCCGCTGCAAGGCCTCGCGCGCCGCCGCCGCGATCAGATCCGAGGGCAGCAGCGCCACCACGGGCCGCAGCATGTCCGGCCCCGCCGCCAGCCGCGCCACCGCCGCGCCGCGCCAGTGGATGCGGCCTTGTCCGTCCAGGCCGAAAGCCTCGTCGGGCTCGGCGGCCAGCCGGCTGACCCTGTGGGCGATTTCGCTTTTCAGGGCCCGCTGGGCGGCGGCGTTGACGGCGCGGACGGCATGCGCCCCCTCGGCATGATCGGCCTGGAAGCGGAAGCCGTCGAGGGTGCCGACGAACTGCCCCTCCACCCGCACCTCGCCCGACCCGGCCACCGCCGCCAGCAGATCGTCCTGATCCTTCAGCCGCCGTACCAGCACCGCCGTGCGGCGGTCGACGAAGCGCTGGGTCAGCCGCTCGTGCAGGGCGTCGGACAGGCGGTCCTCGATGGCCCGGGTGCGCTCCTGCCAGGCGGCGGCGGCGGGCACCCAGCCGGGACGGTGGCTGATATAGGTCCAGGTGCGCACATGGGCGATGCGGGCGGTCAGGGTGTCCATGTCGCCGTCGGTCCGGTCGAGGCGGCGCACCTGCGCCTCCAGCCAGTCGGCGGGCAGGCGGCCGGGACGGGCCGCCAGATGGCGGAACAGGGTGCCCAGCAGGCGGCTGTGATGATCGGCCAGGATTTTACGGAAATCGGGAACCTGGCACACCTCCCACAGCAGCCGCACCCGGTCGGGGTGATTGGCCAGGGCCATCACCTCGTCGTCGCGGGCCAGGGCCTGCAGCACCAGCTGATCGTCGGCGTCGCGGGCCCGCATCAGGCCGGGATCGTCGGGCAGGCGCCCCAGCGAGGCCAGCAGCGCCGGCACCGAGGTGAAGCGCAGATCGGCATTGCGCCAGTGCAGGCGCTTCAGGGGCGGAAAGGCGTGGCTTTCCACCGCCTCCACCACATCGTCGTCGATGCCGGGCAGATCGGCGGTGGTGCCGAAGGTGCCGTCGTTCATATGCCGCCCGGCCCGCCCGGCGATCTGCGCCACCTCGGCGGCGTCGAGGGCGCGGGGCACCCGGCCGTCGAACTTGCGCAGGGCGGCGAAGGCCACATGATCCACATCCATGTTCAGGCCCATGCCGATGGCGTCGGTGGCCACCAGATACTCCACCTCGCCGGCCTGATAGAGCCCGACCTGGGCATTGCGGGTGCGCGGGCTCAAGGCCCCCAGCACCACCGCCGCGCCGCCGCGCTGGCGGCGCACCAGCTCGGCGATGGCATACACATCCTGCGCCGAGAAGGCCACGATGGCCGAGCGGCCGGGCAGGCGCGTCAATTTCCGCGGCCCGCTATAGCTCAGGCTGGAAAAGCGCGGCCGGGCCAGAAATTCCACCCCCGGCACCAGGCGGCGCAGCAGCGGCCGGATGGTATCGGCGCCGAGAAACATGGTTTCGGCGCGGCCGCGGGCATGCAGCAGGCGATCGGTGAAGACATGGCCGCGATCGGGATCGGCGCACAGCTGGATCTCGTCCACCGCCAGGAATTCCACCGGGCGGTCCAGCGGCATGCTTTCCACCGTGCAGACGAACCAGCGGGGATGCGGCGGCAGGATCTTTTCCTCGCCGGTCAGCAGCGCCACCGCGCCCGCCCCCTTCAGGCGGACGATGCGCTCGTAATTCTCCCGCGCCAGCAGGCGCAGGGGAAAGCCGATCATGCCGCTGGCATGCCCCAGCATGCGGTCCAGCGCCAGATGGGTTTTGCCGGTATTGGTGGGGCCCAGCACCGCCACGATCCGGCCGGCCCGAGGAAAAGCATCCATGATGCCGTCAGAATCGCGTCGGGCGCCGGGAAAAGCAAGATGGGGTTTATCCCTGCCCGGCGCCCGAGATCGTTATCAACCGGGAATGATTACCCCCGCCCGGCCGATTTGCGCGGACGCGGGGCCTGCCCGCCCTCCTTGCGGCCTTCGCCCGACCGCGCGGCATGGCCGTGCCCGGCCCCCTGATGCGGACGGTCGGCGTGCGGACGGTCGGTGCGCGGACCACCGGGCTTGCCGCCCGGACGGCCCTTGCCGCTTTTGACGAAGGGACGGCCCTTGCCGGCGGGGCGGGCGGCGGGAGCCGCGCTCAGCGGCCGTTTGGGCTCCAGCCCCGGCACCACATGCACCGCCATGCGGGTTTTCAGATAAAGTTCGATGCGCTGCAGGGCCTCGCGGTCGGCGCGGGAGGCCAGGGAAATGGCCACGCCCTCGGCCCCGGCCCGGCCGGTACGGCCGATGCGGTGCACGTAATCCTCGGGCACGCGGGGCAGATCGAAATTGATGACATGGCTGATGTCGCGCACATCGATGCCGCGCGCCGCCACATCGGTGGCCACCAGCAGGCGGATGCGGCCCTGGCGCAGCTGCTCCAGGGTGCGGTTGCGCTGGCCCTGGCTCATATCGCCGTGCAGGGCGCCGGCGGCATGGCCGGCATCCAGCAGTTCGCGGGCCAGGGTATCGGCATCGCGCTTGGTGGCGGCGAAGATGATGGCCTTGGACACCTCGGACTGGTCGGCGAAATGGTGCAGAAGGCGGCGCTTATGGGTGAGATCGTCGGCATGATGCAGACGCTGCTCGATCAGCGGCGCGGTTTCGGTGCGTTCCACCGCCACCCGCACCGGATCCTTCAGCAGCCGCTCGGCCAGACGGCCCATGCGCTGATCGAGGGTGGCGGTGAACAGCATGGTCTGGCGCTGCGGCCCGCAGGCGGCGGCCACCGCCTCCACATCCTCGAGGAAGCCCATATCCAGCATGCGGTCGGCCTCGTCCAGCACCAGCACCTCGACGCCATCCAGGAACAGGCGGCCGCGCTGCACATGGTCGATCAGGCGGCCCGGGGTGGCCACCACCACATCCACCGGACGGGCCAGCAGGCGCAGCTGATCGCGGTAGGGCATGCCGCCCACCAGCTCCACGGTGTTGAGACGCATAAACTTGCCCAGCACGCGGGCGCTTTGCAGCACCTGGCGGGCCAGTTCGCGGGTGGGGGCCAGCACCAGGATGCGCGGCGCCCCGGCCGGACGCGGCATCTTGTCCACCAGGCGGCTCAAGGCCGGCAGCAGGAAGGCCGCCGTTTTACCGGTGCCGGTTTCGGCGGTGGCCAGCAGATCGCGGCCCTCCAGACCGGCGGGAATGGCGGCGGCCTGCACCGGCGTCGCCTCGGTATAGCCTTCGGCCTCCAGGGCCTTCAGCAGCAGCGGATGCAAGGAAAGATCGGCAAATGACACGGATAGAATCCCTTCGGCATGAAAAATCGGCCCGTCCAGCCGTGGACAGGCGCTTGCAAAGCACGCGGGAGGGACTCTTTGTCAGAGAAGACTGCGTCATGCGCGGGCGGCCTCAAACGGCGGCCCCGATCATACGATTGGCAACGTCTCTCAAAGCAGAGACGAACCAGCCTCCAGCGATCATGAGGCGGCACCATAAGAGAAAGCGCACCCGTAATCCAAGCGGAATCTTACTCGGCCCGCGCCCAGCGCACCTGCCAGCCGTTGGCCCGGCCCTCCTCGGCCTGGGCCACCCGCCCCGGCAGACCGGCCTTCAGGCAGGCGGCATCCTCGACCCAGGCGGTGGGCGGCAGGCCCTGCTGGCGTTCGCGCACCAGGGCCCAATAGTAGGCGGCGGCGGGATCGTTGAAGGGCGGGCGCGGCAGCATGAAGACCAGGCTGGTCATGGCCTCCACGTCGCCGGTTTCGGCCTCGGCCCGGAACCAGCGGCGGGATTTTTCGCATTTGTCGCGCCGGGCCAGCGGACCATTGCCGCAATAGGCGGCGCGATAGCGGTAGGCCAGGGCCAGCCGGGCCTCGCCCGAGCCCTGCCCCGCCGCCTTTTCCAGCCAGTCCACGCCCGCCGGGGCCGGTTCGAAATAAGAGCCCTTTTGCAGCAGAAGCTTGCCCAGCGCCGTT
>JAJZGK010000261.1 GCA_021798485.1 Pseudomonadota bacterium
TATAGCGGTGCAGGCCGCCATCCTCGCGGCGCGAGACGATCTCGGTTTCGCGGTGAAACCGCGCCGCATGTTCCAGCACCGCCGGTATCAGCAGCGGCTGCGACATCATTTTTCCCAGCATGACATGCTCCCAAACATTTTTTGTGATCAGGACGGGCGAGAGCCTTCACGCCGCGGTTCCGGAGCGCGCCCATCATCTTCCGGTCTGTGCAAAAGCTCCTGGTTCAAGGAGCGCCGGTTCGGTCCTGCGGCATGGGGTGGTCTCCTCTGTTGCGCCCCGTTTATGATACGGACAGGCCGTTCAGCCGGTCCCTCGCCTCGCCCTCCAGGGCTTCAAGCTCGGCGATGGTGGTGTCGATTTCATCCCGCAGGCGGTAAAGATCGGCCAGGCGGCCTTGGATCTTTTGCAGTCCATAGTGAAACTGGCCGCCGCCGCTGCCGTAACGCGCCAGATATTCGCCGATATCCTCCAGCGAAAACCCTAAGCGGCGCAGACGCAAAATCAGCATCAGCCGGGCGCGGTCGCGGTAGGTATAAACCCGCGCCCGCCCCGACCGGGCCGGGGACAGCAAGCCCTTTTCCTCGTAAAACCGCAGGGCCTGCGCCGTCAGATCGAACTCCTGGGCCAGCTCCGAACTGCTGTAAAGCCTGCTTTTATCCGCCGACACCGCGCCGCCCTCCGCCTCAACTAAAGCTCACTTTAGATAAACAAAGCCGGCTTAACAAGTCATCATGCTTTAAAAAATGCCGCAACCGCCTTACATATGGGGTTGATCAATCCCGTCCCCCCCTGCGGGAGCCTGAATTTCTGGAGTTTTTCCGTGATGGAAACCGCCGCCGCCGAGGTTTTGCCGCGCACCGTGGCCCTGACCGAAAACGCCGCCCGCCGGGTAGCCAAGCTGAAGCAGATGGAAGGCAACGAGGCCCTGATGCTGCGCCTGTCGGTGTCGGGCGGCGGCTGCTCGGGCTTTTCCTACGGCTTCGCCCTGGACGACAAGCAGGGCGACGACGACCACCTGTTCGAGGCGCATGGCGTGACCCTGGTGGTGGACGATACCTCGCTCGACCTCCTGGCCGGCGCCACCGTGGATTTCGTCGAGGATCTGGTGGGCAGCGCCTTCGCCATCAAGAACCCCAACGCCACCTCCACCTGCGGCTGCGGCAGCAGTTTTTCGGTCTAGCAGGCTGCGGAAAAAGTCGCAGATCCCGGAAAGATGAAGCCCTCGCCCCACCGGGGAGAGGAGATTTCCTTTTCCGCACCCTGCTAGCGCATGCGCCAGCGGTGGCAGCCGGCCTGCAATTGCTGGCGGCGGTAGGCCTCTGGCGTGTCGATAACGCCGTTGCGGACCCGCAGCACACTTTGCAGCCGGGCCAGTTCGGGCCGCACGCCGTCCTGCAGCCGCCCGATCACCGTGGCCGGGTCCACGTGATCCCGCCGGATCAAAAGCGGCCTGTTGTCCAGGATGGTTTGCCACAGCAGCGTTCGCATCGGCGCCGCGAAGGCCGCCGTCGTTCTGGCGTTGATGCCCACATGCAGGCGCTCGTGCCGCAAAATGGCGTTATATTCGCAGCTGCCGGCGGGATAATCGGCGGCGATATAAACCTGCTGTTCCGGCACCCCCATCACCGCCTTGACGCTATCGAGCCACACACAGACGCCGCCGCCGCCGGGCAAGGCCATCTGCCGCCAGCGCGCCGTCAGGGTCAGCCGGGCCCTGGCCACCGTCAGCCCCTGCAGGGCCCAGCCGCGCGGCGGACGCTCCATGTGATCGGCCACCCGGGGCAGGCCGAACAGATCCACATCGTGATGCAGCCGCATGCGCGGCGCCAGCAGCTGGAACTCCAGCCGGGGCGGCGCCAGACCGGGCACGGCCGGACAGCCGCCGGCCCGCGCCGCCGTCAGCGGCCATCCCGTCAGCAGCAGGATCAACAGCCCCCCAAGCCCGATTTTCCGCACCGTCGTTTTCCCCCTCGTTCGCCGGGTTGCCCCCTCTGGACAAAACCGCCGCAGCGGCGCCATAACAGGGCCCGCCCCACCGCCGCCAGGATCCTTCATGCTGACCATCGCCACCTGGAACGTCAATTCCATCAAGGCCCGCCTCGACCATCTGCTGCAATGGCTGGATCAGGCCCGCCCCGATGTGGCGCTGCTGCAGGAACTGAAATGCCAGGAGGCGGATTTCCCCCGCCTGGAGCTGGAAAGCCGCGGCTGGCATCTGGCCGTCTCGGGGCAGAAAACCTATAACGGCGTCGCCATCCTGTCGCGCCTGCCCCTGGTGGAAACCGCGCGCGGCCTGGCCGGCGACAACGGCGAGGCCCGCTATATCGAGGCCCGCCTGGAGGGCGGGCTGACGGTGGCCTCGGTCTATGTGCCCATGGGCCAGGCCACCGATTCCGAGAAATTCCCCTTCAAGCTGGGCTTTCTCGACGGACTTTACGCCCGCGCCCAGGCCCTGCTGGCCGCGGAGGCCCCCTTCGTGCTGGGCGGCGATTATAACGTGGCCCCCGGCCCCGACGATGTGTTCGACGTCTCGGCCATGACCGGCCAGGTGCTCTACACCCTGGAGGAGCGGGCAAAATTCCGCCGCCTGCTGCATCTGGGGCTGACCGACTGCTTCCGGGTGTTCAACCGCGAGCCGGCGCAGTTCTCCTGGTGGGATTACCGGGGCGGCGCCTGGCCGCGCAATCTGGGCCTGCGCATCGATCATCTGCTGGCCTCGCCCCAGGCCGCCGACCGCCTGACCGCCGCCGGGATCGACAAGACCCCGCGCGGCTGGGACAAAGCCTCGGACCACACTCCGGTGTGGTGCCGCCTTGCCGATCCTACTTGAACCAGAAACGCATGCTGGCGTTATCGGCGCAGGCGCCGCCCACCACCTCGATCCGGGTGAAGTGATCCTTCAGTTCGGGATGGTGTTCCAGGCCATGGCAGCTGCGGGCTGAAAGCCCGGTCACCAGAACGGCGGCGGTGGCGCCGCCATCATTGCTGACCAGGGTCACCCGATCGCCGATGCCCTTGGCGGCAAAGGCCTGCTTCAGGGCGGCGCTGACATCGGGGCCGGTGAGATTGCCGGTTTCCTGCCGCGAGGTGATGGCCGCCGACTGGGCATTCAGCACCACCATGGGCCAATCCACGGTGGCGGCGAAATAACGGTCGAGCTTGTAGATCCCACCGGCCGCCAGCACCAGCAAGACCGCCCACGGCGCCAGTTTCTTCACAGTCATAATCTTTATCCGATCCTTTATATACGCTCAGGTCCGATGCGCCGACACGGCGCGCGACACCGCCTGCAGCAACTCGCGCGCCGAGACCGGTTTGGCCAGAAAATCATCCACCCCGGCGGCCAGGGCCTGGGCCCGCACATCCTCGCTGCAACGGGCCGTCACCATGATGATCCCCACATTGGCCACGATGGGATCCATCGACGCCCGCAGCCGGTTGACGAACTCCACGCCGTTCACCCCGGCCATCCACCAATCGGTGATCACCAGATCGAAGGGCTGACGGGCCAGAAGCTCGTAGCCCAGGGCGGCGCTTTCGGCGGTTTTCACGATACCCACCCCCACGCCGCTCAACACCGTTTCCATCAGGATGCGGAAATGGGTGTTGTCGTCCACCACCAGCACCCGCATGCTGTCCCAGTCCTCGCGCGGCGACGGGGCGCCGCCGCGCAGCTGGCTGATGCTGACCGCCTCGGCGGCATCGTAGGCGGCCTGATTGCCCAGAACGAACCGGGTATAGGGCATGTCGTGGCGCAGGATATGATCCACCAGCCAGTCTTCCAGGAATTTCTGCAGATCGCGCGCCCGCACGCTGCCCGGCGTGGTTTCAAAGCGGCGGATCATCTCGCGCACCTGCCCGGTCAGGCGGGCATGCAGCTTTTTATGCGCCTCCAGCCCCGGATATCCGGCCTCTTCCTGCAGGCGTTCCTCGCGGCGGAAGTGATAGTCGGTATAATCGGCCAAAACCAGCAGCAGACTGCCCAGCGATCCATATTCATCCGGGCTGCCGATGCAGCTGTGCACCTGATTGATCAGGCTCACCAGGGTTTTATGATCGTTGTCCACCGGCGGAATGCCGGTGGACATGCAGTCTTGCCACTCGATATAGGCCATGATGACGCCCGCCGCGTTTTCTTCAGCCCTTCCGCTCCACCTGGCCCACGTCGCGCACGGCGCCGCGGGCGGCGCTGGTGGTCATGGCGGCGTAGGCGCGCAGGGCCTGCGACACCGGACGCCGGCGCCCGGCGGGGGTCCAGGCCG
>JAJZGK010000038.1 GCA_021798485.1 Pseudomonadota bacterium
CCCCGGCGGCGGCCGGGGCTGGCCTCGGCCTCGCGCAGCAGGCGGCGCAGGCCGTCCAGGGCCAGGCTGTCGGCCGAGGGCTGCGGCGCCGCTTCGGCCAGCAGCATCTCGGCCAGCGCCGGGCCGCGCCGTTCGCGGGTCAGCTCGATCATGCCCAGCGGCGTGGTGCCCACCACATGGGTGGGGGTGGGATCGCCGGACACCGCCTGCTTCAAAGCCTCGGTCACCCGGGCCAGGGCGCTGCGTTCCCGCATGGGGATCACATCCACCAGCACATGGCCGGAAAGGCCGCGCAGGCGCAGCTGGCGGGCGATTTCGGCCACCGCCGCCAGATTGGCCTCGGCGGGGCTGCTCCGGCCGCTGTCGATATCGATCACGGTAATGCCCGCCGCCGTGCCGAACAGCAGGGCGCCGCCGCCCGGCAGCGGCAGGCGCGGCGCCAGGGCGCGGTCCCAGTCATCGGCGCAGTGAAACTGCTCGAACAGCGGCCCGGCGCGGGGCGGGCACAGTTCGGCGGCGGGGAAATCGGCCTTGAAGACCGCCAGGGCGGCGGCATCGTCGGTCACCACCCGGCGCAGGCCGGCATGTTCGGCCAAAAGCCGGGCCAGCGGCGACGGGGCGCGCAGCCGGGCCGGCGGCTGGAGGGCGGCGGCCTCGGCTTCCAGGCCCAGCCAGTCGCCGCGCAAGCGGTCCAGCTCGTCCAGCAGGGTTTGTTCCGAGGCGCCTGCCGCCTGGGTGCGCACCACCACGCCCTCGCCCGGCAGCAGCCGCCCTTTCAGCAGCGACGACAGCCGGCTGCGCTCCGTCTCCTCGAGAATGCGGCGCGATAAATTCAGCCCGGCCCGCGACGGGGTATAGGCCAGCAGCCCGCCCTGCAGCGACGGCGAGGCCGTGACCTCGGCCCCCTTGCCGCCGCGGGCGGCGGCGGTCACCTGCACCAGCAGGCGGGCCCCCTCGGTCTGGCCGGCGGCCTGGGGCAGGAAGGCCGGCAGCGGCTGGCCGATATCCACGAAGGCGGCGTTCAGCGCCCGCTGCACCGACAGCACCCGCCCCAGCAGAAGATCGCCGGGGGCGGCGGCGCCGCGATCGACGCGGAATTCCACGGCGCGGCCCTCGGCCAGCAGGGCCAGGCGCAGCTCGCCCGGCGCCGCCGAGATCAGCAGGGTCTCAACGCGGGCCATAGCCCAATCCCGTCAGCAGGGCGTGGGTTTCGTAAAGCGGCAGCCCCACCACGTTGGAATAGCTGCCGACGATCTGGCGCACATGCATGGCCGCCAGCCCCTGAATGGCGTAGCCGCCCGCCTTGCCCCGCCATTCGCCCGAGGCGATATAGGCCTGGCGCTCGCCGCTCTCCAGCACCTTGAAGGTGACGGCGGTGGTCACCAGCCGCTGCGCCATGCGCCCCGAGGGCGCCAGCACGCACAGCCCGCCCAGCACGCGGTGGCGCCGCCCCGACAGCAGGGCCAGGCAGGCGCGGGCCTCGGCTTCGCTTTCCGCCTTGGGCAGGATGCGGCGGCCGCAGGCCACCACCGTATCGGCGGCAATGATATAAGCGCCGGGATGGCGGGCGGCCACGGCGCGGGCCTTGGCCTCGGCCAGACGGGCGGCGTGGGGGGCGGGCAGTTCGCCGGGCAACGGCGATTCGTCGATATCGGCGGGATCCACCGCATCGGGAACGAGGCCGATCTGCGCCAGCAGATCGAGGCGGCGCGGCGAGGCCGACGCCAGAATCAAAGGCGAAGCGCCTTGCACCATGGTCAGAGTTCCATCCCAAATGTGGCCAGTTCGGCCGAAAGACGTTGCTTTAACCGCTCCAGTCCGGCGGCGGAAGCGGATTCGCAGCGCGCCACCAGGGCGGGCTGGGTGTTGGAGGCGCGCAGCAGCCACCAGCCGTCGGGCGTGGAAACGCGCACCCCGTCGATCTCCACCCTGGGTTCGCCGCGCGCCGCCAGAGCGGCCTTGAGGGCGGCCATCACCTCGGCCTTGCGCTCGTCCGGGCAGGGCAGGCGCAGCTCGGGGGTGGCGAACAGGCGCGGCAGGGCGTCGAAGCGGCGGGCCAGTTCGCCCGGCGGCCAGCCCGCCACCAGGCCGAGCAGGCGCAGGGCGGCGTAAAGGGCGTCGTCCACCCCGTCGGAGGGGGCGCCGTAGAAGATATGGCCGCTCATGTCGCCGGCCAGCCGCGCCCCGCTTTCGGCCATGCGGCTACGGATCAGGGAATGGCCGGTGCGGCACATCTCGGCCACGCCGCCCAGGCGGGCCACATGGTCGAACAGGGTCTGGCTGGCCTTGACGTCGGCCAGGATCAGGGCGCCGGGCGCCTCGGCCAGCACCTCCTCGGCCAGCAGCATCAGCAACTGATCGCCGGCGAACAGCCGCCCGCCCGGCGCCACCACTCCCAGGCGGTCGCCGTCGCCGTCGAAGGCCAGGCCGAGATCGGCGCCGCTTTCGGCCACCATTGCCGCCAGCTGCCGCAGATTGGCCGGATCGGCCGGATCGGGATGATGGGCGGGGAAATGCCCGTCCACGGCGCCGTTCAGCACCTGATGGCGGCCGGGCAGCCGGGCGGCCAGCGCCTCCACCAGCGGCCCGGTGGCGCCGTTGCCGCAATCCCACACCACCGACAGCGCGCGGCCGGGCCGGAAGCCTTGCAGCACATGGGCCAGATAGGCCTGGCGCGGGTCGGTCTCCACCGCCTTGCCGCCCAGGGCGGGGGCCACATCCTCGGCCTCGGCCACCCGGCCCAGGCGGCGGATCTGCTCGCCGAAGAAGGGCTTGCCGCCGAACACCAGCTTGAAGCCGTTGTGATCGGGCGGATTGTGCGAGCCGGTCACCATCACCCCGCCATCGGCGCCCAGATGGCGGGTGGCGAAATACAGCAGGGGCGACGGGCCGCAGCCGATGCGCCGCACCTCGATGCCCACCGAGGCCAAGCCGCGCACCAGCGCCGCCTCCAGCGCCGGCGAGCTCAAACGCCCGTCGCGCCCCACGCACACCACGCGGCCGCCGGCCCGCATCACCAGGGCGCCGAAGGTCTGGCCCACCGCCTCGGCGTCGGCATCGGCAAGAGTGGTCCCCACCACGCCGCGGATATCGTATTCCCGCAGGATGGAAGGATGAAAACGGTGCGGCATTCTGGCTCCAGCCTGGTACGAAGGGCGGGGCGGAACGTTCCCCTGCCCGGAAAATTGCTTTACGATATAGCCGTCCCCGCTTCCGCTGAGAAGCTTTTCACGCAAAGCCCCCCGCATCATGCCTTTTCAGAACGTCACCTTCGTTGCCGCCGAAAACGAAACCGCGCAACGGGCGCTGAAGCATTTGACCCACCGCTACGGCGCCGCCCCGCCCGACCGCGCCGATGTCATCGTCGCCCTGGGCGGCGACGGCTTCATGCTGGAAAACCTGCACCGCCAGATGGAACGGCGCCTGCCCATCTACGGTATGAACCGGGGCACGGTGGGGTTTCTGATGAACAAATATGCCGAGGACGATCTGATGGAGCGGCTGAACCGCGCCGAGACCGTGCATCTGCATCCGCTGGCCATGACGGCGCGCACCGCCGACGGCACCATCCACGAGGCCATGGCCATCAACGAGGTGTCGCTCCTGCGCGAAACCCGCCAGGCCGCCAAGCTGCGCGTGCGCATCGACGGCCGCGTCCGCCTGGAGGAGCTGATCTGCGACGGCTGCCTGGTGGCCACCCCGGCCGGCAGCACCGCCTATAACCTGTCGGCGCACGGCCCCATCGTGCCCATGGGAGCGGGCGTTCTGGCCTTGACCCCCATCTCGGCCTTCCGGCCCCGGCGCTGGCGCGGCGCCCTGCTGTCGCACCGCGCCACCGTCAGTTTCGAAGTGCTGGAGGATCAGAAGCGTCCGGTGCTGGCGGTGGCCGATTTCACCGAGGTGCGCGACGTTATCCGCGTCGATGTGCGCGAGGACCGCTCCATCGCCCTCGATCTCCTGTGCGACCCCGAGCACAATCTGGAGGAACGCATCCTGGACGAGCAGTTCCTGCCCTGATACCGGCCCTTGCGGGGCGGGTATCAGGGAGCGAGCCTCAGTTCTGTCCGGCGGTGCCGTAGCTGGCGATCTTGGTGCGCAGGGCCTGGAACAGCGGCGGCAGCTGGCCGCCGTTGGCGCGGATGATGGTGCCGAAATCGGCGCGCATGGTATGCACGATGCTGACGCCGCTGATGGCCACATCGGCGATCACCAGATGGCCGTCGGCGGCATGGGCGATGCTCCAGTCCACCGGGGTCACATCATTGCTGTGCATCAGGGAATGCAGCAGCAAACGGCCCGAGGGCGTGGTTTCGCTGGTGGTGAACTCCACCTGCTGGTTGGTGGGCAGATCGGAGAGCTGGCGGCTCCACGAGCCCACGGCGTAATCCACCACCAGGCCCCTGAACTCGGCCTGCTGGGCCGGCGTGGCCTTGGCCCAGTAGCGGCCCAGGATATCCTTGGCGGCCAGATCCACATCGGCATATTGGGTGATCATGCGCCGCAGCTGCCGGCCACGCTCGGCCATGGGCAGGCTCTTGCCGCCGAAGGTGGCGATGGCGTCGCCCATCAGATGGTTGACCAGGGCCTGGGCGTCGGCCACCTCGTCGGCGCGGGCGGCCGGGGCGGAAAACAGGGCGGCGGCCAGCAGGGCCACGGCCGCCAGGGCGGACAGGGTACGGGAAAGGCTCATCATGACGTTCTCTCGAAGGAAAAGGGCCGGATCTTGACGGAGAATGGCTTTAAGGGCCGTCGCCCACCGCCCGGCGCGTGATTTGAATGCCGTATTTCTTGATGCGATGCCAGAGGCTTCGTTCGTTGATGCCCAACAAGTGCGCCGCCGCCACCTGCACACCGTCGCTGCGCTTCAGGGCGGCCAGCAGAAAGTCCTGCTCGAGGCGGGCCAGTTCCTCATCGAGATTCATGGGGAATTTCGGCCCCTCCACCACCTGCTGCTGGTTGGCGAAGAGGTACCGCGGCAGATCCTGCACATCCACCAGCCGCCCCTTGGCCACGATCAGGCCGCGTTCCACGCAGTTTTGCAGTTCGCGGATATTGCCGGGCCAGCCGTAATCGCGCATGGCCTTGAGGGCGGCCGGGGTGAAGCCATCCAGCCTTTTGCCCATGCCCACCCCCAGAACATCGAGGAAATGCGCGGCCAGGGCCGGCACATCCTCGGCGCGGTCGCGCAAGGCCGGCAGGGCGATGGGGAAGACATTGAGGCGGTAGTAGAGATCGTCGCGGAAGGCGCCCTGCTGCACCGCCGCCTGCAGATCCTTGTTGGTGGCGGCGATCAGCCGCACATCCACCTGGCGGGTCTGGGTGCTGCCCACCCGCTCGAAGGCGCGCTCCTGCACCACCCGCAGGATCTTGGCCTGCACCGGCAGCGGCATGTCGCCGATCTCGTCCAGGAACAGGGTGCCGCCGTCGGCCTGGGCGAAGCGGCCCTCGCGGGTGGAAACGGCGCCGGTGAAGGCCCCCTTCACATGGCCGAACAGCTCGGATTCCAAAAGCCCTTCCGGAATGGCGGCGCAGTTCAGGGCCACGAAGGGACGATCCTTGCGCGGGCTGTTGTAGTGGATGGCCCGGGCCACCAGTTCCTTGCCGGTGCCGGATTCGCCGGTCAGCAGCACATTGGCCCGGCTTTCGCACACCTCGGCGATGCTTTCGATAACGCGGCGGAACGACGGGCTGCTGCCCACCAGGGTTTCGAAACGATAGCGCCCCTCAAGCTCGCTGCGCAGCCGCTCGTTGCTGGCCAGAACATCCGAGAGCTTCAGGGCGTTTTTCAGGGTTTTATCGAGATCGTCGATCTCGAACGGCTTGCTCACGTAATCGAAGGCGCCTTCCTTGATCACCTGCACCGCATCCTTCACCGAGCTGTAGGCGGTCATCACCACCACCGGCAGCTCGGGGCGCAGGCGCCGCGCCGCCAGCATCAGCTCGTGCCCGGACAGGCCCGGCATCCTGAGATCGGTCAGCAGCAGATCCACCGGCTCGGCTTCCAGCAGGGACAGGGCCTCGGCGCCGCTGGTGGCGGTCAGCACATGGTACTCCAGCTCTTCCAGGGCCACGGCGGTGACATCGGCCAGGCGGGCCTCGTCGTCAACCAGCAGAATGGTGTGCGGCATTCTCGCCCTTTCGCATGAAAACCGGCAAAATCAGCGTGAACACGCTGCCCTGTCCGGGAACGCTGCGGCAATCCACCCGCCCCTGGTGGCTTTCCATCACCGAGAACACCTTGGCCAGCCCCAGGCCGGTGCCGCGCGGTTTGGTGGTGAAGAAGGGATTGAAGATCTTTTCCTGCAGTTCCGGCGGAATGCCGAGGCCGCTGTCGCTGAAGGCCAGCAGCAGCCGCTCCCCCTCCTGGCGCAGGCTGATCCGCAGGCGGCCGCCGTCCTTCATGGCGTCGATGGCGTTCAGCACCAGATTGAGGCAGGCCTGGAACAGATGATCCTCGTCGCCCAGGATCTCGGCGCCGTGGCTTTCGTCCTCCACCGTCAGAGCCACGCCGTGCCGGGTCAGTTCGGGTTCGCAGAAGGTGGCCACCCGTTCCACCACCGTGGCCAGGCGCATGGCCCGCAGCAGCGGCGGCCGGGGTTTGGCGAACGACAGAAACTCCTCGATCAGGCTGTCGATGCGCCGCACCTCGTCGATGACGTAGCCCAGCAGCTTGGCGTCGGTGGGGGCCACGCCGTCGCGCTTGCGCACCAGTTCGGCCGAGGTTTTGATGGTGCCCAAAGGATTGCGCACCTCGTGGGCGATGCCCACCGCCACCTCGCCCAGGCCCGACAGGCGGTCGCGGCGGCGCAGCTCGGCCTCCAGCGCCTGCAGCTGCCCCAGTTTTTCCGCCATCATGTTGAAGGATTCGGCCAGTTCGGCCACTTCGTCCTTGCCCTGCACCTGCACGCGCTGGCCGTAATCGCCCTCGCTGATGGAGCGCACCCCCTTGGACAGCGAACGCAGCGGCCGCGACAGCCGGCGGGTGACGAACAGCCCGGCCACCGCCGTCAGCACGGCGCCGGTCAGGAACACCGAAACGATGATATGCACCGGCAGATCGCCGATGGCCGGCACCTCGGTCACCCGCAGCCCCGCCGACACCACCCCCACCACCTGGCCGCTGGCATTGCGCACCGGCAGATATTCCACGCGGAAGCGGCCATCCTCGGCCTGGGGATCGTAATAGCTTTCCACCCCGTGCAGCATGGCCTCGGCGGCGTCGCCGGTCAGCATGGTGCCGGGCTCGACATCGGTGCGCGAGGCGTAGATCAGGCGGAAGCCGTTCTTCAGGCGGAAATAGAGCCGCAGATCGATGGAGGTGACCGAGCGCAGATTCTCGATGAAGTTCTCGTCCAGCCAGTTGCCCACCAGAATGTCGTACTGATGGCCGCCGGCCTGATAGGTGTAAACGCCGCCGGTCATCACCGGGCTGCGGTTGGCCATGTGCAGGCTGTAGAGATTGCTGCCCTCCTGGCTGGAGAGAATCTCGAAATGCCGCACCGGATAATTGGAATAAAGCACGGTGTGATCGTTGTGGTCATAGGTGACGATCACGCCGTAGCCCATGGTTTCGGCCATGCGCAGAAAGGCCGGATTGGCCCGCACCACCGGATCGGACGCGGTATGGGTTTCATACAGGAAATGGGCCAGGGCCGCCCCTTCCAGCCGGTTTTCCTTGAAATTGCTCAAGAACAGCAGCGAGGTTTCGTGCAGGAAGGATTCCACGTCGGTATCCATCACCCCCTGCACCAGGCGCACCGTCATATCGGCGGCCAGGGCGGTGGGCACCAAGCTGATCAGCAGCGAGGCGATGATCAGCTTGCCCTGCATGGTGCCGAGCCATGTCTTGAAACCTTGCAGCAGCCGCGTCATGCCGCTCCCCGTCCGTTCCCTGGTTATACCGGTTGGCTTGCGCCGCCGGCCCGCCCCACTTTTTCCAGATCCTCGGGCGCGCAGTACTGGCGGAAATAGTCCACCAGTTCCTTCACCACCTTGCCGCGCTCCTGGTCCACCGTCAGCATGTGATAGCTGTCGTGGAACAGCACCTTCTTGCGCGGCCCGCCCAGATGATCCTCGAGATAATTGGCGTTCTTCACGCTGGCCACATCGTCCTCGGCGGCATGCAGGATGATGGCCGGCGTGCCGATGGCCGGCATCTCCGCCTTCACCACCTCGACGAAGGTCAGCAGCTGGCGCAGCGACAGCCCGGTCATGCCGAGATTGCCGGCCTCGGCGGAATTGCCGTCGAGCATGTTGGTGACGACGCGATGGCGCAGCCGCTCATCCTTGATGCCGTAGGGGAAGTTTTCCACGAAGCGGTATTTGCGCCCCAGCGGCGTGTGCAAAAACAGCGGCAGCAGGAACGACAGGCGCGGAATCGACCAGCCATCGTACTTCAAGGTGACGGACATCAGGCCGATGGCCTTCAGCCGCTCCGGCTTTTGCGCCGCCAGATGCATGGACATCAAAGCCCCCATGGACAGGCCGGCGGCGAACACCACCTCGTGCTTGGCCGCCACCTCTTCGTAGGCGGCCTCGACGCTGGCATACCAGTCGGGCCAGGAGGTTTTCACCAGATCGGCCTCGGTACCGCAATGGCCGGCCAGCTGCATGCCGTAGACCGTAAAGCCGGCATTGGCCAGGCCCTTGCCGATGAAACGCATTTCGGTGGGGGTGCCGGTCAGGCCATGGATCAGCAGCACCGCCGCCTTGCCGCCGGGCATGTAAAAGCGGGCATCGGTGATGCTGTCCGACAGATCGGCGGCGCGCACCGAACCGGGGCCGGACCACGGCATGGCGCCGAACGTGCTCAGCTTGAAACGCTGCCACCAGGTTTTGCGTTCGAACAGGCTTTTCGGGCTGTGGGCGTTACTCATCAAACAATGGTCCTGAACTCTTGGTCGAAAGCGGCCGGCGGCGCGGAAGGGATCGGCCTTCCGCGCCGCCGCGAGCCTTTAAGCCTCCCGTTAGCGGGTGGCGCGGGTGAAGGCCTGATCCAGCAGGCGGATGGCCAGATCGATCTCCCCGGTGGTGATGTGCAGGCTGGGCGCCAGGGTGATGACGTTCTTGTAGTAGCCGCCGATATCCAGCACCAGGCCCACCTTTTTGCCGTCGCCGGCATCGAGATCACCCGCCATGCAGATATCCACGATCTTGTCGGTCATGGCCTTGTCGGGGGTGAAGCGGTCCTCGCCGGTGATTTCGATGCGCAGGGCCATGCCCAGGCCATCCACATCGCCGATGATCTTGTGCTTCTTGTAAAGCTCGCGGATCCCGGCCAGGAAATAGGCGCCCTTTTCCTTGGTCATGGTTTCGTAGTCGGTCTCTTCCATCATCTTGATGGTTTCGAGCGCCGCCGCCGTGCCCAGGCTGTTGGACGAGAAGGTGGAGTGGGTGGAGCCCGGCGGGAAGATCTGCGGATTGATCAGTTCCTCGCGCGCCCACAGCCCGGCGATGGGGTTGAGGCCGTTGGTCACCGCCTTGCCGAACACGATGATGTCGGGCTTGACGTTGAAGTTCTCCAGCGCCCAGAACTTGCCGGCGCGGTAGAAGCCCATCTGGATCTCATCGTCCACCAGCAGGATCTTGTGGGCGTCGAGCACCGTCTTCAGCTTTTCGAAATAGCCGGCGGGCGGCACCACATAACCGCCGGTGCCCTGAATGGCCTCCACATAGAAGGCGGCATATTCGGCCGAGCCGTGCTTGGGATCCCACACGCCGTAATATTCGGTTTCGAACATGCGGGCGAACTGATCGACGCAGTAGAGGCCGCAATCGTCCTTCTTCTTGCCGTAGGGGCAGCGGTAGCAGTAGGGGAAGGGCACGAACTGGGCGCGGTCGCCGAAATGGCCGTAGCGGCGGCGATAGCGGTAGGACGAGGTGATGGCCGAGGCGCCGATGGAGCGGCCGTGGTAGCCGCCCTCGAAGGCGAACATCAGGCTTTTGCCGCCGCAGGCGTTGCGCACCAGCTTCAGGCTGTCGTCGATGGACTGCGAGCCGCCCACATTGAAATGCACCCGGCCCTTGCTGCCGTAGGTCTTCTGCACGCGCTGGGCGATCTTGGTGGCCAGCTCGATCTTTTCCTTGTGCAGATACTGGCAGGCCAGCTGCGGCAGGGTGTCGATCTGCTTCTTCAGGGCCTCGTTCAGGCGGGGATTGGCATAGCCGAAATTGACCGCCGAATACCACATCTGCAGATCGAGGAACGGCGTCCCGGCGGAATCATAAAGGTACGATCCCTCGCAGCGGCTGAAGATCTTCGGCGGATCGATGTAGTGGACGGTATCGCCAAAGGAACAATACTCCGCTTCGTCGCGCAACAGTTCGGCTTCGGTCTTTTCGGTCATCACTCAGGATACTCCAATATGAAACGGCGGCGGTGACAGGGGCCGCCGTGAACACTCCATTCCGCCGGCAGGGGAGCGCGGCCGAAGGCAAGGGAATAAGGAAACGCCCTATTGGGCGGGCGCGGCCCAGGCGGCGGCGCCGGGGGTTTCATCCAACAGGTCGGCCAGCTGCAGGGTGGCATTGGCGAAATCGCGGTAGGCCACCACCGGCAGCCCCTCCTCGCGGCAATAGCTCAGCAGCTTGTCCTTGGCGAACACCAGATCGACGCTGCCGGCGGCGCACATGTCGGAGGTGCCGTCGCCCACCAGCAGGCTCATGGCGCCACCGGCGGTCAGGCTTTCGCCCACCTTGCACTTGCAGGTGCCGCTGCCCTTGGCGCAGCCGGCATTGGCATAGGGAAAGGACAGCTGATAGCGCTCGGCGTCCACCTGTTCCAGATGATTGGCGACGATGGGCAGATCGCCCAGGCCATGGCGGGTGAGAATGCGCCGGATGGCGTAATCCAGCCCGTCGCTCACCACGGTGAGCGGCACCCCCTCGCGGCGGCACAGGGCGACGAAAGCGGGAAAGCCGGGATCGATGTCGATTTCGTCCAGGGCGGCGTCCAGGGTTTCCTTGTCGGCGCGCAGCAGCGCCACCTGCCGGGCCATGCAATCGCGCGATCCGATCAGCCCCGCCTTCCACGAGGTTTCGATCTCTTCCCAACCATCCAGCGCAAAGCGCTCCAGCAGGGTATCGGTCACATCCTTTGTGGCGATGGTGCCATCGAAATCACACAAGATCCGCCAATGCATTCCCAGACACCTCAGACGCCAAACATAAAGCCCAGAACGTAACGCAATTTTCATGCCAATAGCGGAAGGACGCCAATCCCCCGGCTTTGCCCGGGTATGACGCCCCCCACCCCATCGGGTAAGCTCCATTTTTTGGAGCTTACCACAGACTGCGATGGATGCTTGCCGCCAATCTTCTTTACAAGGCCCCCGCGCATCCTTTAAACACGCCGCCTTGCCAGGGACACCGACAGGGATTGCAAAAAACAATGGCCAGCCCCCGCTCCGGCGTTCAGCCCGGACAGCATTACCGCCAGAACGGCTCCCCCCTGGTCTGGCGCGTCGAGGATATGCCGGCCGCCGGCGACACGCCGCCCCATGCCCGCCTCTGCCGGGTGGACGACCCCACCTCGGTCAAGCTTCTTTCGGTGGCGGCACTGCGGGAACAGCGGCTTTACAAGCTGGTGGGCGAGAGCGCAATCCGCTAAGGTTTCCCCGTTCTATATTCGGGATCCGGGACGAAGAGACGATATTATGCAACGCCGTAGAAGCCGACGTAACGAAGAACGCCGCAGGCGCCTGTTCGGCATCTTTCTGAAAGTGCTGGTGGCCGGCGGGGTCTTCGGCATGCTGATTTTCTATGCCTACGAAGTGGGTTACCGCGTCGCCAAGGGCGAGGTGGCGGCCCTGAAGGCGCAGCTGGACAGCGCCACCAGCGAGGTGGCCAAGGCCAAGGAGCAGGCGGAAGGCGACCGCGCCGCCCTGAACGAGCAGCGCAAGCAGGCCGAACAGATCAAAAGCCTTTATGAGCAGACCAAGCCCAGCGACGACATGAAAGAGATCATCGCCGCCGCCCAGGCCCGCATCGCCGAAGGCTTCGACCCCAAGCGCATTTCCTATCTGCTGCGCACGGCGCCGCTGCCGCGCCAATGCCAGGCCCTGCCGGTGCGCCGTTTCCTGGTGCGCACGCCCAAGGCCCACGCCCAGGCCAGCTCGGCCACGGCGCGGCTGGAAGACGGCATCGACGTCTCGGCCGACGGCATCGGCGCCGACAACGGCCGCGAATCCTGGTTCGACCCCGACCTGCCGGTGCGGCTGCATTTGTCCCAGTCGGGCCAGCGCCTGCCCGATATCGGCGGCAAGCTGCCCCTGGAACGCTCGGTGCCCCTGCGCGGCAATGCCGAACTGCACCTGACCATCACCACCTCGGTCAACCGCGGCTTCGCCGATGTGGCCGCCGAGAAATGCGAGTTGAGGTAAGCCTCCTCTCAAGGAAAAGCCGCCGCCCCGCACACGCGGGACGGCGGCTTTCTTTTGCACCACCGCTCAGCAGCAGCGCATCATGCCGTTGCGCCCCAGCCCGTAGCGGCTGGCCTGACGCTCGCGGAAGAACTCCTCGTAGCTCATGACCGGCTGATCGGGATGGGTGGCCCGGCAATGGCCGACATAGGTGTCGTAGTCGGGGATCCCGACCATCAGACGCCCGGTCTGCCGCACCGCCCTGGCAAAGGTCTTAAAGTCCTCAAGCATCTCCCACCATCCCCGGCACCCGGACATCGGCACCGATTTCATGGGTTGTCACAGTGGGGTCGCGGCGGGCTTTCAGCACCGACACCACCCCGGCCACCACCATGGCCAACACCAGCAAAACGAACATGGCGGCCATGACGGCATCGATACGGTTGTTCAGCACCACCTGGCGCATCTGATCCAGGGTTTGAGCCGGAGCCAGAACCTGCCCCTGGGCCAGGGCGGCATCGAAGCGGTTGGCCGCCGCCCAGAAGCCGATGGCCGGATCGCTGCTGAACACCTTCTGGCAGCCGGCGGTCAGGGTGCAGATCAGCAGCCACACCGCCGGAAGCATGGGCACCCAGGCCATATGCCCCCGCTTCATCTTGAACAGCACCACCGTGCACATGATCAGGGCGATGCCGGCCAGCATCTGGTTGGAAATGCCGAACAGCGGCCACAGGGTATGGATACCGCCCAGGGGATCGGTGACGCCGGCATAGAGGAAATACCCCCACAACACCACCGCCAGGGCCGAGCCCAGCACATTGTTGAACCAGTTGCGGGTTTCACGGAAAGACGGCACCAGCACGCCCACCATGTCCTGGATCATGAACCGGGCCACGCGGGTGCCGGCATCCACCGAGGTCAGGATGAACAAGGCCTCGAACAAAATGGCGAAATGGTACCAGAAGCCCATCAGCGCCTTGCCGCCGATCACGTGCGAGAAGATATGCGCCATGCCCACCGCCAGGGTGGGCGCGCCGCCCGCCCGCGACATGATGGTTTTCTCGCCCACATCCTGGGCGATCTGCACCAGCATGTCGGGCGTGACCACGAAGCCCCACGACGAGATCACCGCCGCGGCATGGGCCGGATCGGTGCCGATCACCCCGGCCGGGCTGTTCATGGCGAAATAAACGCCGGGATCGATGACGCTGGCCGCCACCATGGCCATGATGGCCACGAAGCTTTCCATCAGCATGCCGCCATAGCCGATGAAGGTGCCCTGCATCTCGTTCTCAAGCATCTTCGGCGTGGTGCCCGAACTGATCAGGGCATGGAAGCCCGACACCGCGCCGCAGGCGATGGTGATGAACAGGAACGGGAACAGCGAGCCCTTGAACACCGGGCCGGTGCCGTCGATGAACTTGGTGACGGCGGGCATCTTGAGATCGGGCAGCACCACCACGATGCCGATGGCCAGGGCGACGATGGTGCCCACCTTGAGGAAGGTGGTGAGATAATCGCGCGGGGCCAGCAGCAGCCACACCGGCAGCACCGAGGCCACGAAGCCGTAGATCATGATGGCGATGGCCAGCTGACGGCCATTATAGGTGAAGAAGGGCGACAGCACCGGGCTTTGCGCCACATACTGCCCGCCCACCAGGGCCGACATCAGCAGCACGAAGCCGATCAGCGACATTTCGCCGATGCGGCCGGGCCGGATATAGCGGCAATAGAGCCCCATGAGGATGGCGGTGGGCAGGGTGGAGACCACCGTGAAGGTGCCCCACGGGCTGCCGGCCAGCGCCTTCACCACCACCAGGGCCAGGATGGCCACGATGATGATCATGATCAGCAGCACCCCCACCAGGGCCAAGGCCCCGGCGGCCGGCCCCATTTCGGTGCGGATGATATCGCCCAGCGAACGGCCGTCGCGGCGCGACGAGAAGATCAGCACCATGAAATCCTGCACGGCGCCGGCAAAAACCACGCCCAGCAAAATCCACAGGGTGCCCGGCAGATAGCCCATCTGGGCGGCCAGCACCGGCCCCACCAGCGGCCCCGCCCCGGCGATGGCGGCGAAATGGTGCCCGAACAGCACATATTTATTGGTGGGGACGAAATCCAGGCCGTCATTGCGCCGCACCGCCGGCGTGGCCCGCGCCTGATCCAGGCACAGCACATGCTTGGCGATGAACAGACCATACAGGCGATAGGAAATCAGATAGACCGACACCGCGGCGATCACCAGCCAGACGGCGTTGACGGTTTCACCGCGCCCCAGGGCGACGATGCCCATGGCGCAGGCACCGATCACGGCCAGGGCGGCGGTAATCAGCTTGGAACGGATTGAATTCATTTCTTAAACGCCTCCATGAATGGGAATGGGTTCACACGCATTCATATGTGCAAATAAGGCGACAGCCCGGCGCTTTCACAAGAGCGGTCAAGGGGTAGCATCCCTTTTTCCTGCGGCGTCCTCCTCCCCCAGCCCTTTGATTCTGCCTCAAAAATACCACTCACGCCACAAAAGATGAAATAAAAGGCAACATCATTTTGTGGCAGTTTATTTTTTGTGCAGCCGCACACGAACGACTCATTCCTAGGCAAATCAGCCGTGCGGAAAAGGCGGAAATCCGCGACTGGCACGCTTCTTGAAATCATGGGGGCAAGCCCTGGGCGCCTTACGGCCTCCTCCGGCGATCGATAGACAACCTTTCGGGGGATTCGATGAAATACGTCATCGCCATCATTAAGCCGTTCAAGCTCGACGAGGTCCGGGAAGCCCTTTCCGGCCTTGGCGTGCAAGGTCTGACCGTCAGCGAGGTCAAAGGGTTTGGCCGCCAGAAGGGACAAACCGAAATCTACCGCGGCGCGGAATATGCCGTCTCCTTCCTGCCCAAGATCAAGATCGAGATCGCCGTCAGCGACGATCTGGTCGAGAAGGTGGCCGATGCCATCCGCATGGCCGCCAACACCGGCAAGATCGGTGACGGCAAGATCTTCATCAGCGAACTGGCCCAGGTGGTGCGTATCCGCACCGGCGAAGCCGACGATGCCGCGCTCTAAACGGGAGAAGCAACAGATGCACAAGATGTCCCGCAAGATTACCGCTCTGGCCTCATCGGCCGCCGTCACCGCCACGCTGTGGTGCGGCCAGGCCCTGGCGCAGACCGCCCCCGCCGCCCCCGCGCCGGCCCCCACCCTCGACAAGGCCGACACCGCCTGGATGCTGACCTCCACGGCCCTGGTGCTGCTGATGACCATCCCCGGCCTGGCCCTGTTCTATGCCGGCATGGTGCGCAAGAAGAACATTCTGGCCACCATCATGCAGAGCTTCGGCATCACCGCCCTGGTCACCGTGGTGTGGGGCATCATCGGCTACACCCTGGCCTTCACCGACGGCCACGGCGCCACCGCGCCCTTCTTCGGCGACATGTCGCGCTTCTTCCTGGTCGGCATGGGCAAGGATACGCTGTTCCCCGGCAGCACCATCCCCGAATCCGTGTTCATGATGTTCCAGATGACCTTCGCCATCATCACCCCGGCCCTGCTGGTGGGATCGCTGGCCGATCGCGTCAAGTTCTCCTCGCTGATGGTGTTCACCGTCGGCTGGCTGCTGCTGGTGTACGTGCCCATCGCGCACATGGTGTGGGCCACCAACACCGGCCTGCTGGCCAAGTGGGGCGTGCTGGATTTCGCCGGCGGCACCGTGGTGCACATCAATGCCGGTGTGGCCGGCCTGGTGGGCTGCCTGGTGATCGGCAAGCGTAAGGGCTTCGGCACCGAGAACTTCGCTCCGGCCAACCTGGCCTATGCCCTGATCGGCGCCTCGCTGCTGTGGGTGGGCTGGTTCGGCTTCAACGCCGGTTCCGCCCTGACCTCGGACGGCCGTGCCGGCATGGCCATGACCGTGACCCAGCTGGCCACCGGCGCCGCCGCCTGCACCTGGATGGCCGTGGAATGGATCATCCGCAAGAAGCCCTCGGCCCTGGGCGCCGCCTCGGGTGCCGTGGCCGGCCTGGTGGCCATCACCCCGGCCTCGGGCTTCGTCGGCCCGACCGGCGGCCTGATCATCGGCCTGGTGGCCGGCGTGGTCTGCTTCTGGGGCGCCACCGGCCTCAAGCACATGCTGGGCTACGACGACAGCCTGGACAGCTTCGGCGTGCACGGCGTCGGCGGCATCACCGGCGCTCTGCTGACCGGCGTCTTCGCGGTCAAGGGCATCGGCGGCACCTCCGGCGTGCTGGAAGGCAACTTCGCCCAGCTGGGCATTCAGGCCGAAGGCATCCTGGTAACCATCGCCTGGTGCGCCGTGGTCTCGTTCATCCTGTTCAAGGTGATCGACAAGACCATGGGCCTGCGCGTGACCTCCGAGCAGGAAGTGGAAGGCCTGGATTACTCGCTGCACGGCGAAATCATCCACGACTGATCCCGTCTCCTGGCAAAATCAGGGGCGTCCCACTGGGGCGCCCCTTTTTTGTTTCCGCCTCCCGGCAGATGGGGCAGGATCGCCGCCATGCCCTTCGCCCCGCCACCCCTCCCGCCGCCCGATCCCGCCGCCGCCGCCCAGGCCGACGCCCATGGCGTGACCGCCCTGCTGCTGACCGAGGACGGCCGCTTCCTGCTGCAGCTGCGCGACGATATCCCCGGCATCGCCCTGCCCGGCCACTGGGCCTGCTTCGGCGGCCATGCCGAGGCCGGGGAAAACGCCGAACAGGCCATGCGCCGCGAGCTGGACGAGGAACTGGGATACCGGCCCGCCGCCCTGACCCTGTTCCACCGCGCCCTTTACACCCTGCCCCGCCCGGTGCGCCCCATCGTGCGCAACGACTGGTTCCTGGCGCCGCTGCCGCTGGCCGCCCTGCCGGCCCTGCGCCAGCAGGAAGGCGCCGGCATGGCGCTGTTTTCCCTTGAACAGGCGCGCAACCTGCCCAAAATCTCTCCCTTCGATCTTTGCGTTATGATGCTGCTGGCCCAGTGGCCGCGGCTTTACCCCTGAAGGACCTGCTGTTCATGCCCGCCAAAACCAATCCCCTGAAGCTCAACCCTTTGCAGCTGCGCACCCTGACCCTGCTGCAGGAAATGGCCCGCCACCCCGAGCTTTCCACCCGCAACGCCGACAGCGGCGAGGTGTTCATCGCCAATATCCCGCAGCCGCACGGCAACCATTTCCATATCGGCCGCCGCGTGGTGATGGCCGCCGACGCCACCGGCCTCGCCAACCAGGCGGTGTGGGTGGCCCTGGAACGCAAGGGCCTGATCAAGCAAAGCTTTCCCTTCGCCCTCACCCTCACCGCCGACGCCCTGGCCTACGATACCGGCCTGGCCGACGTGATCCTGCACGGCTCGGATCACTGAATATATGTCCCTCAGGCGGCGTGCCGCCGCTACGCGGCTTCCGGATATGCCCCTCAGACGCCGGGCGCTGGCGTCCCGCCAGCTTGGCTTATCCTCACTTGCCCTCCGATGCCCAAGGGCATCTCCGGACGCTCCGGCGCGCTCAACGCGCTAGTCAGCCGCATGCGCGGCTTCCGGATATGCCCCTCAGGCGCCGGGCGGCGGCGTGCCGCCGCCTTGGCTTGTCCTCACTTATGCCTGCGCTCGCGCTCCGGCAACGCTCCGGCGCGCTCAACGCGCTAGTCAGCCGCATGCGGCTTCCGGA